>DUTX01000008.1 GCA_012841865.1 Acholeplasmataceae bacterium | reverse complement strand
GACATATACAAAATGGCGGCCCTTATAGATATATTAATTTAGTAAGTACTTACTTATATAGTTATTAGTGATTTATTTAGAAATGAAATAATCATAATATAACTTAATATGAAATTATCATAATATACTCATATTTTTTTGTAGAAATATTTTTAAATCCTTGCATTTTTTCGATAATTTTGATATAATAATTAGGCATTGATATGCACCCTTAGCTCAGCCGGTAGAGCAATTGACTCTTAATCAATGGGTCTGGGGTTCGAGTCCCCAAGGGTGTACCATTTTTTATTTTGAAGATAAATATTAAAAATGAAGCAGAAGAAATAAGCTTTTTAGCTAGAATACTTCTGCTTTATTAGTATTTATAGTGAAAAAAGCATTTTTCATAGATCGAAGGAGAAAAAATGAAATTTTTACGCTGTTATCCATCAGTATTTGTTATTGGTAAAAGTTATGAAATAACACTTAATGCCTATGAAAAGGGAATTTTTGCTATTAATGTCGGCAATAAAATATATTATGAACAAAACTCTGGTGTTTTAAGTTCCGAAAAGAAATATGCAAAAATTAGAATACCACAAAAAGCATTGGATAAATATCAAGAATATAGGGTGATTTTTAGAAAAACTATCGAAAGAACAGATTATTTTTCAAAATTTGAAGACGAGGTAGATGCAAAATTTTCTTTTAAACCCCTTACAAAGAAAAATAATATAAATATTTATCATATAGGTGATGTTCACTCTAGATTCGATTTAGCTCATAAATGTGCCTCATATTTTCAAGATGATTTAGATATTTTGATTGTGAACGGTGATATCTGCGAAGTTAAGGCAATGGAAGATTATATTAATGTTTTTAAATTCTTAGGCGATTTTACTAAAGGATACCTTCCAATTATTTTTGCTAGAGGCAATCATGATACAAGAGGCAATTTAGCAGAAATATTTACTGATTTTTTTCCGTCTAATAATAAAAAAACCTTTTATGAGTTTACCTTAGGTTGCCTAAACGGCATTGTTTTAGATTTAGGAGAGGATAAGGTAGATAGCCATCCGGAATATAATAATTGCAATAATTTTAAGGAGTTCAGGAAGGAACAATTGAAATTCCTAAAAAGAATTAAGTTGGATAATTCAAAAATAAACTTTGTTGTAACTCATATGAGCCATGTTGAAAAAAGTAAATTTGAAGGTTGTTGTTTTGATGATGAAAGGCCGGTCTATGTTGGCTATAATCAGGAACTTGAAAGAAACAAAATAGATTTCATGCTGACAGCGCATAAACATCAGGCATATGTTTTAGAAGCTAATAATGAGGATAAAAGCTTGATTAAGCACAATTATCCTATTATTGTCGGGACAGCTTGCTACTTTGAAGAGGATTTATGGGGTACGGCAATCACAATTAAGGATAACGCTATAATATTTAAATTTACCGATACTAGCCATCGGGTTAGAGATACATTTGAAATCAAAAAGTAATTATCTATTAAAAAACTAGCAAAAAACTTGCTAGTTTTTTTAGATGACTTATTTTAAATCCATTACAACATTTTTGTTACAGGTAGACCGTTTTTGACCTGTGTTTGATGAGGATGAGCGGATCCTTCAATTATCCGTGTTGATGACGGTTATTTCTATGCCTATACTACCGCGGCATAATTTGTAGATTTCCGGAGACTACCCGTTTAAAGTATTCGGACCGATAATTAGAAGTTCTAATCTAATAGAATGTAAATATGTATCAGTTAACTGGCAAACTCGAGAAGTTTGTTGTAAACGCTAACATTATATGCTATAATTTATCTATCTTAGCATATATATGGGAGAGTTTTATGGAAGCAAAATTAACTAAAAGGGAAACTTGGTTATTTGCATTAGGGGATTTATATGGGGGTGGCGGTCAAACTATAATTTCGATATTATATCTGATCTTTTTAACAGATATTATCGGAGTTGATCCAGCGATAGCGGGGACCGTCATTTTTATTTCCAAAGCTTGGGATGCAATTAATGATCCACTGATGGGAACCATTTCGGATAATACCAGATCTAGAATTGGAAGGAGAAGACCTTACATATTAATCGGTGGCATTTTGCTAGTACCGGCTCTTGCATTGTTATGGCTTCCTCATAGCATTACTAGTGATTTAGGTAAAACTATCTATGTTTTAGCGACTTATCTATTTTACTTTACCGTAAACACATTAATCATGGTACCTTACAGTTCCATGAGTGCTGAAATAGCCTTTGATTTTCATGATCGAAATAAAGTCAATACTTTACGCTTGGTTATTTCCCTGGCATCAACTGCAGTTTGTACATTGGTTCCGACCTTTTTATTTGAATTGGTCAAAGCTAACAAAATGACATTTTTAGAATTGTATTTTATCTTAGTCATTGTTTTCGGAATTGTGTTTTCGGTTCCACATATTTTAATCGGGATGTTTTTAAAGGAAAGAGTTAAATTTAATGAAGAGAAGTCAAAACTTTCCTTCAAACAATTTGTTTCGCCTTTAAAAGTCAAATCCTTTCGAAAACTTGTTATTTTATATGTATGCCAAGCTTTGACTATGGATATAGCTGCTGCGGTAATCCTTTATTATCAGTTGTATGTCGTTGATATTTCTTCGACTGTCTTTTTAGGCCTCTTTTTAGGAATTCAATTAATTATGTTTGGTTTGATTTATGTCCTGATTAGGACAATCCCCAAGACCAAAATTTACCGTTTTGGACTACCGCTTACAATAATTTCCGCAATCGGTATTGCTTTTTATCCGAGCGGGGCTTCCGTTTATCCTTTATATGGTTTAACTATTTTAACAGCTTTAGGATTTGCTGGAGCGCAATCGACTCCTTGGTTAATGTTCCCTGATGTTGTTGATATCGTGACTTTGGCTCGGGAAGGAAGAAAAACCGGAGTTTGTTCCGGAATTATGACATTTATCAGAACCGCATCTTCAGCACTAGCTGTGTTTTTGATTGGTTTGGTATTAAAAATTACTGGCTATATAAATCCACCTGAAGATGGTCCAAAACCAATTCAACCCGCTTCTGCAATTCTTGGTATCCGCTTGATCTTGCTTTTTGGGTTTTCAGTTTTGATGTTAATTGCCTATTTTATTTCTAGAAAATTAAGATTAAGCCCAGAGTTAAGTTCTGATGTCAAGCTCTTGAATGAAAAATTGGATAATAACAATGAGTTAACTACTGAAGAAAAGGATAAATATTTAAAAATTAAAGAGGAGTTCATTTGATGAAAGACTTGGATATCCCGATGTCTGTCAAGATGAATTATAAATGTTTTCCCGGCATTAAAGATTTGGATGAAGGAAAACAAATCGACGAAAGTGAAATAATCGATATTTTAGAATATATTGACAAAAGATATGACTGCGCTGATTTTCGGATGATTCCGATTTTAAGAACGCTTTATGCTTATTCAAAACTGTTGTCTGAAGAAACATTAAAGCATATCGAGAAAACCGTGCTCGGTTTTAAATATTGGATGGATGAGCCCGGTGCAGATAGCATGTGCTATTGGAGCGAAAACCACCAACTCATTTTCGCAACACTCGAATACTTAGCAGGACAGTATTATCCCGATAAAATCTTTACAAATAATAATTTATCCGGGAAGATGCGGAAAGAGCGTGCAAAAAAACGCCTGCTTGATTGGTTTAAATACCGCTATCAGTATGGCTTTATCGAATGGCATTCAAACACTTATTATGAAGAGGATATCGCGCCATTAAGTTTATTGATTGACTTTTCTAAAGACGAAGAGATAATACAAAAAGCAACGATTTTAATGGATTTACTCTTACTTGATTTAGCAGTAAATAACTACCGAGGTTATTTTGTTGCTTCAAGCGGGAGATGCTATGAAGCGCAAAAGAAGAATCCGAACCGCCAAGATGTTTTGGATATCATAAAGAAAGCATTCGGAATCGGCCCTGTAAAGGAGTATGATTATACTAGGCTTTCTGCTGACTTCGTCTTAAACAAAAAATATCAGGTTCCGGATGTTTTAAAAGAAATAGCACATAGCAAAGAAAAGTTTATTTTAAAAGAATCCATGGGTTTGGATTTACCGGAAGTGAGAGAAATAATCGATCCTGAAAATAAAATCGAAACGGTTGGTTTATATTACTGGGCTATGGAAGCTTTTACAAACCCCGAATCGGTTTCTTTATCGCTGGAAATGTTTCGAAAATGGAACTTAAAAACCAATATTTTTCTTAAGGATTTAAAGGTGATCGATAATTTCTTTCTAAGAAAATTAAAGTTACTACCCTTCTTGGTACGCCTTTTAAATCCGGTTACTCAAGGAATTGCCATTCAAAGAGCAAACACTTATACTTACAGACACCCTGATTACTTTTTATCAACGGCGCAACTCTACCATCCGAAAGAATTTGGAGATCAACAACATATAAGTCAAGCAACCCTTGGCGATGATATCACCGTTTTTACCACCCACCCAGCAAAAGCCTTTTTCAGCGATAATGCCCGGAATTTTTCGCCCGGATACTGGGTCGGAAACGGAATCAATCCCTATGCCGTGCAATTTGAAAATACCGCTTTGCTTTACTATGATCTAACACCGCGAAAAGGTTTGTTGGAAGGAAAAAGACTACTTTTCACACATTTATATTTTCCGGAAGCAAAATTTGAAAAGGTGTATATTGGTGAAGATTATTTAATCGGAAGATCCAAGAATAGTTTAATCGGAATAAAGACCCTGAAGAAAATCAAGAAAGTTTCTGAAGATGAATGGATTCAAGAAGGCAAGAAAACAGCTTGGGCGCTTACAGTCGCTAGTTTAGATGAGGTTGCTTTTAATGACTTTTATAATTCGATAATTTCATCTAAAATAATACTTGATAAAAAGGCAATAAGCTATCATTCAAATCATTGTTTAAAAATATTTATAAAAAAGACACCGGTATTTTTAGTTGATGGTAAAATAGAGGCAACAAAGTATCGTCGTTATGAACTGCCTTTTCTTGATTCTAAGGCTACACTTGAAAATTATAAGATTGAATACAAGCATAAATATCTCTATTTAAACTTTAAAAAGAGGGAGAGAAAGCATGGTTAATCCTTTCTTAGCACAAGTAATAGATTTAGTTTGTGATTACAGGAAAAATAATCATCCGAAAATGAAATGGATGTGGGGAGAAGCATTGTTAGGGTTTGCAATGCTTTTGTTAGATGAATACTTAGGAACCGAAGAAAGTCTTCCCTATTTAACTGAGTATTGTGAATACTATTTAAAAAATCGACCCAAAATAGATCATGCGGACAGAGTTGCTCCGATCTTGATTACTTATCTCGTTGATAAGATGAAAGGCACGGACCGTTTCAAAAGTCTTACCAATGAAGGCATTAATTATATCTTATACGAACCGCGTGTGCTTGAAGATGCCGTCAATCATCTGGGCAGGAGTTTTGTAGGTAAATTTTATCCGAAATCAATTTGGGTGGATAGCCTTGTGATGTTTGCTTTATTTCCGGCTTTATACGGACGCCTTGAGAAAGATGAAGAAGTGCTTGTGGTTGCGAAAAGACAACCGAAGATGTACGCCAAGTATCTTTTTGATTCCAATACCGGGCTTTGGTATCATTCCTATTGGGTGAAAAGCAAAAAGGCTTATCCGAAAAGAAATCTGTTTTGGGGTAGAGGCAATGGTTGGGTTTTGTTTGCCCTTCCCGCAATCCTCGATTATTTGGGAGAGTTTTCAGATAGAGCAGAAATACTTGAAATCTTAGATAAAACGGCCGCAGCGGTTGTAAAAACACAGAAAGAAAACGGTATGTTCAATACCTTATTATTACGCTCTTCCTACGAAGAAACCTCAGCGACAACTTTAATTGCGGCGGGATTAATTCATGGTGTAAACCATGGTTATCTGGGTAAGGAGTATTTAGAACCTGGTATCAAAGCATATGAAGCGGCTCTTTCTAAAATTAAAACAAAAAAAGGAAAAATTGTTTTAACAGGAATCAGCGGGCCGACAATTCCGCTTCATGCTTTTCCAAAATTAGGTTATACTTTTGTACCAAAGAGTGATAATTGGAGTTATGGAATTGCAGCCTTAATTTTTGCTGCGCTTGCACATGCACAAATCGGAAAAGAAATGAGGATACCTTGGTTAGATTTAGGTGTAAATTATGAGTGAGTTAATTAAAACCGAAAAACTAAAACAAGATGTTTTAGTCAATCTTGTAAAAAAGTTACTTAATAACGAAAGTTTGAAAGATTATTTTCTTGAAAATGCGGAAGCAATAAAAAACATCACGCCATTTGATGTGTTTTCAATCCCTTATTTTCAAGAAAAATTCGGTTTGGATATTGACAAGATCAAAGCAATTGCAGGAAAATTAATGAACCTGCTTCATCGCTCCTTACAGGCTTATCCTTGGAAAAAGGAAGAAACATCGCTTCTAATGCGATATTTGCTTGAAGAAGGAGAAGCCATCAAAGCAAAATTTTCTGATTTTAAAGAGTTTATCAAAGATAAGGAGAATGTCCAGAAAAAGGAGATTTTTAAATTTCTCAAGGATTTTGAAGAACTAGAAAAAAGATTTTTAAAGATGCAGAACATTATCTACCCGCAAATGGAAAAGAAACTGGTTAATCCAAAACCCTTGCAGATAATGTGGAGTCTGCATGATGATGCGAAAGCGCTGCTCTTAAGTTTGCGGGAGAAGTATAAAAATAACGCTCCAGATTTAAATCAGGTAATCGGTAAATATTTTTTCTTAGTTTACGGAATCATTGAAAAAGAAGAACTCTTGGTGTTACCAATTGCTTCCCGTGTGCTTGAAAAAGAAGATTGGGAGACGATGCTTAAGGAAGCTGCTGATTATGGATTTAGTTTTCTCGATTTGGACTTAAGAATTAAGCATAAAGAAAAAGAAACTGAATCAGAATTTAATGATTTATTGTTTAATTCAGCAACCGGTGGTATGGCGCTAGATGAATTACTCGTTGTATTGAACCGCTTACCGGTTGATATGACCTTCGTAGATGAAAACAATAAAGTAAAATATTTTAATAACACTCCGGACCGAATCTTTCCCCGTTCACCTTCCGTAATCGGAAGATTAGTCAGTAACTGTCATCCTCCAAAAAGCGTACATGTTGTTGAAGAAATTGTTACTGAGTTTCGAAAAGGAAATAAGGATAAAGCTAAATTTTGGTTTGAAAGCAGAGGTCGCTTCCTTGTCATCACTTATTATGCCGTAAGAAACAGCAAAGGGGAATATAAAGGTGTGCTCGAAGTAAGCCAAGATGTTACGGAAATCAGAAGCTTAACCGGTGAACAAAAATTATTGAATTGGTCAAAATAAAAAGAGCATTAAGCTCTTTTATTTATTATTTTAGTTGACAAAACAAGATATTAAGAATAAAATATAACACATGAATAAATGCTCAAATGTTCATATTTTAAAAAGAAAACTTAATGTATAATTAAGAACGGTTCTTAAAAACTAAAATCGGAGGGCTATAATGATTGACGACCATCATAAACATCATCTCAATAAAAAAGTTTTATTGATTTCTTTTCTCATCATCTTCTCATATACGGCGGTTGAAATTATCGGGGGCTTTTTTACCAATAGCCTTGCTTTGTTATCTGATGCCGGCCATATGTTAAGTGATTCTTTTTCGCTGGGAATCGCTTTGTTTGCTTTTATTTTAAGCGGAAAATTTACTGATGAAAAAAGAACTTACGGAAATAAACGTTTTGAAATCTTAGCAGCCCTTATAAACGGAGTTTTGTTGCTCTTAGTATCGGGATTCATCTTTTATGAAGCTGTGGAAAGGTTAAAAAATCCACCCGAAATTGCAACCAGCGGCATGCTCATTATCAGCGTAATCGGTCTTCTGGTTAATATCTTGGTCGCTTGGATTATGCATCGAAGCGGCGATACGAAAGAAAACCTCAATATACGCGGAGCTTTTCTACATGTATTAAGTGATCTTTTTGGTTCAATCGGAGCAATTACTGCTGCGGTTTTGATTATGATTTTTAGTTGGACCTGGACTGATGCCGTTGCTGGTATTGTTGTTGCGCTCTTGGTTTTAAGAAGCGGAGTCATAATAACCAAAGACTCCCTACATATTATGCTGGAAAGAGCGCCGAAAAATATTGATTTGAAAAAAGTGATTTCTGAAATTGAAAGCGAAGAAAAAATTGAATCATTACATGATGTTCACCTTTGGACTATCACCAGTGGAGTTCATGCCTTCACCTGCCATGCTGTGCTTAAGGGCGAACCGAGTTTAACGGAAACAACGGAACTTTTAAAGCGGATTGAAGAAAAGCTTCATGAATTAGGAATAAACCATATAACTATTCAAATTGAAACCGCAAATCATAATCATTCCGATACACTTTTTTGTCGCACAAAATAATTTTTTTGAATTTATAAAAAACTGATTGATTAAGGAAGCCTTATTAATCAGTTTTTTATTTTAAAAGAAAGGTCAGTTTCGGTTAAATGAAATATTTCCTTGATTTAAATTAACAATTTATTTTTTAGAAAAACTTTGCTTTTATTATCTTTTAAATGTTATAATTTAATCATATATGAAAGGGGGAGCAGAGAAAATGATAAAAAAGATACTGATGTTTCTTTTGCTGATCTTTTTATCGTTTCAACTGGTTGCTTGTGACAAAGGGGAAGATGTATCTTTAAGTGAATTAATTCGCAAAAATTTGTCCACTACTACAACCGAGTTAGAGCCTGTAAATAAAATTTTTGTAAACGAATTTGAGGATTTTGAGGTTGTCTGGGAAAGTAATTACGGAATTTTGTTGGTTGAAGATGACGAAGGAAATAATAGTTGTTGGTCTTTATTTACTCAAAAACTGATTTTTCCGTTTTCGGAAGAAAATCAAATTAATTTCATTTATAAAATCGGTGGTTTATTATATATTGAAACCACCAATAGTGATGATGAGAAAGCAATTTATGATATTTTTGGCAGAACAATCATCGAAAAGGGTAAATATGAGATTGCGGAAGTGGATGTGGATTTTGAACTTGTCGCAGATGAATCGGGCGAAACCCGAAGAGAATATTATGAAATCGTTAAAACATTGACAATAGAGGATTTAAACAAGGGCATAACCACACCAACAATTAAAAAATTCCTCTTAAATGTTGAAGAAGAGAGCAGAGTAGAAATTACTGAGGAAACTGAAGAGGAATATAAGAGAAAAGAAACCATTGAACTGAAAATGTTTGGTTTAGACGGTTATTATGGAAGAGTCGTGAATTTCATGCTCTTTATCTACAACGAGAATAATGAGTTAATAAATAGAGTTAGTTTATCTGGTGCTGATTTTGATATAGCCTGTGCTTTTGGCGGTAAATTATTGATGCAAAAATCCTATTTATTAGATGAGGAAAATGAAAAATACTCCTACATTAATCAAGGCAATAAATATCTGCTTGAAACATTTACCATTGATATTTTGACTGGCAAAAAGACCAAATTAAAACTTGACTATATAATTCATAATTTGAGCCCGTATCAAAATGAGAAAGGTGAATATAGTTACGCCTATGGAGCAATCAGAAGGATTGATTCTAAGAACTTGCTTACTGCTCCCACCAATGTCATTATAAATGAAAAAGGCAAGATTATCGCTGATGTCCATCAGCTGGAATTAACGGAGTTAACTCCCATCGGCAATCATTTCTATGATGAGTTTTCCGGATATATCTATAACAGTGATTTGGATCCTTTGTATTTAATCAATGGAAACTTAGTCTTTGATGATTGCAATGATATTATTATTGTCCATGATGGCGATTATTATGGGGTAGTTGCTGACGATGGCTCTCTCCTTATTCCTTTTGAATATGTGGAACTTTCTGAGTTTTATCAAGGGAAAGCATTAGGTAAATACAGAGACGGAAAATATTATATTGTCGATTTAAATAGAGGTAGTACTGCGTTAAATGGACCTTTATTTGAAATAGCAACCGGTTTAATTTTTATTTATCGTAATGATTCTTCTCCTTACCAAGCCGATATTATTGACTATAATAATAATATTAAACACTCTCTTGAGTTTGATAGCCCGGCTTCTCCAAGTTTTAATAGTATAAATAATATTTATGGAAATTATTTGTACGCGAGTTTTAAGAATAATAATCAAACCAGCTATCTATTAATTGATATTACTTTACGATAAGGGGGGTGTAAATGATGAGAAAAATTTTAATTGTTTTATCAATAATTAGTTTTGCGTTTTTCTTTTCGTCCTGCTCTTCAAAAAAAGGATCTGTAATAACAAGCGCCATGCTTGAACAAAACATCACAAGTATTGAAACCAAAACACCCAAAAATGAAGTGCTGGTTTCTGATCTTTCTGAATATTGGTCTGTCAACACTTTTTATCTAAATAATGGCTTAATTATTGTTGTGGATACTACCGGCAAAAGGGGAGTTTGGTCGCTCTTTACACAAGAGTTGATTTGTCCTTTATCTTCGGATATGATTTATAACATTATCAGTGCCGGTGCTGCTACTTATGTTAAAACAACCAATGCGGATAATGAAGTTACCGTTTATGATGTTTTTGGACAAGTAGTTCTTCCCACAGGACTATATGTTGATGTCAATATTGACATCGAGGTTGAATGGGAAGAAGAAACGCCAAAATATTATGAAATCGTCGATTATTCTTATTTTGATGAAGGTAATTTTGTTATCGAAAATAAAATATTCTCCATCGATATTGAGACCAAAACCAGATCTGAAATTGAGAATCCGGAAAAACGAATCAAGTTTTTCGAAAAAAACCCTTTAAGCAAATACGGTTTAGATGGTTATTACCTTAAATCTGTTGATTCAAATTTATATATCTATAATAGTATGGATAAGCTGATAAATCATATTTATCTAGATGATCCCGATATTATGATGATTTTAGACGGAAAACTATTCGTTCAAAAGGCATACAGGGTTGAGGATTTATCTGACGAATACACTTATTTGAATTTAGGTAGTAAATACTTTTTAAAAACCTACACAGTGGATTTAACCACTGGTAAAGAAAAAGAATTAAATGTGGATTATTTAATTAATAACCTTGACCCAATTTTGGATTCTAATGGCGACATTAAATACGGAAAGGCTAATGTTCGCCCCATTGTTGCAAAAAACTTATCTTCTTCTTCGAAAAATATCTTAATTAATTCAAAAGGCGAAATCTTAACAGAACTTGTTTTTGATATATGCAGCTTAAGAAAACTGAGCGACACCACTTATTATGATCCGGCCTCGAAGTATATCATTAATGAAAAATTAGAGCCCCAATATACCTTTGCTGGAACTCCTTCTTATGTTGATTCTGAAAATATCTTTATTTTACAGAAAAATAAATTCGGAATCCTGGATGCTACTGGTGAAGTTTTGATTCCCTTTGAATACTTTTCAATAATGGATGTTTTCTTAGATGGTAAAACCATAGCGACAGATGCAGATTTTAAAAAATGTATTCTGGATATCAATAATAAATCGAAGGTAGTATTTGAAGAAGAAACATATTTTGTTTCAAGAGGCTTAATTTATACGGAAACTTTTAATGAAAACAATTCAAAATATGAAATTCGCTTTCTCGATTACAATAAGAGTATGAAAGAGAGTTTTGAATACTCCGGTAATTACAGCACTGAATTTAAATCTTTTGCTAATATTTACGGTTCATATTTATACGCTGTTTTTGATTCTTATTATGTTCTTGTAGAAACAACATTGAAATAATTTCAATTGTTTAATATTACTGATGCAATCCCGTCTTTAAATGACGGGATTTTTTATAACCAAAAAAAGCCTCTTTTTAGAGGCAAATAAGCTTATTTGAGAATGCTTTTTTTATATTGACGTGGAGACATTTTTGTATAACGTTTAAAAGTCGAAGTAAAATGCGAGAGTGAAACAAAATGTAATTGGTCGGCGATGCTTACAAAGGGTAAGCCTTGACGAATCAGTTTTTTGGCTTCCTCAATCTTTAATCTTAAATAATAATTCATTATTGAAGAGCCTGTTTTCTCTTTGAACTTTGTACAAAGAGAAGTTTTACCGTAATTTGTGTGTTTGCATAAATCGTCTAAAGTTATTCTTGCATGGATGTTTTTCTTTAAGAATTTAATTATGACATCTTCAATTTTATCGGAACCGTCAAGTTTCGAAATAAAATGTATTTCGGACCCTGGTTTTGTTGTCTCTTCTCGAATTAGATAAATTAAAAGTAATTCGAGATTATTTTTAATGATTTGTTCGCCGCCAAGTTCGGGATTTTCTTTTAAAACAAGGCGGTTAAGATTAGGATCAAAAATCGGTAAATCGAAAGTTTTCTTAGCTTCGGAAATAATTGTTGCAAGCAGCTCCTTCAAATATTCAGGGAGAGGAATTTGTTTTCCAATAAAATAACTCATAATTTCTGATTTACAAACAAAGGTGATAACAAAGATATTGCTTTCATCCCGGCCGTTACCGTAAACGGCATGGGGTTCGTTCGGACTTAAAAATATTATTTCTCCTTGTCTTAAAAGTTTTTCTTCACCATTAACAATAACGAAAACTTCATTTTTATCACAATATATTATTTCCCAAAAATTATGGGTTTCGCCTTCAAAAACATAATCTTTTCCAAGTTCCTGATAGTGGATGGTGACAATTTTTTGAATGATTAATAGGTTTGCGATTTTATGCATATAAAATTTTTTGTTTTTCATAATTATATTTTACCATGTTAACTAATAAATATCAAATTATTTTAAAAAAAAGAATGTGAAAGAAAATATAAATAATTAGAACTAATATTGCTTTTAAAACTTGCGATTACCCTGTATAATAAGTTTGAAAAGGTGATGAAAATGAAAGCAGAATTAATGAAAGTACTTGAAGAATTTCAAATTGAAGGAAAAGTATTAACATTTAGTCCTTATGGCTCCGGTCATATTAATTTGACTTATTTGGTGGAGACGACTGCCAAAAGGTATATTTTGCAGAAGATTAACCACAATCTTTTTAAAGAAGTGGATAAACTGATGCATAATATTGAAGCAGTATCTGAATATAACAGGAAGATTGCCTTTGAAAAAGGGAAAGATCCCGATCGCGTATGTTTGAGTTTAATATATACAAAATCAGGTAAAAGTTACTTAACAAATCAAGAGGGGTATTACCGGCTCTATAAATATATTGAAGATTCAGTTTGTTATCAACTCGTAGAAAAACCGGAAGATTTCTATGAAAGTGCCGTTGCTTTTGGCTCTTTCGCAGCTATGCTTTCCGAGTTTGATGCGAGCACTTTATTTGAAATTTTACCTAATTTCCATAACACTCCGATTCGCTACGATAACTTCTTAAAGAGCTTAGAAAAAGATATTTTAGATCGAGCTAAAGAAACAGAAGCGGAGATTGAGTTCATCCAGAAACGAAAATGTCTTTATTCAAAAATAGTCGATTTGCTTGCGGAAGGCAAAATGCCGACCAAGGTAACTCATAACGATACCAAGTTAAACAATGTCTTGTTCCATAAAGATACAGGCAAAGCCCTTGCAGTGATAGATTTTGATACAATCATGCCCGGGAGCATTTGTTATGATTTTGGGGATTCGATTCGTTTCGGTTGTTCGACTGCTTTGGAAGACGAAAGGGATTTGGATAAAGTTCATTTTCGTCTTGATTTGTTTGAAGAGTATGTAAAAGGATTTTTATTTGCTTTAGGAAGCGATCTTACCGAGGTTGAAAAAGATAATTTGCCCTATGGTGCGATTTTGATGACGATTGAAAACGGAATTCGCTTTTTGACCGATTATTTGGACGGCGATACATATTTTCGGACTCAGCGGCCGCAACAAAATTTGGATCGTTGCCGGACACAGCTAAAACTTGTCAGTGAGATGGAAGCTAATTTGACTAAAATGCAAGAGATAGTTGATAAATACTACCGGATATATTGCTTAAAGGAGTAAAAATGAGCAGTAAGTTAATTCAAAATTTAATTGAATATGCTAAAAATCATCTCTCTTTGGATAGTCGGGATGAGTTTTATATCCGCAATCGTCTTTTAGAAAGCTTAAAAATAGAAGAATTTAAAGAAACAAAGGCTGATTCAGTATCTGATTTAAAAAATCCAGAGACCGTGATTCTTCCGCTTGTTGAGTATGCTTTAAAAAAAGAACTCATTACGGAAGCTGAAAGCGAGTATTTTGCCTTTAAATTGCTTGATCTTGTTTCTTTAAGACCGAGTGAAGTCATTCGCCGTTTTCAAAGCGAATATGAGAAAACTCCCCTTGCTGCTTTTAGCTGGTTATATGATTACAATGTCAAAAATGATTATGTAAGATCAACAAAAATAGTAAAGAATATCGGTTGGATTGCGGAAGAAACAAAAGGAAAACTGGAAATAACTATCAACTTAAGCAAACCTGAAATTCAACATTCCGAGGTAAAAGCTGCAGCAAAAAAGAAAGCAGGTTATCCTAAATGCGTAATTTGTCCGGAAAATGAAGGTTATGCAGGGCATGGAACTTACCGCCAAAATTTAAGAGGGATTCCGCTTTTGCTTGGGGGAGAAGATTATTTTTGGCAGTTTTCGCCTTACGCTTATTTTAACCATCACGGCATTGCAATCAGCTATGAGCATAAACCGATGCGAGTAGACCTAAATACCGCCAAGAAATTATTTGATTTTGTGGATTTTATTCCCGCTTATTTTATCGGCTCCAATGCCGGGATTCCCAGAGTTGGTGGTTCGATTCTTGCCCATGACCACTATCAAGGCGGTTTTCACCCAATGCCCTTAAACAACGCATCTACGCGTTTACTTTTAAGTTCCGAGAAATATCAAAAAACCGAAATTTTTATTCCGGAATGGTATAATAGCCTTATCAGGCTTAAAGGAAAGGTGCGCGAAGAAATTGAAGCCCTAGCCGGGGAAATTATTACTACCTGGGAAAACTATGATGATTATGAAAATGAAATCATTGCCTTTACCGATGAAGGACATAACGGCTTTTCGGTAATTGCTCGGAAAGAAAAAGATGAATATATTCTTGATATAATTTTAAGAAATAATCGCACGAGTGCTGAATATCCCGACGGCATCTTTCATGCCCACCCTGAGTACCATCATATCAAAAGTGAAGGTATTGGTTTGGTTGAAGCGAGCGGATTCTTTGTATTGCCGCCGCGCTTATTGCGACAGCTTGGCTATGTGGAAGCTGTTTTAACAGGTGAAATTGAAAATCCTGATTTTGCGGGCGATTTGGAATCTTTCCGAGATATGACCAGAGATTTGGTCAGTCGCTACGGAAAGAATAATTCAAAAGTAGCTGCCCAAACATATATCAGAAAAGAAATCGGGAGTGTTTGTGAGAATATTCTAAGAAATATTGCTGTTTTCAAAGATACAGAAAAGGGAAGAACTGGTTTTATGAAGTTTTTAGAAAGTATAGGATTGAAAGAGGTAAGATAAATATGAAAAAAATCTTGGTTACCGGCGGAGCTGGTTATATTGGCTCCCATACTGTTTTAGAACTATTGGAAAGAAATTTTCAAGTTGTTGTTATTGATAATTTATCAAATTCTTCGAAGGAAAGCATTAAAAGAATTGAAAAGATTACCGGTAAAACAATTGAATTTTATGAAGGCGATCTACGGGACGAAGCTTTGCTTAATCAAATTTTTTCTGAAAATGAAATCACAAGTGTAATTCATTTTGCAGGTTTGAAAGCGGTCGGCGAAAGCGTACAAAAGCCACTTGAATACTATCACAATAATATTTATGGTACCTTGGTTTTACTTGCAGCAATGAGAAAAGCAAATGTGAAGAATATTATTTTCTCCTCTTCCGCAACCGTCTACGGTGATCCGGAAAGACTTCCCCTTGATGAGGATTGCAGGCTTTCCGTGACTAATCCTTACGGGGCTACAAAATTGATGATTGAAAATATCTTAAAGGATCTCTACCGTGCCGATGAGGCTTGGAATATTGTTATCTTACGTTATTTCAATCCGGTCGGAGCCCATGAGAGCGGTTTAATCGGTGAAGATCCGAACGGAATTCCCAATAATTTGGTACCGTTTATCGCTCAGGTTGCGGTGGGAAAACTTCCGGAAATCCAAGTCTTCGGAAACGATTATGAGACACCGGACGGAACCGGAGTTCGTGATTATATTCATGTAATTGACCTTGCTTTAGGTCATATAAAAGCCTTAGAAAAGGTTGTTAAACCGGGACTTAGAATTTATAACCTTGGTACTGGTCGCGGTTATAGTGTTTTAGAAATGATTCATGCTTTTGAAAAAGCCTGTGGCAAGAAACTTCCATACCGAATTGTTGAACGCCGTCCTGGCGATATTGGAGCTTGTTTTGCTGACCCCGAAAAAGCAGAAAGAGAACTAGATTGGAAAGCAGAAAGAGGAATTGACGAAATGTGTGTTTCGCACTGGAAATGGCAAAGTATGAATCCACAAGGCTATGAGGGTTAAATATGGAAAAGAAAGTTAAACTAGCAGTAATCGGATGCGGCCAAAGAGGCATGGCACTCTTACATACTCTATCTGCATTACCAGATGTAGAAATAATTGCGGTTTCCGACCTCTATCAAGACAGGATGGCTGAAGCTTCTGAAAGAATTTATAATACAAAAGGTAATCGGCCTTTGCAAATCGTCGATTATGAAGAAGTCTTAAAGCTGGATGACTTAGAAGTAGTAATTGTTTCATCAAGTTGGGAAAACCATATTGATGTCGCAATCGGAGCGATGAAAGCGAAGAAAACCGTCGGCATGGAAGTCGGCGGTGTTTATACGGTTGAAGAATGTTGGCAACTTATTCGAGCTTATGAAGAAACAAAGACACCCTTTATGTTTTTAGAAAATTGTTGCTATGATAAGCAAGAACTAATGGCCTTAAGGATGGTAAGAGATGGCCTTTTCGGAAAAGTGGTCCATTGTTCCGGGGCTTATGGTCATGACTTACGCGAAGAAGTGACCGGAGGGGCTGAAAACAGACATTATCGGTTAAGGAATTATCTTAACCGGAATGCGGAAAACTATCCGACCCATGAACTCGGTCCGATTGCGAAAATCTTAGACATCAACAGAGGCAACAGAATGTTGACCTTGGTTTCGGTTTCCAGCAAATCCTTTGGGATGGAAGCTTATGTTGAGGAAAGAAAAGAAACCATCAATTCTAATCTCTTGGGATGTGATTTTGCTCAAGGAGATATCGTTACAACGATAATTACTTGTGCCGGCGGTGAGACGATACTTTTGAAACTAGATACTTCGCTTCCGCGTTTTTATGACCGCGAACTGGTTTTACGCGGAACCAAGGGTATGTATCTAACTTCTCCGAATATTGTCTTTTTAGATGGAGTTCATCCTGAGGAGTATTGGACCGGAATCGAAAACACTGAAAAGTTATTTAATAATGCTACAGAATATGAAGATAAATATTTACCTGATTTTTGGAAAAACATTACACCTGAACAAAGAGATCTTGGACATGGTGGCATGGATTATTTCATGATGAGGGCTTTTATCGATGCTTATAAAAAAGGCGAAGAAATGCCGATTGATGTCTACGATGCCGCTTCTTGGATGGTTATTACAGTCCTTTCCGAAGAATCAATTGCCCTGGGCGGCCATCCGGTAACTATCCCTGATTTTACCCGCGGCAAATGGTTAATCCGGGAAAGAAAGGACGTTATTTAGAAAATGAGTTTCAAATACTCCTTACGCTTCAATTTACTTCCAAACTTTAATGTTGAAGAAAGGCTGGAAAGATTAATATCCTTTTGTAATAAAGCTCTTATTGATGATGTGATGTTTTTTATTGATGCAGAAGACTTCAATACCGGTCATATTACAATTGAGGAAGCAAAGGCCTATGTTGAGGTAATTAAATACGCTAAGTTAAGATTGGCGGAATACAAGATTACAACTTCGCTTAACCCTTGGGTTACATTTTTACATGGCGATAGAGGGCGGAAATTAAAAACCGGGCAGGACTTTGATTTAATGGTCTCTCCTGTTGGTGAAGTTGCGAGCGCTACTGTTTGTCCGCTATCTAAAAATTGGAAAAAATATTTTTTTGAAATATATCATTATTATGCAACCGAAATAAAACCGGAAATCTTATGGATTGAAGATGATTTCCGGATGCATAATCATGAACCCTTAGAATACGGTGGTTGTTTCTGCAAACTCCATATGGACTTATTTCAAAAACATTTGAACGAAGAAATTTCTCGAGAAGAGTTTGTAAATAATGTGCTTTCCCCAGAGGCTGATCAAAGATATCGGGAAGCATATATCGCAGTTAATAGAATAGTTATCAGTAACTTAGCAAAAGAACTGGCAGAGCATCTGAAAGATACCAATGTTAGGTTAGGCTTAATGACCGGACTTGCTTCCACACTCTTAGCGGAGGGTCGCGACCAGAAGGAAGTCTTTAATAATCTTTCTGAAACAAAAACACCAGCGAACAGATTATTTATCTCATCTTACCGGCAAAGTTCTCCTCAACTTTGTGGTTGGATTTTTAATATTCATCCAATGCTTTCTCGTTCTATGATTCCGGAAAAAGTTTTATGTTATAACGAAATAGAAAATTTTCCTCATACGCTATATAGTAAATCCACTAACTTTTCCGCTTTTCAACTAGAAACTTCAATTCCCTTAATCTTAACCGGCTCGACACTTAATATTTTTGAGTTTAATGGTAACGGTGTATTAGATGAAGAAGGTTTTAGTGAAAAGCTTTCGCTCCTAAAACCTTACTTAAACACCTTTAAAAATCTAGATTTAAAATTCAAGCAATTAAGCGGAGTAAAGGTAATGGTTAGCATAGATAGCGCTAAAACCTTAAAGACAAAAAGCGGTGAAGCAATAGAAGAATTAATTCCTCAAGACTATTGGTGGGGAGGCTATTTGGGCCAAGTCGGAATCAGCTTTGAATACTGTACGGATAAATTTGTAAAAGGTGATGTAATTGCTATTGCTTCCCAATATTTACGTAATCTCTCCAAAGAAGAAATAATCTCTCTTTTTAAAAACAATTATGTTTTAATCAACGGTGATGTTATTGAAGTCTTGGTAGAATATGGACTCGGACATTTGGCAGGAATAAAGGACTATGAACGTTTACAAGAAAGAACGGGACTTTATTCTTATGAAGAAGAAGTTCAAGGCTTAAATTTACTTGGAATCTCTAACGGACGTGCTTCTAGCCAATATTTTTGTGGAGATTTTTATAAGATTGACTACTTAGGAGAACAGAAAGTATATACAAAAGCATACAATTATGACGGAAGTTATGTTGCGGATGCTATTTGTGAAGTTAGTAATGTTTTAATATTACCGTATTCAAGTACTGACTTTCCAATTGGACTTTTTGCCAATCTTCGTGAAAGGGCGATTAAAACAGCACTTAGAAACTCAGTTTTTAACAAAAACATCGTCTTTACGCTAAGTCCAAATCTTATCCCTTATTTTTATGAGGGAAGTGATTACGATGTATTGATTTTATCTAATTTCAGTGATGACTTGGTAGCGTTGGTCTTTGAAACTAAAAAAAGTTATATAAATATTAAGTTGGCTTCTAAAACAAATCCTGTATTCCAAGAAATTTCTTTTAAAAATGAAAACGGAATTTACCGAACCACTTTAAAAATAGATCCGCTTTCTACGGTGTTGCTAATCCTGACTTAATTTGAGACATTAAATACTCATAAGTTATAGTGTCGGAATCAAATCAAATACTTTAACATAATAAACAGATAATGGTTTTCTAATGTAATTCTTTAAAAGTTTTTTAAGAATAAAGGTTAAAAAATAGAAAAATTGTACAAAAAAGTGAAAAATTATACTGTCTTAGATTGTGAACCATTCTGTTATTATTGAAAAATGGGAAATAAATTAATACAGATTTGATTTTTCCTTTTATTTATCTATATACTCACAACTAGACATAATTTTTGTGTTTTAATTGAAGTTTACTTTTTGACTAAATCATGCGTTTTAAAAATTCATATTTAAAAGGAGAAGAAATATGAAAATATCGATTCAAAGTAGTGGCATTACGGATGTGCTAGGTTATAAAGAAGGTTTTGCTGCTATAAAAAAAGCAAAATTTAATGCTGTTGATTTTGGTTTAAATGTTTTTCCGTTATCTTTTTTCGAAGAAGAGGAGAAGTTGTTGATTATTTTGAAGAAGTAAAATTTTATGCTAAGTTAAATGATATTGAATTTGGTCAATTTCATGCCCCCTTTCCTTCTTATTATTACAATGATGAAACAGCTTCAAATAGAGCCTTTGAAGCTATTATAAAAAGTATTAAAATTACTTCGTTCTGCAATTGTAAATATATTATTATTCATCCTTGTTTTAATGCGGAAATACAGAATTCTTTATCGAAGGAAGAAGAATGGGAAGTGAATATTAATTTTTATTCTTCTTTAATTCCATATTTAAAAGAACATAAAGTCATTTGTTGTTTAGAAAACATGTGGTGTTATGATCGTGAAAATAGCAAAAAGTATTCAGCTATATGTAGTAATCCTTATGAAGCGAAGCGGTATATCGATGCTTTAAATGAAATTGCAGGAGAAGAACTGTTTGCTTTTTGTTTAGATACAGGGCATCTTTTATTGGTTGGAGCTGATCCCTATCATTTCATTAAAACTTTGGGAGGAAGGTTGAAAACCCTCCACATTAATGATAACGACGGTTTGGGTGATTTGCATTTGTGTCCATATATGGGGGTAGGAAATTGGGATCGTTTATGTGAAGCGTTGAAGGAAGTTTGTTACCAAGGGACCCTTAACTTTGAAACTGCTACTACGCAGAGAAGATTTCATCCACAACTGATTCAACCGGTCCTTAATTTAATTGGTGAGGTTGCTTTGCTTTTTACAAATATTCTAGAAGAAAAGAGTTAGAAACGGATTTAAATTTCATTTTATATTTTCTAACAACTAAAATATAGTTTTAACAAATATTTATAAAACATAATTTCGAAAAAGGTGAAATCGTTTTATTTCCAACAGAAATTGAATTTCAGAAAAGAACAAGTAAATGAATCTTAGAACAGTATTCGGAATTAAAAGCATGCAAATAGCTCTTGAAGAGACTCTGTCATGGGACTATGTTCACCACCATATTGTTGCTTTAATATAATGCAACCGGTTTCGAAATCATTCTACTGATATTGAAGTGTAAACATTTTCATTTTCGCACAGATTGAAAATTTATGAATATTTAGTATAATTAATACATATATAGATACAAATAAAGACGGTGAAGAGAAGAGTAACCAAAAGGAAGTATTCACAGAGAGTTCCGGTAGGTGTGAGGGAATAATACTGAATTTGGCGAAGATGGCCTCGGAGTTGCTTGGTTGAGCGTTTCGTAAAATCAAGACGTGTTCGCACGTTACAGCGATAGAGTATGATTGTACTCGAAGAGGTTATAATAGTGATATTATAACGAAAAAAGGTGGTACCGCGGGAATATTATCTCGTCCTTTTAGAGGACGGGATTTTTTTTATTTTGGAGGTAATTATGGTAAAAATTATTAATGTTTCAAAATCATTCTTACAAACCAATAATGAAAACTTACATGCCCTTGATAATGTTTCTCTAGAAATAAGTAAGAACAGTATTTTTGGAATCATTGGTTTAAGTGGAGCTGGAAAGTCAACTTTACTTCGTTCGATTATTTGTCTTGAGAAAGTCGATCAAGGTCAAATCTATGTTGATGATTTTGAGATTACTTCCTTAAAGGGCGAAGAGCTAAGAAGTTTCTTAAAAAACATCGGCATTGTTTTTCAAGGATACAATCTTCTTTACCAAAAAACTGTCGAAAAAAATATTGCCTTTCCGCTTGAAATCAGTGGTTGGAAAAAAGAAGATATTAAGAAAAGAGTGAATTATTTAATCGAAGTAACGGGTTTAAAGGGGAAAGAAAAGGCTTATCCTGCTCAGCTTTCCGGCGGCCAAAAACAAAGGGTAGCGATTGCGCGGGCTTTGGCTTTAAACCCGAAACTCTTACTGTTTGATGAAATAACAAGTGCGCTCGATCCGAAAACAACAAAGCAGATTTTGAAACTCTTGCTTGAAATCAGAGATAAATTTCAAGTAACGATGCTAATAATAACGCATGAACTGGCGGTGGTATCTTCTATTTGTGATGAGGTTGCCGTTCTTGACTACGGAAAGATTGTAGAACAAGGTATAGCAAAGACGGTTTTGGAGAAACCACAAAGTTCGGTTACGAAAATGTTGCTTGGTAAAGGGGGTTGGAAAGATGAAGGAAATATTTGAGCTTATTGAAAACACCGGTATGTTTAAGGGGACGTTGGAAACTCTTTATATGGTTTCTTTTTCAACAGTCCTAGCTTATATTTTTGGTTTGCCGATGGGGGTTCTTGTTGTCGTCACAGATAAAAAAGGGATTAAACCTAACCGACCCTTAAATTTGATTTTTGGGACCATTATCAATCTTTTTCGCTCGATTCCCTTTTTGATTTTACTGGTGCTCTTAATTCCCTTAACACGGATAATCGTTGGAACCTCAATTGGTTCGACGGCAATGATTGTTCCTTTAACCTTCGCTTCTACAACCTTTGTAGCTAGACTAGTAGAAACATCAATTCGGGAAATTGATCAAGGTGTGATTGAACAAGCGCTCTCAATGGGAGCAACACCGTTTCAGATAATATTCAAGGTGTTTTTAGTAGAAGCGACACCGGCTTTAATTAGAGGACTTGCGATTACAGGAATCAACTTAATCGGCTATTCCGCAATGGCAGGAGCCGTTGCCGGAGGGGGACTCGGAGATATTGCAATCCGCTATGGGTACCATAAGTATAATTATCAAGTTATGCTTGTTACGGTTGTCTTGCTAGTTTTGATAGTTCAATTGATTCAATTTATCTTTGACAGAATTGCCCGTAAAGTAGATAAAAAAAGATTATAGGAGGTTTTTATGAAAAAATTTGTTTGTTTATGCTTTTGTGTTTTATTTTTGTTTGTCTTTTCCGGCTGTGTTTCAAAAAACAGCATTGATGATAAAAATATTGTCGTTGCAGCATCCCAAACCCCACATGCGGAAATATTAGAACAAACCAGAGCCTTTATTGAGTCAAAAGGTTATACTTTAGAAATTCGTGTTTTTAACGATTATGTCGTTCCTAACGAAGTAACTGCGAGCGGCGAAGTCGATGCTAATTTCTTTCAACATTTACCTTACTTGGAAGATTATAATAAAAATAATAAAACTAATTTAGTTTCTGTATTAAAGGTTCATTATGAGCCGCTCGGACTCTACCAAGGGAAAAGAACGAGTTTGGATGATTTGGAGAATGCGAAAATCGCGATTGCGAATGATAATTCCAACGGGGCTCGGGGGTTACTCCTTTTACAGGAAAAGAACATTATCGTACTCGATCAAAGCAAAGGGACGAATGTGACCGTAAATGATATTATTGAAAATCCGCATAATGTGAAAATAGTGGAACTGGAAGCAGCAGTGATTCCTTCGCAGCTTTCTGATGTTGACTTTGCTATCATTAACGGAAACTATGCTTTGGAGGCAGCGATTCCGAAAGCTAAATTGCTTGCAAGCGAAGAAGCTGGTTCGCTCGCCGCGCAGACCTATGCTAATATCATTGCCGTTAAGGCTGAATATAAAGACAAAGAAGCAATCAAGATTTTGATTGAAGCATTAAACCAAGAAAATATTGTGAAATTCATTAATGATACATATCAAGGGGTAGTTGTTCCGCTCGTTAACTAAGGATTTTGTTTTTTCCTTTGACTTTTTGTAAGATTATAACTAAAATATAGTTAAATTATGAAGACGAAGAGGGAAGAAGATGAATTTAGGATTATCATTTGCGGTAGTGGCGCCAATCTGTATTTATATTTTATTGGGGATTTTCGGAAAGAAAATGAAATGGATCGGAGAAAAAGGTATCAATGAGACCAACAAACTCATCTATTATCTCTTTTTTCCGACCATTATTTTTGTAAATATTTATGAATCCAGTCCGGAAGAAGTCTTTGATTGGGAATTGATTCTCTTCTTACTGGGAATGTTTGCCTTGTTGTATCTTGCTCTTGTAATTGTGGTTCCCGTTTTCATTAAAGAAAAACCGGTTCAAGGAAGCGTAATTCAAGGAATCTTTAGAGGCAACCAAATCTTATATGCGATCCCCGTCTTAACAACGATTTATGGGGAAGGCAATATCGGTGTTGCTGCGGCGACGATTACGGTTCTTGTTCCTTTTATCAATATTTTAGTAGTCGTGATACTGGAAGCAAAACGTGGAACAAAAACCAACTTTAAAAAACTCCTTTTAGGAATCCTGAAAAATCCGATAATTATCGGTGCGATTCTTGGAGTTTTAGTCAAACTGGCAGATATAAAGCTTCCGCAAGTGTTGGAGAAAGTGATTTTCCAAATGAGCAAAGTAATTACCCCGATTGCGCTGGTTCTTCTCGGTGCCGGTTTGCACTTTGGAAAAATCAAGAAAGACAAGGGTTATTTATTGTTTGTCTGCATAACAAAATTAGTTATTGTTCCCTTAGTCTTTGTTGCACTCGGCTACTTGGTAGGCTTTAGAGAGATTAAACTTGCGACAATCTTTATTTTAAGTGCGGTCCCGACGGCGGTATCTTCTTATGTTCTTGCGAAAGAAATGGAATCTGACGGTGAACTAGCGGGCGAAATCATTGCTTTTACTTCCGTTTTTTCCATTTTTACAATCTTTCTTTGGATGGTGCTGCTAACAGGAATTGGTTTGATTATATAAACGCAAAAAAGGAATAAAAACGGAAAATTTGTTGACATTAACCTTAATGTAATGTAAAATAAAATTATACAAACGTTTACCGATTTTTTTGATAGAGACTTTATTATTTATTCTGCTTTTTAAAAAGCAATAGTTATTTGAGGGAGAGGGGTAATATGAGAAGAAAAGGAAATGTTCGTTTAGTTGATATAGCTAAAGCATCAGGATATACGGTTAATACTGTTTCAAGAGCGTTACGAGATAAAGAAGATATTGGAAAAGATACAAAAATAAAGATAAAAAAACTTGCGGAAAAATTTGGCTATATTCCCAACTCGATTGCCACTAGTCTAAGAATCGGTTTTTCTTATACTGTCGCAATAGTTTTTGATAATTTAATTAACCCCTATTATATGATTATGACTGAAAAGATTCATCGGCGCTTGAATTCTCTTGGATATGCGACTATGGTTTTTGCTGCCTATAATTATGTGTTTAATATGGAATCGCTTAATCCGATTATTTCCCGAAAGGTTGACGGTATCATAACTTTTTTAGAACCGAGTTTAGAAGTGGTTGAAATATGTAAAAAGAATAAAATTCCGATTATTTTATTAGGTAGAAAAAACACCCAATTAGCAATCGACTCCGTTACAACAGACGATTATCTTGGCGGTTTTAAAGTCGGTGAATTATTAATAAAAAAAGGAGTTAAAAATGTCGGATATATCGGGGCTCCGCGCGAAATTGAATGTTCTGTAAGAAGACAAAGCGGTTTGAAAGATGCATTCTTAAAACATAATCTACCCTATCATGAAGAAAATATTAGATACATGAATTCTAATAGTATTGAGGAAGAGATAGATGTTTTGCTTGCTAATGATGTTGATGGTATTTTTTTCTTTAATGATGTTTTAGCTTTTGAAGGCATGAAATATTTACAAACAAAAAATTATCAGATTCCCCAAAAAATTAAAATTGTCGGTTATGACGATATTACCCATGAATTTCCAATTCCGCTTTCGCTCACTACCGTCGCTTCCGACAAAGATTTAATTGTTAATACTGCCGTTGATATCTTATGTAAAAAGATGCAAGACAATGAAAAAAATAATGACATTCAGGTTGTTGATATAGAAGTTGTGGTTCGAATTGGAAACACCGTTTAGCATTATTTCTTGTTTTTGAGGGTGTTTTAGAAAATAGGATCTGTTCTGAACTGATTCTATTTTAAAAACACCTATTAATTTAACGATAACATTAACGATAATGGACTAATAGAAAATTGAAATTAAATATAGAAGTACATATACTTTCAGCAAAGACACCTATAATCAAAACTTATTTTACAGAAATGATCTAAAAACAATTGGTGCCGACCCCTCTGTTATTGAAATAACAGAAGGTGAGGAAAAAGGTTATTTCTATATGTATTGTACAACTGATGCACTCGGTGCTACCGGTGTATTTTCCTGGAGAACAAAGAATTTCAATGACTGGGAATTAATGGGACCCGCCTTCATTCCCGAACGAGATTCTTGGGCAATCAGAGATATTTGGGCGCCAGAAGTAATCTACCATAACGGTAAATATTATATGTATTATACCGGAAAAAATGAAAAAACAAATCGCCGTGGTATGAGCTTGGCGGTAGCTGAGTCACCGAGCGGACCGTTCAAGGAATTTGTAGGAAGAGGCGCTGACGGAAAACAGTATGATCATACGAGCCAAGTTTTTAACTTCGGCTTTCCGGCAATTGATGCTTCCCCGTTCTTTGATGGCGATGATTTCTATTTATACTTTTCCAAAGACCAAGTAGACGGTGTTTCATCCATTTACGGAGTTAAGATGTTAGATATGGTAACGCCGGATATGAGTACTTTAAAACTTCTTGCTTATCCGACTTTCCCATCGATTGCTTCCATGGCAGATTCTGGTTTAGGCTCGATTGCTTGGGAACACAAAACCACAGGAGCCAATATGTGGAATGAAGGGGCGTTTATGTATAAACATAACGGAAAATATTATCTGACTTATTCCGCAAACCCCTTCTGGGCTCGCGAATATGCAGTCGGATATGCTGTTGCTGACAGTCCTTTGGGAGATTTTGTAAAACCGGAGAAAAACCGTATTCTCGGTGTTGATGTAACTTGGGACCATATGTCAGGAACAGGCCATCATAGTTTCTTTACGGCAGGAGATGAATTATTCATCGCTTACCATGCCCATACAGATCGCGTCTACGGAGATAGCCAAAGAGCAGTCGCTGTCGACAGAGTTTTTTTTATCGGCGACAAACTTCATGTAAACGGTCCGACTTATTCCTTGCAACCTCTTCCGGAAGTAACTTCCGGCTATAGGAATGTTGTAAAAGAAGGAATATTAAGTTCGAATGCTGGAGGCGATCTTGAAAAATTAACCGATAACATCATCGCCATGCATCTTGATGAGGCTGATTATGAATATCATGTTGAAAAAGGAAAAGTTAAATTAACGATTAAATTTAATGAAGAGGTAACTACTCGAGCAATTATGGTTTATAATTCGGTAGATATCGAGACTTCATTTATGAAAATCAAGCAAATTACCATTAACAATAAATTAAGTGCCAAAAATATCGGTTATAATCCTTTATATATTAATGATTATGACCCCGAATACCCAGAAATGAGACCGGGCGGTGCTTTCATTATTGAGTATGACGAAATTGCAACAAAGGAAATTACAATTGAAATTGATAATGACAAAGCCTTTTCAATTTCAGAAATTGTAGTTCTGGGAAGGTAGGAAAATAATGAGAAAGAAACTGTCAATCTTATTTTTGCTTGCACTAACAGTTTTGTTTATTGCTTGCGGAAACCAGGAGGAATATTCTTTTGGTAACCCCAAATATCCACTTGGTTTTACCGGAAATGAAGCGCCCGCAGAAGAAGAAATAGTCTTTGACGGCCAGTTAACCGAAAGCTTTTATTCTTGGCAAGAATATTTTGAATTTACTAAAGCCAATGATTCAACCCATAAAATGGTTTTAACAACCGTCTTTTTTGACAGTGGTTTATTGATCGGTGTCCAAATTAAAGACCCCCAAATTTATTATAATAGCTTAAATGAAATTTATAAAAATGATTCTTTTGAGCTTTATATTAACCCGACCGAACAAAAGAACATAGTCGATAAGGATTTTGTCCAATTACGAGTCAGCGCTACAAACGAAAAAGAAATGTGGATTGGTACTCCGACGGGGAACGAATATGGATGGTCGCGATTTTATGTCCCCTTTTCCAGTGCTGTGCATGTAGATGGAACAATTATCGACACGATTGGTAAGGACGTTGAAGAAAACTATAATTCTGTCGGCTACACCGCGGAGGTATTTATCCCCTGGACTTCGCTTAGTCATGACAGCAAACCGGAAACCATTGATATTTTCCCGGCCTTTGTTGATTCATTTGGCTTTGGTTCCAATGATTTCGGTTGGAATTCCTATCAGGGCTTATCCCATATGGATCCGATAAATTATCTTACCTTTGATGAAAATGGCTATGCGGATAAATCAAAAGGCTCTATCTTTGGCGACAGCGACTTTGGAAAATATGCAACTAAAGGTTTTGATTTAGCGGATGAAACAAACCAAGTCATCCAAATCGGTGGTTATGATCAATATATTTATTTTAAAGATATTAAAGGATTAAAATATGGATTTACTGTTGACATCAGCAATTTAATCAGACTAAACAACGACCCCTATCCGAAAGTTGGTGTCATTGTTGGTGAAAATTCAGAGCGAATTGTTAATTTCTTTTTTGATCCTTTCCCGAATTATGATAATTACTACGGAGTATTTGTTCCCCGGGACAGATATGATGATAATTGGCAATGGGGTCCGGGAAGCCCGCTACCGAAAGGTTTCAGTTATTATGACAAAAATACAATGACGGTGATTAAAGATACCGAAATCTCATATGTCTTTGTGAACGGTATCTTAGTCGACAAACGTCCGCACGGACTTGTCGGGGAAACTCAAGCTGGCCTTTTCACAATGAATATGAGCGCAATTTATAGCAACTATCGAGCCTTAACCGAAGCAGAAATTGCAAATTATCTTGCATTGATAAACTTCGAAGATACAATCTTTGAAGATGTCTCGAATGGATTTTCGCTCTTAGAAGACGGTTCGGTTCTTCAAGACGGTTTTGGCGAACAGATTGCTTATTTCAGAGATGTAAATACCACAAAGTATCTCGTTTCCACAAAGGTCAAATTAACAGGAGTTTTATTTAACGATCCGTTTCCGAAGGTTGGTATAATTGCCGGCTCAAGTGCGGAAGGCGATGAAGCGTTCTTGATTGACCCCCGCCCGGAATTCAACATAAAAGATTTTCTCGGAGTCGCAAGACCTAAGGGGAATGATTGGGACTGGGATACACAAAAACTTGTTTGGCTTGACCGCATTGATTATAATAATGAAATCGAATTAACAGTTGTCAGAACCGGAAGTAAATTATACTATTTTGTAGACGGCAGCTTAATCTATGAGAAAGATTCGTTTTTAGTCGGAGCCAGCAAACCTGGTTTGATTACGATGAATTATGAAGCAATTTTCAGCGATTTCAAAATAACGACCGATACAACCGAAGTCGATGCATTTTTAGAAAATTATCTATTTGATGATCTCTATGGTTGGAACGGTCAAGGAAACTTTACCATCAAGGAAGATAGCATTTATCTGAATGAGACTTCCTATGACGTGGCTTTTGATGCGAATCGGATTATTAATAACGATATCCTCTTGGAAGGATCTTTCTTTATTGAATATGATTTGAGTCAAGTTCGCTATGCACCGATGGATTGGGTCTGGCCGAAGATTAATCTTTTGCTGATTGACGAAAACAATGTGGTATCCGATTTTGCTGTTGGAGTTAATCCCAGCAAACAAAACCGTTTCGAAACAAATGTCGGTGGTTGGAAAAATTGGGATATCTTTGAGGGTGTTAACTGGAAGGATGTTAATACTATTAAAATCGAAAGATTGATCACAGAGGAAGGAAAGGCTGAATTTAGGTTATATCTCAATGGTAACCTCGCAACCATTTCCGGTTCTGAAGCGATTACCACTGATTATGTGGGTAGCTATCGAATCGGTTTAAGTTTTGATTATGCTAGTGGCTTAATAACTAACTTAAATGTTGGTACAATTGAATAAAGTTTTTAGTTTCTAGAACAAAAAATAGGATAAGGAGCAAAAGCCATTTAGCTATTAATTTAGTTAAATGGCTCATTAGTGAATATGAGAAGAAGTGAATATCCAAGACCAAATTTTGTTCGAGATAACTGGCAAAATTTAAACGGAACTTGGGATTTTGCTTTTGATGACAATAATGTAGGTCATAAAGAAAAATGGTATAAAAATCCTTGTTTTGATTTAAAAATAGAAGTTCCGTTTGCTTTCCAATCAAAGCTAAGCAAGATTAATGTTCAGGAATTTCATGACAGAGTTTGGTATAGAAGAAAATTTAAAGTTAATAAAAAATCTGCCGATAATAGGATAATCCTCCATATCGGAGCTTGTGATTATGAAAGTGAAGTTTATATCAACGGGGAGTTGGTTAAAACACATATAGGCGGACACTCAAGTTTTAAAGTAGATATTACTGATTATTTGAATTATGAAGAAGAAGAAATAGTAATATTTGCTTATGACAACTCAACTGATGAATTTATCCCCCGCGGTAAACAGTATTGGAAAGAAAAAAACGAAAGCATTTATTACACCAGGACAACCGGTCTTTGGCAAACAGTCTGGTTAGAAGAAGTAAACGAGATTCATGTTAATAAAGTCAAAATGACGAGCGATATTGATACGGGATTATTATATGTAGACTTAAACTTATCTAAAGAAGCTGATGTAAAACTCGGAGTAAAAGTATTTGATAAAGATGAGTTAATCGCAAACAACCTCTACTCGCTAAATGGTATCAATACCAAGTTTGTATTAGATATTTTTCAAAACAAAATTATGAATACTGTTACACATCATCGAGGTAAAACATGGAGCCCCGAAAATCCGTATTTATTTGATATTGAGTTTACACTCTATCAAAATGAGGAAGTAATTGATAAAGTTAAATCCTACTTCGGTATGAGAAAAATTCATGTACAAGAAGGAGTGGTATATCTAAATAATCGTCCTTATTATCAGAAGTTGATTCTTGATCAAGGATATTACGAGGACGGCCTACTTACGGCTCCGACTGATCAAGACTTAATTAATGATATCCTTCTTGCTAAGGAAATGGGTTTTAATGGTTGTAGAAAGCATCAGGTTGTGAGTGATCCCCGCTTTTTATACCATGCCGACCGCTTAGGTTTTCTAGTCTGGGGTGAAATGGCAAATTGTGCAAACTTCAGCACTGATTATATCGGCAATTTTATTAATGAATGGGAAGAAGTAATCCAGCGCGATTATAATCACCCTTCGATTGTTTGTTGGGTTCCGTTAAATGAATCTTGGGGAACGCCCAATATCGATATAAACAGTTTGGAACAGCATCTATCGTTAACCCTGTATAACCTTACTAAAAGCATTGATAAAACTAGATTAGTCGTTTCCAATGACGGATGGGAACATACTGTTTCCGATCTTTGTACGATTCATAATTATAATCATGGCGGACCTAATGAGTCAACAAAACATCAGGTTTATGCGGAAGCGTTACAGAATAAAGAAAACATTCTTTCTTATATGCCAGCAGGTAGAAATATCTATGCGGGAAGTTTCAAGTATCGCGGAGAACCGATTTTGTTAACTGAATTTGGTGGAATCACATTTGATAATTCAATCAATGGTTGGGGTTATAGTTCAGTTAAAGATGAAGCAACCTTTTTGAAAGAATATGAAAGATTGATTAATGCAATCAAAGCTTCTGATTGTATCGTTGGATTTTGCTATACTCAGCTTACCGATGTCTTTCAAGAAAAAAATGGTTTGCTTACATTTGACAGGAAGTTTAAGGCTGATCCCAAAGAGATTAAAAAAATTAATGACCATTTACCTTTAATGGCAAAAAAACAAAAGAGTAAAAACCGCTTTGAGGTATAAACAAAAACGAGCAGATTTCAGCTCGTTTTTATGTTTATTTATCGATAAATCCCCTTGATTTTTTTAACTGAATCCTGTATAATATATTGGTACAGAAGTTCTTTCTCTTTCTACATAAAGACGATAGCATAAACGCGCCTATAGTAAAATGGATATTATGAGGGACTCCGAAGCCCTAGTTGCAGGTTCAATTCCTGCTAGGCGCGCCATTTAATTTTTAGGCTATTTTATCGGGATGTAGCTCAGCTTGGTTAGAGCGCTTGCTTCGGGAGCAAGAGGTCGTGCGTTCAAATCGCATTATCCCGACCATTTTTGAATAATGCCATGGTTTGCCATGGTTTTTTCTTTTCAAAATTGAAACATTAATTTTAAATGTCGTTTAAATGGGAAAAATTCCCTTGACAGGCAAATCTTTGTGTGATAGAATACAAAAAAGATGAAAAAGCCAAAACAAGAGTGATCTTGTGACGGAAAGCTATAGGGTCTTATACTAAAGACAGCCAGTTGCCATTGTTTAAGTATTTTTAAACATGGCATTTTTTATTGAAGGGGATGTTGTGAAAATGGAGCAAGATATTCCGTTATTAATGATTTACTCTTCATCTTGCGTGCAAACGAATTATCTTGAAAGGTATTCGGTTTGAATATTTGCCCTCATCATGAAAGTCAGACTTTTGTCTGACTTTTGTAATTTTTATTCATTTTTTAAGCTAAATATTATATAATATAATTATCAGATGAATAACAAGAGGTTAAAAATGAAATATTATGAGATTCCGAACAGCAATTTAATCGTTTCCAAGCTTGCACTCGGTTGCATGCGTTTAGCGGAATTAAGCTTTGAGGAAGCAGAAAAATTGATTTATACCGCTAGAGAATGGGGGATAAACGTTTTTGATCATGCGGATATTTACGGTAACGGAAAATCTGAAACCATCTTTGGAGAAGTTTTGAAGAAAAATCCCACCCTCCGTAAACAAATCATAATTCAAACAAAGTGCGGAATCAAAGAAGGATACTATGACAGTTCCGAAGAACATATCCTTGCTTCTGTTAATGCGTCGCTAGAACGATTGAATACGGATTACCTTGATGTGCTCCTCATTCATCGCCCCGATGCTCTGACCGATTTTTCGGAAGTTGCGAAGGCTTTCAAGATTCTTCGCGGTGAAAAGAAAGTCAAGTTTTTTGGCGTATCAAATATGAATTCCATTCAGATTGAGATATTACAGAAGCATTTGCCGAATAAATTAATTTTTAACCAATTGCATTTCAATGTCGTTCATTCTTTGATGATCGATGAAATATTTAATGTCAATATCGCTAATGATTATGCGGTCAACAGAACCGGCGATATTTTAGATTATATGCGCATTAATGATATCACGATGCAAGCTTGGTCACCTTTGCAGATTTCCTTAACGAAAGGGACTTATTTGGATCATCCAGATTACTTAAAACTAAATCAAAAATTACATGAAATAGGAACAAAATACGGTATCAGTCCGGCAGCTGTTGCTGTAGCGTGGATATTGCGTCATCCGGCTCAAATCCAAGTGGTTGTCGGAACGACGAAACCCGCTTCGCTCCGTGAACTTGTTAAAGCTGTGGACATTGAACTTACAAAAGAAGAATGGTATGATTTATACCTTTCAGTCGGAAAAAAATTACCATAATAATATATTTAATACAGTGAGGGAGAGATATGAAAAAGTTTTACATCAATGAAAGATTATTTACAATCGGTGATCGTTTTCAAATTTTTCGGGCAGACGGCAGCATTATTTATGAAGTAAAAGAAAAATTGTTTACTTTTGGAAAACAATATCGTCTTTTCAACAATTCCGGCAAAAAGCTAGCATTCATCAAACAAAAAATGTTCCGCTTGCTTCCAAGGTATGATATCTATCTTGACAATCAACTTGTTGCTACAGTGAAGAAAAAGTTTTCCGTCTTTGTAAAGAAGTATGAGATTGATTCTGCTTATGGAAACTATAGGATAGACGGTGATTTGTTAGCTTGGAATTTTCAGATTTTAAAAGATGAAAATGTCTTTTGCCATGTTTCAAAAAATTTCAATCTTTTTCGGGATAAATATGAAGTTTTGGTTTCGGAAGGTTATAATGAAATTTTAACTTTATGTCTCGTAATTATTCTTGATGCCGTTCATCATGACGGATCAAGGCACAGAAGATAGGAAAATATCAATAGGTAAAAAAGCCTGAAAAGGGCGTTTTCTCTTCAAGGTTGGAAAGAATATAAATTGAAAAGAAGCGTTTTGTAGGTTAAAGTAGTGCTTGCATTTAGTTAAATTTAAAGAATCCTGGATCGAAGAATATCTGTAAAAGGAAAGAAAATATGTATATATTATCAGCGAATATTAAAGAGCTATCAAACCTTGATATAGAAAATGCGGTACTGCCGGATATTTATTATATCTGTTATTATGAGAGATTTCGGAGTTACAGTATTGTGTTAAAAATAAAAAATCGAGAAATTATGTGGACCTTTGCAAAGATTACAAGCACCAAAGGCGGATACAGGACCTGGGGAGATTGGGAAATTTTAAAAGTAGACAGTTTAGCTGAAATTGACCTTTCTAGCGAAAAAGCACTGGTGAAGCAGACGAAAAGAATGTATAATGAGTTTTTGAAGAAAAGAAAGCAAAAAAAGTTTGTTAAAGACTAAATGATCTAAGATATTGGCTTAAAAAATATAAAGTAGAGGTTTGGAAATGTTTTGGGCGTTGTTATTAGAATTTTTAATTATCTTCTTTTCCCGCGTAATTGAAGTTTCTATCGGAACTTTAAGAAATATACTTGTAAATAAAGGGTATGGTAAAAAAGCTGCGCTTTTAGCTTTTATTGAAGCTTTAATCTGGGTTTTTGTTGCTTCCAGAGTAATCGGTGCCATTTCGGAAGAACCTCTTAAAGCGATTGTCTATGCTTTAGGTTTTGCGGGTGGTGTTTTTACCGGCTCAATTCTGGAAAAAAGAATTGCTTTAGGTCAGATTTTGGTCCAAGCCATTACTTCCCATGAAAGCGGAATTAAGATTGCCGATATTTTAAGGGAATCTGGTTTCGGAGTGACAACGGCGGCTGCGGAAGGTAAGGAAGCTAGAAAAATGATTTTGATTGTTTATGCGAAAAGAAAGAATCAAGAAATCGTCACTCAGAAGATTTATGAACTTGACCCGCAAGCTTTAATTGTCGTTCAGGATATTACAAGTATTCGCGGCGGTTACATCAGTTCCTTTCGAAATTTAATAAAATAAGTATTCAAAATGATGAATACTTTTTTTTGTTTTGTCATTCTATTTTTCTTTTGTTGACTATATTTCTTGAGAAATTTGTAGTTTCAATGTATAATACTTATATAATATCGATGAATAGATTAGTGAGGCAAGTATGAATGGGATTAAAATTATAACGGATTGTACAAGCGATCTGACACCGGAACTTTATGAAAAACACGATATTGATATAATACCATTGTATGTTAATATTGGCGGGAAATCCTATGCCGATGTTATAGAAATAAACGCAGAACAATTATACCAATTGGTTAAGGAACACGGAGAATTGCCGAAAACTTCCGCAATCCCTCCGGCTACATTTACTGCTTATTTCAAAAAATATCTTGATGCCGGTAAAGATATTCTTTACCTCGGGATCGGATCCGGTTTTTCGGCTGCTTTTCAGAATGCTCGCATTGCAGCAAGCGAATTTCCGGAAGGAAGAATTAGACTTGTTGATTCAGGAAATCTTTCCAGCGGAATCGGTCTCTTGTTATTAAAAGCCGCTCAATATCGTAATCAAGGCGCTGACTTGGAAACTATCGCCCGCAAAGTTGAGGCTGATGTTTCTCTGGTTAGGACTCAGTTCGCTATCAATACGCTTTCTTACTTACATAAAGGGGGCAGATGCAGCGGCACTTCCAGAATCATCGGAACGCTTTTGAAAATCAAACCGATTATCAGGGTTGTTGACGGGAAGATGGTTGTTACAAAAAAACCACGTGGAAAATTTCAAAAAGCATTGGATACTTTGGTGGATTATCTTCGCTCTGATGCGGAAAAGGTAGACCTTGATAATATTATGGTAACCCATAATTTAGCCAAAGAGGACGCCGCTTATTTGAAAAGAGAAATAGCGAAGGTTCTAAATCCTATACAAATTCACGAAACAAAAGCGAGTGCGGTTATCTCGACTCATTGTGGGCCGCGGACAATCGGTATTCTCTATATGGTTAAAAAATAGTATGATTTTAGAGTCCGATTTGGACTCTTTCTTTTACTTAAAAAAGTAAAACAAAAAATGTCATTTTGATTTTTGATATACATTTCTTTTTCTTGTGATAATCAATCTTTTAATGTATAATAATACTATGATGACGCTAATTTATATTTTGGAAAAAGGTGCTTACCGTTAAATATTATGGCTAAATATTTATAAATTTTTAAGCCAAATTTCGCGGAAAGTGCAGAGCGGCACTTTTTTCTTTCTTTATTTGAAAATCCTTGTTATATGTGCGGGAAGGTTAAATTTGGAGTGTCAAAGCAGGTGAATTATGAATAATTGGTATAAACTTGACAACGCAGCAAAAATATTTCCTTCGGTAACATCCGATAAGCGGACCAATGTTTTTCGGCTTTCTGTTGTTCTTACGGAAGAAGTCGAACCCAAGCTGCTTGAAGAAGCTTTAAATATCACGATAATACGTTTTCCGCCAATGAAGGTGAAAATGAAGAGAGGCCTTTTTTGGTACTACTTGGAAGAGAATTTCGCAAAAGCAAAAGTTTATCCGGAAAGTCCGCATATCTGCCAACGTTTAAAACGAAAAGAAAATAATGGTTACTTATTTAAAGTGAGTTATCATTCCACGCGGATAAACTTGGAAGTGTTTCATTCTTTGACTGACGGTTCCGGAGCTTTGGAATTTTTGAAAGCGGTTGTCTATAATTATTTGATTTTAACCGGAAAAAAAATTGACAGCGAGAATCTGGTCTTAACCTCCGATATTGAAAATGTTTATGAAGAATATCAAGACAGTTTCGTTAAAAATTACAAACCATCTTTAAAAAATAATAAAAGAGATCCGAAAGCCATGCAGTTTCGGGGGAGTTTTTACGATGATCTTTATTTGTCAATCGTAACGGGCGAAGTCAGCGTAAAAGCGTTAAAAGAAGTTGCCCATAAATTTTCCGCAACCATCACCGAATTTTTAACGGCTTGTTTGATTTGCTCCGCAAAAGATTTAAACCATCTTTTTAGATCCAAAGACAAACCGCTTCAAATTTTTATTCCCGTAAACTTAAGGAAATACTTTCCTTCGCGGACGCTTAGAAATTTCTCTTTATTTATTTCGGCGGGAATGAAGCTGCAAGAAGACTTGGAATTTGAAGCAGTTTTGGAAGTAGTCAAAGCCGTCTTTCAAAGTGAACTTCAGAAAGAAAAGCTCCAAGAACGGATTGTTGCGAATGTAATGATCGAAAAGAATTTCTTCTTAAGGATTGTTCCCTTGGTTATTAAGGAGTTGGTTTTAAAAATCGGTTACAGTGCTTGGGGCGATAAATTAAACACGATGACGTTTTCAAATATCGGGGTTGTAAAAATACCGAAAGGTATGGAACCATATGTCAGAAAATTCATCTTCACCAATGGTGCTTCGAAAACCTCTCCCATCAATATCGGTGGCATTAGTTATCGCGACCGCATGCAAATCACCTTTGTGGGAGCAATCCGTGAACGCGATCTCCAAAGAGAATTCTTCCGGATGTTAGCTAATTTTGGGATTGAAGTAATTGTTGAAACCAATGAGTTGGAGGTGTAGGATGAAAAAGTGCGTAAAATGTAATGTCCTTCATAACACGACCAGAAAGTCCTGTCCGCTTTGTTTTGAAATACTTCAAGATGTCGACGGTCAGAACTACCAAGGACCAGAATATCCGAAGCCGACTCCGATTCCGGAGAAATATAATGTATTGCTGAGAATTGTTGCATTCTTATCGATTATTGCTATCTTTACTTCAGTTTTGATTAACATTTTGACTTATAAAAATACAAGAACAGTCTGGTCTATCATTGTTGTTCTCGGCGTGCTTTATTTTTGGGTTTTGCTTCGTTCGACTTTTAAAGCAAAAAGCAATGTGCCGATGCGACTTGTGATTCAAATGGTCACACTTTCAATACATGTAATCGGTATCGATTTAGTAACCGGAGTTTCGCGTTGGTCTTTAAGTTGGTCAATAAATTATGTCATTCCTTTTCTTTCGATGGCATCACTCCTGGCTATAATTTCGATGTTTCTCGGCAAAGTGCGCTCCAGCGAATACCTTTTGTACTTGCTTGCTGCCGCTATCTTAGGTTTAATTCCTTTTGTCCTCTGGCTGTTTGATTTAGTTATAGTGCTCTGGCCGAGTTTGGCTGCCGCTTCTTTATCCTTTGCAACCATTGTCGGAATGATTGTGTTTGCTGATAAGGAAACCAAAGAAGAACTGAAGAAAAGATTCCATATTTAATAACGGAGGGGAAATGAAAATATCTCGATTAAACAAAAAACTGACTTCATTTTTGATTATTATCCATTTGCTTATGCTTTCGCTTGTTTTAAGCGGATGCGGGTTTTTGGATTTCCTCAATGATTTATTCAACGTAGAAATTACACCGGAAATAACAGCTGAAGAGAAAGTAGCTTATGTTATTGAAAATTTATATGTTCCGGAAATCACGGTTACTGATGTCGGCTTAATTACGGAAGTTCCGCATTATCCGGATGTAAGTATTACTTGGAAAAGCTTGAATCCCGAGTTGATTTCCGATTCCGGAGAATTTATTAAAAACGGCGAAGCAACTTTACAAGCAGAGGTTAGCTGTGATGATTATCAAGACAGTAAGAATTATGCGATTACTTTAAATGATTCTTTAGTCTTTACTTTTCTTGATGAAGATTTCAACAATATCACTAAAGGTACAGCAACCAACCCTTGGAAAAGCGGAATCTTAGCTTTTAAAAAAGCAAATATTTTTAATCAACAACTCCGGCTCTATGCTAATAGTGCCGATGCGGATAAGGAAATCGGAACCAAAGGCATTATGGAAATGGAGAAGGATGTAATAAATCCGAAAACCCTTAGTTTTAATTATGCGTTTGTGGATAATGCTCCGACATCAGGCTATCAGATAACGCTTAAAATCTATTATTCCTCAAACGAGGGCGTCAGTTGGACCTTATTAGAAACCATTTCCCATAACGGAAATGAAACGCAGCAGAAAACACTGGATCTTACCGGATTTACCGGTAAGGTCAGAGTTCGTTTTTCTTTTGAAACGAATTACAGATCCAACAAAACAATTTTAATCGATAATTTGCGAATCGAGCGCTTTTTAAACAATCAAGATATTTTATCCGGGTTTGAAAAGCTGGTTCCCAAAAAGGTTAAGGAATCTTTTATTTTACCGTGGAGCACGCCTTATGGTGGGGTTGTTACTTGGGAATCAAGTTTTCCCGGTTTAATCACAAATGCTGGTTTGGTTAGCGAGGTCTTTGAAAACACGGTTGTTACTTTGACCGCAAGCATTACCGGATTTTCAGAAACCCTAATCGCTGCTCATGAGATTATTGTCTTAAGCGGGGAAATGGTTGTTCCGGTAGAAATATTTTTTATCGATATCGGCAAATACGGAGATAGCGATCCCGGCGAAGCGATTTACATTAAGATTGAAGACTTCGATATACTGATTGATGCCGGACAGCATTCTGCTTCTTTTCAGGCGATAAAAGAAGTAATTGATAGTAACAGCAATGACCTTGTTATTGATTATCTCTTTGCGACCCACCCTGATGCCGATCATATCGGAAATATGCCCCTTGTTTTTGAAAACTATCAAATCTTGAACCTCGTTCAGTTTTATGGTACCCATTCGACCCAAACTTACGAAAAATATGTAAATGCAGTTAATGATGAAGACTTGATTACGGAATGTACGGTAACTGATTCGGTCAATAATCAAAACGGTTGTACAAAAACCATTGATATTTTAGATGAAGTCTTTATTGAAATTATTGATACAAAAAATTATAAAACTTCCGAACCCAATACGCGGAGCATCGTCTTTGTTTTAGAAGCATACGGAACCCGGGTGCTTTTCACAGGTGATGCCGATAACGGTACAAATGCGAATCTGGAAAGAGATTATATGTATGAAGTCGGCGACATCGATATTTTGAAAGCTGCGCATCACGGAACCAAATTTGGAACCAGTACGCCGTTTTTGGAAGTTGTTGACCCGGAAGTGGTGATTATCACCAACGGCAATTATTTCGGAAACAAACACGGCCATCCGAGCTGGGAGGCAATTAATCGAATCTATGCTTATGATTCTTGGATTAAAATTTTGGCGCTGGTTGGGGGCGATTCCGATAGTTGCAGTTTGTCGGGCGACCAAAGTTATAAATGTAATGTCAGCGACCGTTTTGTCGATCGAAACGGAACGATTAAAATTATGATTGATCTTACGGGTTATGAAATCAACGCAGAATACTATGAAATTCCGCTCGAACTCTCCGATACTGTGTTTTGGAAAACCCATCCCAAGGAAGAATACAGCTACGGCGGATAAATAAAAAAAGTGTTTTGAAAATTTATGAAGATGTAGTATAATAACAATTAGTGTGAACGTTTGCTATAGGAGGTTTAAGATGAAATTATATAATACGAACGCAATACGAAATGTTACGATTGTTGGTCACATGGGTAGCGGAAAAACCACTTTCGGCGAATCTGTCCTTTATGTCTCGAAAGCAATCGAGAAAAAGGGAGAAGTGGAGAAGAAAAATACAGTAGGTGACTATACCGCCGAAGAACATCACCGCTTGACTACTTTGACCGCATCAATGCTTCCGGTTGAATGGAAGGATTCGAAAATCAACTTTTTAGATACCCCCGGATCCGAAGAGTTCATCGGAGAACTTGAAAATGTCTTGGCTGTATCCGACGGAGCCGTTGTTTTGGTTGATGCTACCAAAGGCGTAGAAGTCGGAACCGAAAGAGTTTGGATGGAACTGAGAAAACGCAATTTGCCGACAATTTTTGTTGTCAATAAAATGGATAAAGAAAACATCAAATATGATGATGTGATTACCTCAATTAAAGATAAACTTAGCAACCGTGCGGTCGAATTTACACTTCCGCTCGGAACTCAAGATAAATTTACCGGCTTGGTTGAAGTATTGAATAAAAGCGCTTATGAAGGTTTGGATTGTAAAGCGATTCCCGTTCCTGGTGACCTTTCCGGAAGAGCCGAAGAACTCTATGACAACTTGTTGGAAAGTGTTGCGGAGTCATCGGAAGAATTGCTGGAAAAATATTTCAGCGGTGAAGAACTGACAAGTGAAGAAATTGCTTCAGGCTTAAGAAATGCAATGATGGCGGGTGACCTTTTCCCAATCGTCACCGTTTCCAGCACTACTGATATCGGTATTTGTACGGTTTTAGATACTATTCTGGATTATATTCCGAGTCCCGCCCAAGTTGGGGCCAAAGCCGGAATCCATCCGAAAACCAAAGCCGAAGTTAGCCGCGAAGCCGATGCTAATCTTCCTGTTTCCGGATTTGTCTTTAAGACAATCATCGATCCTTTCGTCGGTTCACTTTCGTTTTTCAGACTTTATTCGGGAGCGTTGAAAACCGGCCAAGAAGTATATGTCTGTGAAAACGACGTTACCATAAAATTACCGCAACTTTTCGTTATGCGCGGAAAAACCCAAATACCGGTTGACACAGTTTATGCAGGCGATATCGCTGTTGTCACCAAGGTTTCGGAATTAATGAATTCCATTACTTTCTCGGATAAGAAAGATCCAATCCAATATCCGAAAGTTGAACATCCGACTCCGATTATCTATATTGCAATTTATCCGAAAAATAAACAAGACGAAGATAAACTTTCCGGTTCGCTTGCAAGATTGAAACTGGAAGATGATACTTTTGAAATCAGACGCAATCCGGAAACCTCTCAGCTTTTAATCGGTGGCCACGGAATGACCCATATCGGTTATATCCTGGAACGGATGAAGAATATGTTTAAGGTCGAAGTCGAAACCAGCGACCAAAAAATCGTTTACCGCGAAACTATCAGAAGCAAAGGTGAAGCGCAAGGGCGTCATAAGAAACAATCGGGCGGAGCCGGTCAATTCGGTGATGTTTGGATTCGTTTCGAACCTTGCGAAGAAGATTTCATTTTTGAAGAGGTAATCGTCGGCGGTGCGGTTCCGAAAAACTACTTCCCTGCCGTTGAAAAAGGTTTAATTGAAACCATGGAAAAAGGACCTCTTGCGGGCTTTCCTGTCATTGGCATTAAAGCCACTTTATATGACGGAAGTTACCATCCGGTTGACTCCAATGAAATTTCCTTTAAACTGGCTGCGGGCCTTGCTTTCAGAAATGCCCTTGATAAACTTCGTCCCACCATCTTAGAACCGATTATGCAAGTCAATGTCTATGTAAAAGATGAGTTTGTTGGAGATATTATGGGCGATATGACGAAAAGACGCGGTCGCGTTCTCGGTATGGAACAAAAAGACGGCTATCAAGAGATTATTGCGGAAGTGCCGGAAGCTGAAATTACCAAATATGCGGTTGACTTAAAAGCGATGACCCAAGCAAGCGGCCTTTTCACCCGTAAATTCTTAAGATACGAAGAAGTGCCCGAACATTTAGTACAGAAAATTATTGAAGAATACAAAAAATAAAATGAAGCGGCCTTAGGTCGCTTCTTACTTTCTTTAGGTGGATTATGGTTTTAAAATTTTTGGTTGAAAAGGAAAGCCTTGTAAAAGAGTATATATTAGAGAAGGGCGTTTCTCGGAGTCTCGGCCGAAAAATCAAACTCTATGGGGAAATCTATATTAACGGAAACTCAGCAGAAAACTGGTTTCCAATCAAACCAGGCGATGTTTTAGAAATATTTTTATCGGAAAAAGAAAACCCGAACATTATACCCGTAGCGAAGCCTTTAGAAATAGTATATGAAGATAAATATTTACTCATCATAAACAAACCCGCCAATCTTTCCACACAACCTTCGAAGAAATATGTGGAAGATAATTTAATCGGAAGAATTAAACATTACTACGTAACTACAGGAGTAAACGCCAATATTCACATTGTTACCCGCCTTGATTACGGAACTTCCGGTTTGGTCTTAGTCGCAAAGAATGCGCATCTGCATCATTTGTTACAAACAACAGCTATCGAAAAGGTGTATCTTGCGGAAGCGGAAGGGCATTTACCAAAAAAGGAAGGAAGGATTACTTTTCCGATTAAGCGCTTAACTGGCGACAGACTAAGGCGGACCACAGCTTCAGACGGCAAGGCTTCACTTACCTTATACCGCGTTATCAAAGAATATTTAGAAACAAGTCTTTTAGAACTTACAATCAAAACCGGACGCTGCCATCAAATCCGTGTTCATCTTGCAACCTTGGGCCATCCCGTTGTCGGTGATAAACTCTACGGAAAAGGTGCGGAAATCCTTCGTTTACATGCTTATCGATTGCATTTCAAACATCCTAGCACAGAAAAAGATATTGAGGTTAAGAAAAAAACGGATTGGTTAAACCAGGCATTATGAAAACTAATGCCTTTTTTGTTTTTTAAGTTAAATATATTTAATAATTTATTTAAATATGGTATTATTATAGCAGGTAGAAAATTATGAGAAGTTTGAATTTAAAACCATTAGGAAAAAATGATATATCGTTTTATTTGGCCATCGAAAAATATTTCTTACCGCGAATAGATGAAGACTTATTCTTCCTCTGGGATTTATATAAAGCTGTAATTTGTGGGAAGAATCAGTTAATTTCTGCAGAAGTTAATTTGGATTATACCGAAAAAAATGGTATTAAGGTCTTCAGACGTCATACCGGCGGCGGCGCTGTTTTTGCGGATGAAGGTTGTTTTATGTTTACTTTTTTAACTAAAAACACCAATAGAGAAGAAGTTTTCAAAAAATATTTAGGCTTCATTCAAGATGCTTTGAAAAAACTCGGTCTTGATGTTGTTTTTTCGGGGCGAAATGACTTATTGTTTCAGGATAAGAAATTTTCCGGTAATGCATTTATGACAAGCGTTCATGGCTCGATTTTACATGGAACAATGATGTTTGATACCAGCATCGAAAAAATGGTTGCATCATTAACCCCTGATGATTCGAAGCTGATTTCTAAGGGAATCAGTTCCGTTCGCCAGCGCGTCATTAATCTGAAAGATTATTTGGATTTTGATATCTATGGTTTGATGGACTATATTTATAATGATATCTCAACGGAAGAGATTTATCTTTCTGATTCCGAAATCAGAGAAATTAAAGAACTTGAGAAAATGTATTTAACCAAAGAATGGTTAAATTACCAAAATCCTCCCTATACATTCAAAAATAAGAAACGTTATCCTTGGGGCGGGATTGAGGTTATGATTGAGGTTAAAAAAGGCAAAATTAAAGCAATCTCTTTTAACGGTGATTTCTTTACAAATCAAGAATTAACGGAACTTTATCAATTTTTCTTTAATCAAGAATTCACCAAAGAAAGTTTTGAAAAGATACTTGCTGAGATTCAGCTTTCTGATTACATTGTTGATGCGAGTCCTGAAGATATAATCGATTTGGTTTGGAGGTAAAGAAATGAAAACAACGGTTTTGTATGACGAACACCAGAAGCAAAATGCGCGGATGGTTGAGTTCGGTGGTTATCTGATGCCGCTTGAGTATACCGGTATTGGATCGGAACATCGCGCCGTTCGGGAAAGTGCGGGGCTCTTTGATGTCAGCCATATGGGCGAAATCAGAATTGTTGGAAAAGATGCCAACAAATTCCTTAATTATTTAATTACCTGTCAGGTTCCCGAAACAGAAACAAAAAAGATGTATTACGGACTCCTCCTCTATCCTGACGGAGGGGTAGTGGATGATTTGATGGTTTATGCTTATGGGCCCGAAGATTATCTTCTGGTCGTGAATGCTGCCAACAAAGACAAAGATTTTGAATGGATTTTATCCAACCAAGAAGGGTTTGCTGTGGAAGTTATTGATGAATCGGACCAATTCTCGCAACTAGCCTTACAAGGGCCTCTATCCGGAGCCGTACTTGAGAAATTAACTTCTTATCCGCTGAAAGATTTAAAAGCTTTTACTTTTGAACATTTTGAAATCATAGGAAAAGAATTTTTAGTATCGAGAAGCGGTTATACCGGTGAGGACGGTTTTGAGATTTACGGTACTGATGCCGATATTTTAATGCTATTTCAAGAATTCCTAAACCATCCGGAAGTAACTCTTTGTGGTTTGGGTTGCCGGGATACTCTTCGTTTTGAAGCAGCAATGCCGCTTTACGGCCATGAAATCAGTGAAAAAATTAACCCCTTGGTTGCGGGACTCGGCTTTGCTGTTGCCCTTGAAAAAGAATTTATCGGTGTTGAATCTTTAAGAAAACAAAAAGAAGCAGGTATAAAAGAAAGAATCGTTGCTTTGGAATTGTTGGATAAGGGAATTGCCCGCGCTGGCTATGAAGTTGAAGCTGATTCTGAAGTTATCGGTGAAATCACGACCGGATATATGATTCCCGGCTGGGATGTTTCTTTAGCTTTTGCTTTGGTAAAGAAGGAATTTTCGAAAATCGGCACGGAGGTAATGGTTAGAATCCGGAAAAACAAAGTGCCTGCGAAAGTCAGAAATAAAAAATTTTTAGAAAAGAAATATATTCGTTAGGAGGACATTATGAGTAAAGTTTTGGAAAATCTTTTGTATACGAAAAGTCATGAGTGGTGCCTTGTAGAAGGCGATGTAGCGATCATTGGAATCAGCGATTATGCCCAGGACAGTTTAGGTTCGGTTGTTTATCTTGAAGTCGGTGAGGTCGGCGATCAGGTTAAACAGTTTTCGGAATTCGGCGCCGTCGAAAGTGTCAAAGCGGCTTCAGATCTTCTTGCACCGGTTAGCGGCGAAATTATTGAAATTAACGAAGAAGTAATCGATAATCCGGAACTAATTAATTCTGATCCTTATGGCGCTTGGATTATTAAGGTTAAACTTGATGATGAAAAAGAACTTGATAGCCTGCTTGATGCTCAAGGTTATCGTGATATTCTCGAATGATGTACAAATATTTTCCTCATACCGAAGCTGATCTCAAAGAAATGCTTAAAAATATCGGCGTCGATTCGGTAACTGATCTTTTTTCAGATCTTCCGGAAGCTGTCATCTATCAAGGCGAGCTCGATTTACCAAAGGCGCATTCTGAAATTGAATTAAGGGAAAAGATGCGGGAACTTGCGGAAAAAAATAAGCAATTAATTGCTTTCCGCGGAGCCGGTTCCTATGATGTTTACACGCCGGCGGTCATTCCCGCTCTTACCTCCCGCCAAGAATTCTTAACTTCCTATACGCCTTATCAACCGGAAATCTCGCAAGGAACGCTCCAATACATTTTTGAATTTCAAAGTTTGATTACGGAACTTACCAATCTTGATATCAGCAATGCTTCCGTTTATGATGGCGCTACTGCCACCATGGAAGCAATGTTTATGGCAACAGCGCAGACAAGAAGGAATAAAGTTTTGATTAGCTCCGCTCTAAATCCTCTCGTTATCGAGGTTTTAAAGACTTATGCGCGTTTTCGAAATTTAGAGCTCAAATTTATTTCAAACGATGAACTTAGGACTTCAAAAGAAGATTTGCTTGAAAAACTTGATGAGAGCGTCGCTGCCGTAATTATTCAAAATCCGAATTTCTTCGGAGTTATTGAAGATGCGGAAGCAATTGTCAATGCAATTCATACTAATAAAAGTCTTTTGATAATGAATGTCGATCCGTCAACTTTGGCGGTTTTAAAAACACCGGGTGAAATCGGTGCCGATATTGCTTGCGGTGACGGCCAAACGCTTGGGATCCCGAAAAGTTTCGGCGGACCTTATGTCGGCTTTATCGCTGCGACCGAGAAACTTTTACGAAAAATGCCGGGACGAATTTGTGGAATAACGACGGACACCAAAGGCAGAAGAGGTTTTGTCTTAACCTTACAAGCCCGAGAACAACATATCCGTCGGGAAAAAGCCAATTCCAACATTTGTTCCAATCAAAGTTTAATGGCCTTGCATACAACAATTTATATGAGTTTGCTCGGTAAAGAAGGTTTGGTTGCTGCCGCTAAACGCGCTTATTACAATGCACATTATCTGGAAAGAAAACTCTTAGAAACCGGCAAGTTTGAGCGAGTAAGTTCGCAACCTTTCTTTAAAGAGTTCGTTTTAAAAACCGATCTCGATATTTCAAAGTTCAATCAATATCTTATAGAGAAGGGATTCCTTTCCGGTCTCGATTTGTCTTGCTATGGTCCGAATTTTAAAGGTTGCATTTTATTCTGTGCAACCGAAGTTCGCACTCAGGCTGAAATCGATGAATTTATCAAGACGGTGGAGGCTTATCATGTATGATAAATTGATTTTTGAGATCTCTAAAAGCGGTAGAATCGGTTATAGTTTTCCAAAAACAACAATTGAAGAAAAAGCGTTTTTGGATGAAAAATACCTCCGCAAAACTTCACCGCTACTTCCGGAAGTAACCGAACTTGATGTCGTTCGTCATTATACTAATTTATCAAAAAAGAATTATGGGGTCGATGAAGGCTTTTATCCCCTCGGCTCTTGTACAATGAAATACAATCCGAAAATAAACGAAGAAGTAGCAAGTCTACCCGGTTTTACCGGACTTCATCCTTTACAACCTGCAGAAACCGCACAAGGAGCGCTTGAGATCTATTACGAAACTTCCAAAATGCTTTCCTTGTTGACCGGGATGGCTGAGTTTTCCTTCAGTCCTTTTGCGGGAGCGCACGGCGAAGCGACCGGACTAATGATTATGAAGGAATACTTCTTAAGAAAGGGAGATTATAAACGGAATAAGGTTATTGTTCCGGACAGTGCCCACGGTACCAACCCCGCTTCCGCAAGTGTTTGTGGCTTTGAAATCATCGAAGTCGAATCGACACCGGAAGGAATTGTCGATCCAAAAAAACTCAAAGAAGTCTTAAACGATGAAGTTGCGGGGATGATGCTCACCAATCCCAACACGCTTGGAATTTTTGAAAAAGATATTTTAGAAATTTCCCGCTTACTTAGGGAAAACGGCAGTCTCCTTTATTATGACGGTGCTAACTTAAATGCTTTGCTTGGACTTTCGCGTCCCGGGGATATGGGTTTTGATATTATGCATATTAATCTCCATAAAACATTTTCAACACCGCATGGAGGCGGCGGACCGGGAAGCGGTCCCGTCGGGGTTGTTGAAAAGCTGGTTCCCTATCTTCCTAATCCTCGCATTCAAAAAGTTGGCACTAAGTTTGAACTGAGAGAATATGAATCTTCCATTGGACGCGTTTCCGGTTTTTATGGAAACTTCCTGGTGGTTGTAAAAGCGTATGCATATTTACTTAGTTTGGGTAAAGAAAATGTGAAGAATGTTGCTTATCTCTCGGTTTTAAACGCAAACTATATCAAAGAAAAGTTAAAAGACGATTATAAACTTCCGATTACTGGCCCCTGCATGCATGAGGTTGTCTTTGACGGCCTTAGAAGTGGTAAAGCAACCACTTTAGAGGTGGCGAAGCGCCTCCTTGATTATGGTTATCATCCGCCGACAATCTATTTCCCGCTACTCTTTTCTCAGTCATTGATGATCGAACCGACTGAAGTCGAATCGAAAGAAACCTTGGACGGTTTCATTGAGGTTATGAAGAAAATAGCGCGTGAAGCGGAAGAGGCTCCCGAGTTATTAAAAGAGGCTCCCCATACGACTGTTGTAACCCGGCTTGATGAAGTAAAAGCCGCAAGAAGTCCGATTATTAAGTATAGGGATTTGAAATGAAAGATCTTATTATTATCGGAGCGGGACCTGGGGGATATGAACTTGCTCTAACTGCAGCAAAAACTGGCTTATCTGTGGTTTTAATTGAAAAAGATGAAGTCGGTGGAACCTGTTTACAAAGAGGCTGCATTCCGACTAAAGCTTACTATAAAACAGCGGAAATTTTAAAAGAAATTAAAGTTTTTTCGGACTTTGGAATATCCGGAGATTTTCAGTTTGACTTCTCCAAAAACCTTGAACGAAAAAACAAGATTGTGAAGAAACTTACCGAAGGCATTCAGTTTATGCTTAAGAAGTCGGGAGTTGAACTCGTCTATGGAGAAGCTGTTTTAGAAACTCCTAATTCCGTCCGCGTAAACGGTGATGTATATAAAGGCAAATATCTTGTGATTGCGACAGGATCTCGGCCTGCGCGTCTTCCCTTCGGAGATATTCATCATCCCGATATTATCACCTCAACAGAGATTCTTGCGGAAAAAAGTGTTCCGAAAAAGCTGGTGATTGTGGGAGCGGGGGTAGTTGGGATTGAAATCGCCTCAATCTTTAATCAATTCGGAAGTGATGTGGAAGTGATTGAAGCAATGGATTCGATTCTTCCCTTAATCGATAAAGAAATCTCTAAGCGTTTAACCGGATTTTTAAAGAATCAAGGCATAAAACTTCATTTATCGGCTCGTGTTAAAGATATTATTGGAAGAAAAGTTATATTTACAAAAAAAGATCAAGAACATACGCTTTCTTTCGAGAAGTTGTTGATTGCAATCGGAAGAATTCCGAATTTGGAAAATCTCGGTTTGGATGAACTTGGAATCAATTATGATAAAAAAGGAATCATCGTAAACAAAGACTTCCAAACTAATCTTCCCAACATTTATGCAATCGGTGATGTTACCGGAAAAATGATGCTTGCTCATAGTGCGACTTACAGCGGTTATCATGTTCTTAGACATATTTTGGAAGAAGAGTCAAATATTGATTTTTCAATTCTTCCTGCCTGTGTTTTTTCGTTTCCGGAGGTTGCTACCGTTGGCTTAAGTGAAGATGAATGTGCACAAATGAACCCGAAGATTTACAAATTTTACTATCAAGCCAATGGCAAAGCTCAAGCAAGCGGTGAACTTGAGGGTTTTGTAAAGGTGGTGAGCGTTGATAATATTATTAAAGGAGTTCATATCATCGGCGCTCATGCAAGCGATATTATCCATCAGGCTGCGATTCTTTTAAATAAAAATGCCAGCATTACCGATTTAAGTGAGGTGATTTTTGCCCATCCGACTTTAAGCGAAACGCTCGGGCATACAATGAGATAATCGAAATTATAAAAGCTGCCATCTTCTTGGGCAGCTTTTTTGTTTCCTTAGCTCTAGTTTTAATCAAGCGATAATTAGTTTGGTTTTATTTTCTTGAAAGAGTTTAATATATGCGCTATCGGGAAGTTTATCGGTGATAATATAATCAATATCTTCAAATCCATAACTGAGACTTAAATAATTTTTATTAAACTTGGTATGATCGACTAATAAAATATGAGTTTTGGAATGTTTCAACATTTCTCTTTTGATTAAACTTTGTTCCGAATTTGCTTCGCTGATTCCGTGTAAAGACAAACCGCTACAAGAAAACAAAAACACATTACAATAAAAATTTTTAATATATTCTATTGTATCAGAACCAAGCAGAGAGTTTGTTTTTTGATCAACCAAGCCCGGAGTTAAATATACCGCTGCTTTTGTTGTTTTTGTGAGAATACTGCAGTTATTTAAACTATTTGTTATGACAGTTATATTTTCGAAGTTCTGAAAATAATAGAGCAGAGAACCGACAGTACTGCTGGAATCGACAAAGAAAGAAGTATTATCCTTCAACAACTCAAAACACTTAAGGGCGATTCTGCGTTTTTCTTGGATTTGTTTTTGTTCTCTGATTAAAATGGAAGATTCGTTTGCGAAGGATTCTAAAATAGATGCTCCGCCGCGTGTTCTTTGTAATATTCCTTTCTGTTCCATTTTGATTAAATCTCTTCTCAACGTTGCTTCGCTAAAAAACAAAAGTTTAGCTAATTTTTTAGTGCTGATTATTTTTTCTTTTTTGAGAATTTCGATAATCTTTTTATGTCTTTCGTCAATAAGCATTATTTTCTTCCTCTGATTGAAAATGATTGAATTTGATTACATTATGCAATGAAAACGATATTTTGTCAACTAATTAATCAAAAGTTGACATAAACAAATACAAGTGCTAGAATTTCAAGTAAAGGTGAAAATATGAAGTCATTTTATTTATCTATTGATGTAGGTGCATCAAGCGGAAGATTGATTGTAACAATTAAAGACAAAAACAAATTGGAATTTGTTGAAATTTACCGGTTTAAAAATTCCCTTTATGAAAAAGAAGGAACCTTATTTTGGAATTTCAAATTTCTTTTTGAAAACATTACCGCTGGCATCGGTATCGCTTTTAAGAAATATCCAAAAATAAAGGCAATCGGCATCGACACTTGGGGAGTCGATTACGGATTAATTGACTCAGAGGGAAATTTACTAAAGGATCCGGTGTCTTACCGTGATTCTAGAGGAAGAACTGTTGAAGCGAGTGTTTTTGAGGTTATTAATAAAAACAAATTATATCAAAAAACCGGAATTCAGCACCTCCATTTTAACACTATTTTTCAGTTAGTTTATGATGCTAAATACAATCAGGCTCTTTTTAAAAAGGCTTGTAAGATGCTGATGATGCCGGATTTGCTTGCTTATTTTTTGACGGGAGAAAAAAGGATTGAAATTACAAACCTCTCGACCACCTCCCTTTATGACCTAAAAAGCAAAACCTTAATATCTGAGTTGGAGGATTTAGGAATACCTTCCGAAATCTTTCCCGAGATTATTTATCCCGGCGAAAAATACGGTGTTTTAAAAGAAAAAATTGCATCATTATTAGGGGTACCCAGGGTTCCTGTTGTTGCAGTTTGTTCCCATGATACCGCAAGTGCGATTCTAAGTATTCCTTACCGTGAAAAACATGTCTATATCAGTTCCGGAACCTGGAGTCTCTGCGGGACTACACTAGCTAAACCGCTCACAAATGATGCTGCTTATTCTAGTAATTATACAAATGGAATCGGCTTTAATAATTCAATAATGTTTTTAAAAAATATAATGGGACTCTGGATTGTAAATGAATGTAAAAAGGAATGGGAAAAAGAAGGTAGGAATTATGAGTTTTCTGATTTAGCTATTCTAGCTTCTGCTAGTCTACCTTTTCAATCCTTCATCGATCCCGACGACTATTTATTTGAACAGCCGGGAGAGATGCCGGATAAAATCAGATTATATTGTAAGAGGACAGGACAAATTGTTCCGGAAACAGTCGGTGAAATCGTCCTCTGTATTTATCAGAGTTTAGCTTTCAAATATCGGTATACCATTGAAAAATTAGAGGAAATTGTAAAAGAAAAATTTGAACGAATCGTAATTGTGGGCGGCGGAACAAACATTGATTTGTTAAATCGAATGACTGCATCAGCTGCCAATAAACAAGTGCTGTTGGGTTCTAACGAAGCTACTGTGCTCGGAAATGCTTTAGTTTTAATGTGGTATTCAAAAGATATCGCTTCGATTGAAGAAGGAAAAGAGATTATTCAAAATTTTGTTGGAAGAAAGATATATTATCCTGTAAAAACAGAAGAATATGAAAGAAATTATCGAAACTTTAAAAATCTAATCAAAGGGTAGAAAATTATGTCAATGGTAAAAGAAAATTATGAATTAGCAAAAAGAATTTACAAAGAATTAGGAGTTGAAACCGAAGAAGCAATTTCCAAGCTCAAAGACATTAAGATTTCCCTGCATTGTTGGCAGGGTGATGATGTGAAGGGTTTCTTATTCCAAGATGAAAAAATCGGTGGCGGCATTCAAGTGACCGGAAACTATCCCGGCAGAGCAAGAAATGTAGAAGAACTGAGAGATGATCTCGAATTTGCTTTGAGTTTAATCCCCGGGAGTCATAAAGTCAATCTTCATGCCATTTATGCTGATACAGAAGAGAAAGTTGATTTGGATGAACTTGAACCCAGGCATTTTCAAACCTGGGTTGAATGGGCAAAGAAAAATAATTTGGGACTCGATTTTAATCCGACCTGTTTTTCCCATAAGCAGGCAGAATCCGGCTTTACTTTATCTTCAAGCGATGAAGAGATCAGGAGTTTTTGGATTAAACATTGCCAGGCTTCCAGAAGAATCGGAGAGTATTTCGGAAGGGAATTAGGACAGAAAGCAGTCGTTAATATATGGATACCGGACGGTTATAAAGATATACCGGTCGACAGATACAACCCCAGGTTGCGTTTAAAAGATTCGCTGGATCAGATCTTTGTTGAAAAATTGGACGGAAGATACCTAATAGATTCTTTGGAACCAAAACTTTTTGGAATCGGAGTTGAAGCTTATACCGTTGGTTCAAGTGAATTTTATTTAAGTTATGCCTTAAAAAATGACAAAGTGCTTTGCTTGGACACGGGACATTTCCATCCGACAGAAATCGTTTCGGATAAAATTTCAACGGTTCTACTCTATCTAAAAGAATTAATGCTTCATGTATCAAGGCCAATGCGCTGGGATTCTGATCATGTGGTAATTTTAGATGACGAATTATTTGAAATTGCATCAGCCCTGGTCAGAAACAATTTGCTTGAGAAAACTCATATTGGCCTCGACTTTTTTGACGCTTCAATAAATCGAATTGCTGCTTGGGTAATAGGGGCTCGCAGTGTCCAAAAAGCTTTATTGAAAGCATTCCTGGAACCAAAAGAATTATTAAAAAGAATGGAGCTGGAAGGCGACTATACCTCAAGACTGGCTTATTTGGAGGAACTGAAAACCTACCCGTACGAAGCTGTTTATAATTATTTTCTAGAAAAAGAAGGTATTGAATCCGGAATTAGTTGGCTTGAAAAAGTAAAAAATTATGAAAGTGTGTTAAAAAGAAAGTGATGATAAATAATTCAAAAATTATTACCGAATTGACTAATCTGATTGATTTGATGTACCAAAAAGGCTGGCATGAAAGAAACGCCGGAAACATTTCTTATCTTCTTTTTGAAGAAGAGCTTAAGGATTATTTAAAGCTAAATAGTCCGCTTAGAAACATAAATCTAACGGTAGATGCCTCCAGTTTAGCAGGAAAGTTTTTTTTGGTAACCGGCTCCGGTAAATATTTTAAAAACGTGAAGAAAAACCCAGAAACAAATTTAGGAATTATCAGAATTAATGAAGACGGAAAAACCGCCTCCCTGCTTTGGGGCTTGGAGGACGGCGGGGCTCCTACTTCTGAACTTAGTTCCCACTTATTGTCTCACACGGAAAGACTGAAAATTGATTCAAAAAACAGAGTCGTGGTTCACACTCATGCTACGAATTTAATCGCTATGTCGATAGCTCATGATTTAGATGAAGAAGCCTTTTCAAAAACATTATGGCGAATGAATACCGAATGCATTATTGTTTTTCCTGAAGGGATTGGAATATTACCTTGGATGGTTTGCGGAAACGAAGAAATCGGTTATCATACGGCTAAAAAATTTCAGGAATACCGCTTGGTTTTATGGCCGATGCACGGAGTCTTCGGTGTTGGAAATTCTTTAGATGATGTTTTCGGTTTAATTGAGACAGCCGAAAAAGCTGCGGGAATTTATTTAAAAGCTTTCCCCTTAGGCATCAAGAATTTAATAAGTGATGAACAATTAATTGAACTGACTAAAGCTTTCGGTATTAAACCAAATGAAAAATTTATTAAAATAAATTAATAAAAATATTATCAAACACATTTTGTTACAATACAAATAAAGCTGCCGGTTTTACTAGCAGCTTTTTAATAATTGCTTATATTTTAACGAGTATTACATAAATATTATGCATCATATTTCCAATAATTCTCTACCTCCCGTAGTATAATAATAGCAAGGAGGTTTAGTTGTGAAATTAAAAGATAAAGTTGCTATAGTAACCGGAGCAGCATCCGGTATCGGAAAAGCCATTGCGATTAGATTTGCACAAGAAGGCGCGAAAGTAGTGGCTTCGGATATAAATTGGAACGGAGTGCAGTCTGTGGTTGAAGAAATCAATTCCACCGGTGGCACTGCGAGCGCTATCAAGACCAACGTCGCTTTACAAGTTGATGTAGAGCATTTAATAGATGAGACCGTAAATCTATACGGTACGGTTGATATCCTGGTAAACAATGCCGGAATAATGGATAATTTGGAACCTGCCGGTGCTGTTAAGGATGAAGATTGGGACCGCGTTTTTGCGGTAAATGTAAATTCCGTATTAAGAACAATCCGGAAAGTCTTACCAATCTTCCTTGAAAAAGGAAAGGGCAACATTATTAATGTAGCTTCAATCGGCGGTTTAACCGGAAAGGTTGCGGGTTGCGCTTATACTGCCAGCAAGTTTGCCGTTATTGGGATTACAAAAAACACCGGATTTATGTATGCAAATAATGGAATCCGTTGCAATGCGATTGCTCCGGGAGCGATTATGACCAATATTCAAAGCACGATGACAAATATTAACGAATTTGGTGCAGCACGCACAGGGCTTAGTTTGAATCTTAATCCGCGTTCTGCTGATCCTTCAGAAATTGCCTCTGTTGCGCTCTTCCTTGCTAGCGAAGACTCGAGCTTTGTAAATGGTGAGGTCTTGGTTGCTGACGGCGGCTGGACGGCATAGTTATATACAAACATTGACCATGTTCCTTTATAGGGACATGGTTTTTTTAGTGGTTATTTTTTAAAAAGGATTCTTTAACTGGGTTATATTTATTTTTTTGGTAATTTATGCTATACTAATTTAGAGGTAAGAATATGAAACAAATTATAGAAATTGTTCCTAATTTTTCTGAAGGCAAAAGCAAAGCGATAATGGAAGAAGTAATCGCTCCTTTTAAAGGTTTGGGCGGGACTAAGCTCCTGAATTTAGAAATGGACGCTTCATATAACCGAAGTGTGGTAACTGTTATCGGTGAAGTTGATTCCGTAGTCAAGGGAATTGTAGAAAGTGCGGAAATAGCTGTGAGATTAATTGATATGAGAGAACACAAAGGCGAACATCCGCGGATGGGCGCTCTGGATGTTTTGCCGATAATTCCGATTCAGGGAATTAGCGAGGAAGAATGCATTGAATTAAGTTATGAGATTGGGGAAGCAATTTTTAAGAAAACAGGGATACCCATCTACTTTTATGCCCTTTCTAGAAAACGTCCTCAATGTGAGAATTTGCCCGATATCAGAAAAGGTGAATTCGAAGGCTTAGCAGAGAAAATGCAGGATCCTTTCTGGCGAGCAGATTATGGGGATGTCCCTCATCAGAGCGCTGGAGCGATTGCCGTCGGGTGCAGAAAGCCGCTTATTGCCTATAATATTGATACCGATTCACCGAGCAAAAAAAAGGTCTTAAGAATCGCCCGAAGAGTCCGTTTTTCCGGAGGGGGTTACCGTTATATTCAAGCCGGTGCCGCCAAACTAATGGACCGTAATATCTGTCAAGTGACGATGAATTTAACCGATTATACAAAAACAGCGCTCTATCAGGCTTATGAAGCTGTAAAGATGGAAGCCTGCCGTTATGGAATCGAAATTACAGCAAGTGAAATTGTGGGACTTGTTCCAAAGGATTGTTTGCTTTCTTCTTTAAGATACTACTTAAACAAAGACGACGATGAAAATCTTGATTTAAAGCTGGAAGAGATCGTAGAATTAGTTAAGAAATACTTAAAATTCCGTGATTTTTCTGTTGAAAAAATCATAGAATATTATTTAGATTAAAATTATTTGTATTGAAATAAAGATGTTGATTTGTTATAATAATTGAAGTTAGGAGGTAATCCTCTGTGTTAAAAAGATTCAGAAGCGGTCTCTTTTATCCGAGCGAGATCATTAATTACCGATTTGAAAAGAAAATAATCACAATTCTATACTTATTAGTTTTAGTAATCCTTTCCGCGCTTCCAAGTTTCATTATCATGTTCGGAGATGATGCTTTAAGCTACGCTGATAAGAAAGTTATTCGCGAAGCTTTTCGAAACGAGGATGTCCCTTATAAAATTGAAAATTATGAATTAATATATACTGGAAATATTGGTGAAGATTTATTCGTGTTAGAGTTTGCGGATGATTTAAATGTCATCATGACTACAGAAAGTGAGATTGATTTGGAAATTTCTCCTTTTTCGGTTGATACCTTTATTATCCTAACTAAGGATAAGGTAATCTACCAACGCACGCTAACAAATATCGAACTCTTCTCTTACAGCGATTATTCAACTTTACAAAACTTGAGTTTTTCCGGGGCTGTAAGCGATGATTATGATTTTTGGTCCGTTGTTTTTCCAATCATAAATCAGCAATTGGAACGCTTTTCCCTCTTTTCCGGTTTTGTGAATGTAGCCGTGTTGTTCCTGGTTTCCTTGGTTTCCTTGGTAGTTTTGGGACTGATTATTACCTTTTTCCAAAAACTCTTTATTCCTTATTTAAATTTCGGCTCCATTTTTCAGTTGATGATTTATGCCTTAACCCCTTATGTGATTGGTCAGTTACTGGCTTCACTGTTCGGATTTTCCTTGCTTTCTTTTGTAGGGATATTAATGACTGTAATTTATGCTTCTAAATTGAGCAGAAAATTAATTCAAAGATAGAAAGAAGAGATAAGATGAATTATAATCATAGTGAAATAGAAAAACGTTGGCAAAAATTTTGGGAAGAAAACAAAACCTTTAAAACAATTTTAGATAAGAACAAACCTAAGTATTATGTGCTTGATATGTTCCCCTATCCAAGCGGAGCGGGGCTTCATGTCGGTCATCCGGAAGGTTATACCGCAACCGACATTATTGCGAGAATGAAAATCATGCAAGGCTATAATGTCTTACATCCGATCGGCTTTGATGCTTTTGGGCTTCCTGCCGAACAATATGCGCTTTCGACAGGCAATGACCCCCGGGAGTTTACCGAAAAAAATATTAAAATCTTCAAAAAGCAATTAAAAATTCTTGGGCTTGCTTATGACTGGGACCGGGAAATCAGCACCTGCGATCCGGAATATTATAAATGGACTCAATGGATCTTTACCAAGCTTTATGAAAAGGGGCTTGCGGAACTGCGGGAAATTGAAGTCAATTGGTGCGAAGAACTCGGAACCGTACTCGCTAACGAAGAAGTTGTCAATGTGAACGGAAAAATGGTCAGCGAACGCGGAAACTTTCCGGTTGTAAAAAGACCGATGAAGCAATGGGTTTTAAAGATCACGGAGTATGCGGAACGTTTGCTTGAAGGCTTGGACCGTCTGGACTGGCCGGAATCGGTCAAGGAAATGCAAAGAAACTGGATCGGGAAAAGCGAAGGCGCGGAAGTTGTATTTAAGGTTGAAGGTTATGATGAATCCTTTACCGTTTTTACAACCCGTCCCGATACCTTGTTCGGCGCAACTTATTGCGTGCTCGCTCCGGAACATCCTTTGGTTCAAAAAATCGTGAGCGCAGAGCAAAAAGAAGAAGTCTTAAAATACATCGATTCTGCAAGAAGCAAAAGCGACCTTGACCGCACCGATTTGAATAAAGAAAAAACTGGGGTCTTCATCGGCGCTTTTGCCCTTAATCCTGTCAACAATAAACCGATTCCGATTTGGATTGCTGATTATGTGCTTTCTTCTTATGGAACCGGCGCGATTATGGCGGTACCCGCTCATGATCAAAGGGATTATGAATTTGCAAAGAAATTTAATTTAGAAATTATTCCGGTTCTAGAAGGCGACATTAGCGAAGAAGCTTTTGTCGGTGACGCTCTCCATATCAACTCTGACTTCTTGGACGGACTTAATAAAGAAGACGCAATCGAAAAAATGATTACTCATTTGAAAGCTAAGGGCATTGGTAAAAGAAGCGTCAATTATAAACTCAGAGATTGGATTTTCAGTCGTCAGCGTTATTGGGGCGAACCATTCCCGATTATCCTCTGGGAAGACGGAACGATTGAAGTTCTTGGAGTTGAAGACCTGCCGCTTGAACTTCCGAAACTTGATAAAATAACTCCGAGTAAAACCGGTGAATCGCCGCTAGCGAATGCGAAGGAATGGCTTCATGTTGTCCGCGCCGATGGCGTCAAAGGCCGGAGAGAAACCAATACCATGCCGCAGTGGGCCGGAAGTTGCTGGTATTATATTGCTTATATCTTAAGAGAAGACAATCAATACCTTGATTTAACTGACCCCGAAGTTCAGGAACTTGTTAATCACTGGCTTCCTGTTGATTTATATATCGGCGGCACCGAACATGCGGTTTTACATCTCCTTTATTCCCGTTTCTGGCATAAGGTCTTATATGATGCCGGGGTAGTAAAAATGGATGAACCCTTCCAGAAATTATTCAACCAAGGGATGATTTTAGGTGAAGATGGCGAGAAGATGTCAAAGTCAAAAGGTAATGTCGTAAACCCCGATGACATTGTTAAAAAATACGGTGCCGATACCTTAAGACTTTATGAGATGTTTATGGGGCCGCTTGAAGCGATCAAACCCTGGTCGACAGCGGGGCTTGAAGGTCCGCGCCGTTTCTTGGAAAGAGTATATCGCTTTTATACGGAAATTGCTAATATTAAGGACACTGATTATACATTAGAAAAAATCTATCATCAAACGGTTAAAAAGGTTTCGGAAGATTTTGAAAATCTCCGCTTTAATACCGCAATCAGCCAAATGATGATTTTCATTAACGAATGTTACAAACACCCCTATCTTCCGCTTGATTACTTGGAAGGTTTCTTAAAACTCTTAAATCCGATTGCTCCGCACCTTACCGAAGAACTCTATCACAATGTCTTAAACCATGAAGAATCAATTGCAGAGAGTACTTGGCCGACATATGATGAAGCCAAAACTAAAGAAGAAATGTTTACGGTTGTACTGCAGGTAAACGGAAAAATTCGCGATAAAGTGGAAGTGGATTGTAATATTTCGCGGGATGAACTCGAGAAACTGGCTTTAAGCCGCGAAAAGATTCAATTTTATCTCGACGGAAAAACAATCAGAAAGGTCATTGTTGTTCCGAAGAAATTAGTTAATATTGTCGTCTAGCACCCAAATGGGTGCTTTTTTAAAGGAAAAAACAAAAGATTTAGATAATATAAAGAGGGGGGTAGGTATGAACTGTAAACAAAAACGCACATTTTTTAATCTCTTTCAGATTTATGATTGCAAGACTTGTCCTTACCAAAAAACGGATGAATTCTTTTTAATTGGTAATACTAATATCAGTATTTATTATCTCTTTGGAGATTGTCCAAATGTCGAAATTGATAAGGAGTTTTTGTATTTTACTTCTAAAAAACTAAAATGGCTATTGCTTGATGCAATTATTTACCAACAAGAAATCTTAGTTATATTTATTGAAGAGTTTAGATTGGAGAAGTATTATTTTATCCTTGATTGCTTGCTTAATTTCGGCTTAAGTATCCAAATTATCAGCGGCTAAAAAAAAATCTTATGCGTTTTTTTTGCATATACTATAACAGTATGTTATAATTAAATTGCAAAGGAGATGAAAATATGAAGGTAAAGATTCGTGGAAAAAACAAATTCGAGCCTTCGGATGCTATTAGAACCTATGCCTCCGAGAAGCTTCAAAAACTGGACCAGTATTTTGAAAGAAAACGAGAGCTTGAAGCTTTTGTCCTCTGTAAAGTCTATGATACGCACCAAACGGTTGAAATTACGATTCCGACAAAAAATGTACTATTGCGTTCGGAAGTGAAAGCGGATGATATCTATTCCGCAATCGACCTTTCGATTGACAAACTCGAATCACAGATCAGAAAGCACAAATCGAAGATTTATCGGAGCCTCAAACGTCGGGCCGGCGTCTCCCAGTATTATTCATCCAACCTTGATTTCGATCTAGAAAAAATGAAAACTGAAATTAAAGCTACGAACCTTGTTAAGGAAAAATCGGTCGATTTAAAACCGATGACTCCTGATGATGCAATTATGCAGATGGAAATGCTCGGACACGATTTCTTTGTCTTCCTGAATACTGTTAATGATAAGGTTTGCGTTGTCTACCGCCGCGAGGACGAGGATTATGGAATTATCGAAACCAATCAGTAGAATTTAAAGGGTCAGAAATGACTCTTTTTTGATATCTGTTATCATAATCATATCAAGGCGAAAAATTTCTTGAAAATTTCCCGTTTTAGTGGTATGATAAACTTAATATTAAGTACCAAGAAAGGAAGAAAACTGTGTTAAAAGGTTTATTTGATCCAGGATATAAAGAATTTAAAAGGTGTAGGAAACTTGCGGAAGTGATTGATCGGCTTGCGCCGGAATATAAAAAGCTTTCGGATGCGGAACTGAAAGCAAAAACTGATGAATTCCGCACTCGTTTACAATACGGAGCAACGCTCGAAGATATTTTAGTTGATGCTTTCGCAACCGTCCGCGAAGCCGCTACCCGCGTTCTCGGCTTAACCCCTTTTAAAGTGCAGCTGATGGGTGCGATTGCGATGCACGGCGGCAATATTGCCGAGATGAAAACCGGTGAAGGAAAAACCCTGACCTCGACTTTAACCGCCTATTTAAATGCCTTGTCGGGCGAAGGCGTGCACATCGTTACTGTTAACGAATATCTAGCCAGCCGTGACGCCACGGAAATGGGGGAACTTTTTAAATGGATGGGTTTAACGGTCGGTTTAAACCTGCGCGATTTAACCCCTGAAGAAAAACGGGCCGCCTATGCTTGCGATATCACATACTCTACAAATAATGAACTTGGCTTTGATTATCTGCGCGACCATATGGTTATCTATAAAGAGCAGATTGTTCAACGGCCTTTAAACTTTGCAATCGTTGACGAGGTTGACTCGATTTTAATCGACGAAGCGAGAACGCCTTTGATTATTTCCGGGGGCGCCAAAAATACCGCTAGTTTATATAAACAAGCGAATCTTTGCGTTAGGAACATGATTGTAGATGAAGATTATGAAATCGACATTAAGTCGCGGCATATTACTTTAACCGAAAAGGGAATGGAGAAAGCCGAAAGATTTTTCGGAATCGAAAATCTTTACGATATTAAATATGTTAATTTGCTACATCATATCAATAATGCTTTAAGAGCAAATTTTATAATGACACGGGATGTCGATTATGTCGTTCAAGACAATAAAGTTATTATCGTCGACTCCTTTACGGGTCGGCTCATGCATGGCCGTCAATATTCCGAAGGTTTGCATCAGGCGATTGAGGCCAAAGAAAATGTGGAAATTAAAAAGGAAACAAGAACCGTTGCGACAATTACCTTCCAGAATTATTTCCGGATGTATAAGAAACTTGCCGGGATGACCGGTACAGCCAAAACTGAAGAAGAAGAATTCCGGAATATCTATAATATGTATGTTGTAGAAATTCCGACGAATGCTCCCGTCATCCGGATTGATGATCCTGATTTAATGTTCTTAACCGATAAAGCAAAATTTAACGCGATTGCGGAAGATATTGCCGAACGTCATCGTTTAGGACAACCGGTTTTGGTCGGTACGATTTCAATTGAAACCAGTGAATACCTTTCAAAACTTTTAACCAAAAGAGGAGTTCCTCATAATGTTTTGAATGCAAAGCAACACCAAAGAGAAGCGGAAATAGTCTTGCATGCCGGTGAAAAAGGCGCAGTTACGATTGCTACCAATATGGCCGGCCGTGGAACCGATATTAAATTGGGTCCTGGAGTGAGAGAACTCGGTGGCCTTGCGGTTATCGGTACTGAACGTCATGAGGCGCGCCGGATTGATAATCAGCTCCGCGGACGAAGTGGCCGTCAGGGTGACCCTGGTTATTCAAGGTTTTATCTTTCCGCCGAAGACGAACTCTTGCGACGTTTCGGAAGCGAACGTTTTAAAACGATGTTAGGTTTTATTGTTAACCAACAAGGGACGGAAGTACCACTTGAATCCAAAATGTTTTCCAGGTTTGTAGAAAACGCCCAAAAGAAAATAGAAGGTAATAACTTTGATGCCCGGAAAACTTTGCTTGAATATGACGAAGTATTAAGAAAACAAAGGGAGATTATTTACGAACAAAGAAATCAAATTCTCTTCCTTGACGATATTACCGATATTATTTTAAAAATGATGCATAATACAGGCGGGAGAGTAATCTGGGGTGCGCTTGTTGACGGTAAGGGTCCGATTGACGGTAAACGCCTGCTGAAAGACATTAACGGCCTTTATTTTCCCATGGATTATGTGAATGCGGAAGAATTTGACGGCAAGAGTTATGAAGAAGGCGTTGAATTCTTCATGGAAAAATGCCAGGCGCTACTTGCGGAAAAAAGAGAACAGTTTCCTCAAGAAATTTATGCCGAGTTTTTAAAGGTAATCCTCTTAAGAGTCGTCGATACCTATTGGATGGAACATATCGATGCCATGAGCGAATTAAGACAGTCAGTTCGGCTCCAAGCTTATGCACAAATCAATCCTTTGCGTGAATATCAAGAAGTCGGTTTCCAGAAATTCGAAGCGATGATTGAAGCAATCGAAAGCGATGCCACGCGTTATGTCAACCGTGCCTTAATCCGCGATAACCTCCAAAGAGAAGCAGTCATCAGACCCGTCGCAACTCATTCCGGAAAAGATGAAGATGTCAAGAGAAAACCGGTTGTAAAAGGTAGTAAGGTCGGGAGAAACGCCCCTTGCCCTTGCGGATCCGGTAAGAAATATAAAAACTGTTGCGGAAGATGATTTATGGAAAACTACGAAATTGCGAAAAAAATAGAAGAATATCAGACTAGAATCGATGAGTTGCGTGAAGCGATTAAAATCGAAGCAGTAAAAGCATCACTAGCTAATCATGAAAAAATGATGGCCGAACCTGATTTTTATAAAGATATGAATTCGGCTCAAAAAGTTTTAAAAAAAGTTAAATCCGAAAAGGAGATTATCGAAACCTATCAGGAATTAAACGAAACTCTTGAAGAACTGGAATTATATTTTGAAATGCATAAAAGTGGCGAAGAAGATTTAGTAGCAGAAATCAAAGACTGTGTCGAGAAAATCGAAACCGATCTTACTGATTTTGAAATGAAAATGCTTCTTAGCCACGAGTATGACGACTGCGATGCGATTGTAGAATTGCATCCTGGTGCAGGCGGAACCGAATCGCAGGATTGGACTTCAATCCTCTTTCGGATGTATACACGCTATGCGGAACGGAAAAATTTTAAATTAGAAATAGTCGACTATCTTGACGGTGAGGAAGCCGGAATCAAAAGCGTTACTTTTATAGTTTCCGGAAGCAAAGCCTACGGACATTTTAAAGGCGAACAAGGCGTACACAGACTTGTTAGGATTTCCCCCTTTGATTCCAACTCCCGCCGTCATACTTCCTTTTGTGCTTGTACGGTAACTCCGGTTATTGAAGAAGATGTCAATATCGATATTCGCTCTGAAGATATTCGGGTTGACACCTATCGTTCCAGCGGAGCAGGCGGTCAAAAGGTTAATAAAACCGATTCCGCAATCCGCATCACGCATTTAAAAACCGGAATTGTTGTTACCTGTCAAAATGAAAGAAGTCAAATTCAAAATAAAGAAAGAGCATTAGCGATTTTAAAAAGTAAATTATATCAATTAGAATTGGAAGAAAAGGAGAAGAAACTCAAACAAATCACGGGCGAAGTGAGCCAAAACACTTTTGGCTCGCAAATCCGTTCCTATGTTTTCCATCCCTATAATCTAATCAAAGACCATCGCACAAATTATGAAATTGCGAATGTCGGTCCGGTTATGGATGGTGAAATTGACGGTTTCGTTAATGCCTATTTAAAATCAGAATATAATCTGAGGTAAATAAATGGAAACAAAAAAAAATTTTAAGAAAAAAATCAAAGAATGGCTGAATATTATCGGTGGTGTCGCTATGGCCTCCTTTGCATTCAGCTTTTTCTTAAGCCCTAAAAATATTGTTATTGGCGGTGTTTCCGGAATCGGGATTATTTTGAAAAACTTGATTTCCGGTTATGACCCCGCTTTTACAATCCTAATAATCAATATTTTCCTCTTGCTTTTAGGATTGCTGCTTTTAGGACGTGATTTCTTTCTTAAGACTGCTTTCGGTTCAATTCTCTTTCCACTTTTTATCGGCCTCTTTGAATTCATATATGCCCGGATAAAAATCGATGTTACCGAACTTGATATGGTTTTGATTGTGCTTTTTTCGGCGCTCATTATGGGGGTCGGTTTAGGAATTGTTGTGAGAAACGGTGGAACGACCGGAGGCTCGGAAGTGATTCAAAAAGTTTTCTTTCGTTTCTTCCATATGCCTTATTCGGTTTCCCTCTATATCATTGACGGCCTGATTATCACACTTGGACTTGCTGTCGGAATTTCCGACCTTCAAACCTTCCTTTATGCGATTGTTTTTACCTACTTAAGCGGAGTCGTCGTTGATACGATCGTCTTTGCCGGGTTTAATAAACGCGCCGTTTACATCATTTCCGCCAAACACGAAGAAATCAAAAATGTCATTCTCCATAATTTTGAGCGGGGTGTCACCAGCATCAAAGTGGTCGGCGAATATTCAAAAAATGAAAGAACATTGCTGCTTTGCGTGCTCCCGTCGATTGAGTATTTCAGATTAAGAAATATTGTTGAAGAAATCGACAAAAATGCCTTTTTCTTTGCGGTGCGAGCCAGTGAAGTTCGGGGAGAAGGCTTCAGTTATGACTGAGCAGATTAAAATATTAGGTCTTTCCAAACAAGGCAAAAAATATAAAGTTGAAACTTCAAAAAAAGATTATCTTTTTACCGAAGATACGATTCTCAAGTTCTTGGTTTATAAGGATAAAAGCTTTTCGGAAGCAGAATTTGCGGAAATCTTAAAATATGATGCGGAAAGCAACCTTTTCAATAAAACCTTGAATTACCTTTCTTATCAAAGCCGTTCTACAAAAGAAGTGCGGGATTATCTTTTAAAATATGCGGAAGAAGAAGTGGCTGAAGCAATTATCGGTCGCCTTACTTCACTCGGTTATTTAAATGATGAGCTTTTTGTTCAAAATGCCTTTGAGCATGCGGTTCGGAATTTTAAAGGTCCGCGTTATCTGGAAGAAAAGCTAAAAAGCAAAGGAATTAGCGTAGCTCTAATAAAAGATATAAAAAGCCGTTTTAATGAGGGATTAGAAAAAGAGTTAGTCCTCAATTATTTAGCTAAAGTCAAAGACAAACAAAAAGACAAACCTGTAAAAAAACAAAAAGTCTTGTTATCTCAAAAACTGCTAAGAGCAGGTTTTGGTTACGAAGTAATTTCTGAGTGCCTCCGGAAAACAGAGTTTAAGGATGAAAGCGAAGCGACGCTTCAAAAAGTAATTCCTCGTCTGGAAGAAAAATACGCCGCTTTGGAACCTTATCAGAAGCGGGAGCGGATTATCGGTCGCTTGCTCCAAGCCGGATATTCATATGCTGAGATTTTAACGCACCTGAATCGCGAGGAATAATTAAAGTTATTCCTCATAGTATTTAATAGGTGAGGATTATGCATAAAAAAAGAGGCAAAGAAAACCGTCCTAAACCCAGTAATCTTGTCAATTATAAGGATTTGGAACGGAATGTTTTGGAAGAGATTTCGAAAGAATTTATTCAAGATAAAAAAGAAAAAAAAGGGAAATAATCCCTTTTTAAAAAGGAGTAAAAATGGACAAGATTCAGCTTGAAACAAATAATTATATTAACTTAAAAATTCATGATCAAAAAAAGCCGCTTGTATTGGTTGCTCCGGGGGGAGGTTATCGCTTCACTTCTCCAAGAGAAGCAGAACCGATTGCTGAAGTGTTTAGAAATGCCGGCTACAACACTGGAATAATCTACTACCGTGAAACCAAACTTCTTTATCCCGATACTGTTAAAGAATTGGCGGAATTCTTGAGTTTCATTAGAAAAAACCATGAAATTCAAACCATCTATCTCGTCGGCTTTTCTGCCGGTGGTCATTATGTCGCAAGTCTTGGAGTTGAATGGGAGAAGTTTGGCTCATCCTCCAAACCCGATGCTTTGATTCTGGCTTACCCCGTAATTACTGGAGAAAAAGATTTTTCGCATGAGGGTTCAATAGAAAATCTTTTCGGAGAAATAAATGAGGAAGTGCGAAATGTGTTTTCCTTGGAAAAATGGGTAAGCAAAAAGACGCCTCCAACTTTTCTTTTCCATACCACGACCGATACGGCTGTTCCTTACCAAAACTCTTTATTCTTTTTTGTAGCGCTTCAAAAAGCAAGAGTAAAAGCAGAGCTTCATCTCTATCAAGAAGGGCCGCACGGACTTGCGCTTGCAAACAGGAAAACTCCCTTCGAAGACTTAGATCCGCTTTTGTTTGAAGAAAAATACGGCCGGCTTTCCGGTTGGATAGAGATGGCCTTAACTTGGCTTGCTTATATAAAAAAATAAAACAAGCGCGCTTGTTTTACTCTTGAAAATATTTACTCAAAAACTGATAAACTCCGTGCTCATCCAGACTTGCAGTTGTTTGATCCGCAATCTTTAAAAGTTCAGGATGAGAATTCTTCATCGCTACTCCGAGGCCAGCATAAGCTATCATTTCCAAGTCATTATGCCCGTCGCCGATAGCGATGATTTTTTCTTTTGGTTGTCGGTAGTAGTGGGCAACCTCTTTTAAGGCATTGCCTTTGGATGTTTTGTAACTATAAATTTCCGAAACGACGATGCTTCCTGAACTCCAAATCCGTAGGTTTAAGTTCTTACCGTATTTTTCTTCTAAGTAATCACCCAGAACTGTTTCAGAGCCTGCTTTTGATAAGATGATGGCTCCGTTTGGGTCACCGTAGAGAATCTTTTCCATCTTCCCTGTTGAAAGTGCCCCTCCTTCCACATGGAGATACGGGCCGATTTCCGGAGTGTCCTGCCAGAGAAAGATTTCGTCTTCAATCTCACAAAAAACATTAATCAACACATCCTCCAAATCTTTAATCAAATCGATAACTACGTTTCTCGGAATGGTGATCATTGTTTTCTTAAAATTAGGATCATTCGGATTTTGAACCAAAGCGCCGTTGTAATTAATAACGGGCGTATCAAGTTCAAGCATTTCGTAATAATAACGGGTAGAACGCCATGGTCTTCCGGTCGCTAGAACAATCTTATTAGTTTTACTTAAATATTTTAAATAATTGAAACTGACCTTATCATATTCATCGAAGTTTTTGATTAAGGTTCCGTCCAAGTCGATTGCTAGTAAATAATCTCTTTTCATATCAAAAAACCTCTTTTATTATCTTATCACAAAGAGAAACCTTTGTCTATAAATACAATGGTTAGTAAAAAACTAGAATGTGAATATAAGAAATGGATATAATTACGGTTGATTGAAAGCTTCTTTTTAGTATCATTGACTAATAGAGATTTGGTGATATTCACCACATAATTGAGTAGATTGTTTTGGAAAGTGTTCTGTCAATATATAATGAATTTTTCACTAAAAAACTGTAAACATTCTTACAGTTTTAAGCAGTAATACGTTTTGACTTTCTCTTATATTTAAAGTATTTCCAAGGATGACAATCTTTAGGTTTGTG
>DUTX01000072.1 GCA_012841865.1 Acholeplasmataceae bacterium | reverse complement strand
GTTCGGACTGGTGTGGACAATTCGGCGGCGGATAAGCTCCTCTTGCACCTGCATGAAAACTTCACGCGGGATGATGGCTTCATGGCTGTTTTCTACATAGTACTGCGGAACGATACCATTGTTCTTGACCCGTTTTTTTGTTAGAAAATCAACCGTATAAGTTTTCTGCAAAAGGGCATCTCCGATGTACTTTTCGTTTCGTAGAATATTATTAATGTTACTGGTGTGCCACCTCTCATTTCCTGCACCGTTTAAGATACCGTCGGCCTCTAACCCATGATAACAGGTTTTAAGAGAGTTGAATTTTATGTTCAACTCTTTTTTAACTTAAAAACATTTTCATTTAAAAATATGTACAAGAAACATATAAGATAGTTGATAATTATAAAAAAATCATATAATATATAAAGAGTTGAAGAAGAAGTGCATTTACTAATAAACCGCCTTTATAGATAATAAGCAGGAGGATTTTTTATGGAACCATGTAAGATTGAATGGTTGATTATTCCTGCACCAGACCTTGATGCAGCAAAAAAATTTTATGAAAGAGTTTTTGGGTTTTCTGTTTCAAAATACAGCGAACGATTTTGGGTGTTTAAGTCTGGTACGCTAAGTGGAGGTCTAGATGCAGATCTCATTCCAAATGAAAAGGGAATCAGGTTTTCAATTACAGTTTCTGCTATAGACAAAGCTCTTGAAGCAATAATTCGCGAAGGTGGAACAATTATTACCCCAGGCTGCAGCCTTGGTGCTAAAGCGGGTTTTTATGCAAAATTCAAAGATCCAAATGGGAATGTCTTAGAGTTATATTCCGAAATGTTGAATAATAATACCAAATGAGAGTTAGTTAGATTTACCTTAGTTGAGGTCTAAGGGAATTATTTAATTTTAATAATGGAGTTTTATAAAATGAATGAAAAAAACAAAAACATATAAATCTATCTATGAAAGCTGAAAATATTTTATCTCAAATAGACGCTAACACTAAGCTGGGCGATTTACGAAAAATCGCAAAGGAAATAAAAAAGGACCATGAGTTGGCTCTGGAACTTTGGTCAACTGGAATGTTTTTGCCAAGATTATTAGCAACCTTAATAATGGATAAAAAGTTGTTTTCCGAAGATGTTATAAATAAGCTTTCCAAGGATATGCAGGCCCACACTTTTGATGAGAGAAATAACTTAATGGACTGGTTTATGGCAAATCAACTCACCAAAGATAATGAGGCCATTAACTTGCTTAAGTCATGGCAAAACAGTCCTTTTGCTCTGCAAAGACGCGCTTTTTGGTATTATCAAGCACGCTTAAGATGGACCGGAAAAATATTATTTGAAAACACTGGAGATTTATTATCTGATATAGAAGCGAACATTATGCAAGAAGAACCGGAAGTTCAATGGGCAATGAATTTTACTGCAGGCTGGATAGGCATTTATGAGGAAAAGTTTCGTGAACGTTGTATTAAAGTTGGTGAAAAAACCGGTCTTTACATAAATGAAAAAGTAGCAAAAGGGTGTACTCCAAACTATTTGCCGGAGTTTATAAGAATTGAAGTCAATAAACGTAAAAACAAATAGTTTTTCATATAAAGAAGATTAGATGTTGATTATGAAGCAAAGTAAGGCTTCAAAGGAAGTGTTTTAATCTATATTTTTATTTGTTAATTTAATGTAGTTATAGAATATTTAAAAAACAATTTAATCTAAGTGTTAAGCGGAGAGCTTTAAAATGAAAAAAGTAAAAATAACAGTAATGAAACAAACAATTTATAATGACCTGATTGCTGAATATGAAAATCCCATCCAGGATGCCTGCAATCTGAAAATAGGTCAAGTTTTTATAGCTAATGGGTGGAAAAAACCGGAGGGGCTCTGCGACAGCGCTTGGGAGAGTATGTCTTCCTTTGTTATGGTACTTGCGCACGGCGGTGAGGATTTTTTTAATGGCTGGATGAAGAATAAAAAGTCAGCAATGATTTCGTGTAATGATGGTTTTCGGCCGGTGAGTTTTTTGCTTGAAGCATTGGCTGAGGATGCAGAGTAATGATTATTTTGTAGGTACTATGAAATCAGCACTAATTTTTATTGGTTAAAAATATACATTTAAGGGAGATTTAATTTTTGCGGAAAATTAGAAATGTAATCGGACTGTTTTTACTTTTATTTCTTTTGTGCGCTTGTAGCCTTTTTTTGAATTATGAGGATACAAATGGTGATGATAATTATGATTTAGAGACCATTACTGATGAAATGATTATCGAAGGCTCAAGATCAATCTCGATTGGTTCAATTGAAAGTAAAGTAAATAATAAGGGCAAATTATCTATTAATAAATTTAATGGTGTCAAAACTATTAAAACTTTTAATAATGGTTCTTATACAATTACTGTGGATTTTAAAGTTACAAAAGGAAATGTTAAATTGGTATTATGTGATGATGAAAAAATAATCCATGAGTTTAGTATTAATTCTGAAAATCAAACCTTTACGATTGCTGATGAAAGCAAGGTCTATTTTAAAATAGCCGGTGAAAGCTCGGGTTTTGAATTGAACTATACTTATAATGATTAATAAATAAAGATTATACGAAAAAAGCTACTATCCCTAGGAGAATAACAATGTTTGATTTACCCGACAAAATCAAGAACTTAATTGGCGAAGAAAAATATCAGCTTGATACAGTATGGAGGTCGGAATCTAAAGTTATCATCTTTTCTGACAAAGTTCTAAAAATACAAACTATTAGTCAAGAATCAGAAACTGAACGGAGTATAATGGCTTGGCTACAAAATAAATTGCCTGTTCCGAAAATTCTAGGCTATGCAAGAGATGAGAAGAGGGATTATCTCTTAATGACAAAAATTCCTGGTGAGATGGCTTGCAGTCCAAAGTATCTGAATAAACCGGAACAACTAATAAGCTTGCTAGCAAAAGCCTTAAGAATGTTTTGGGAAGTTGATATTAACAACTGTCCCTTTAATAATAATCTGGATGAGAAATTACAGAGGGCTAAATATAATGTGAAAAACAATCTTGTTGATGTAAAGAATGCAGAGAAGGACACTTTTGGTAAAAACGGCTTCAAAAATCCAGAGCATTTACTTGAATGGCTTTATAACAATAAACCAAAAGAAGAGTTAGTTCTTTCACATGGAGATTTTTGTCTTCCAAATATATTTTTCAGAAATGATAAAATAACTGGTTTTATTGATTTAGCTAGAGCCGGAATGGCAGATAAATGGCAGGACATTGCTTTATGTTATCGAAGTTTGCTTAATAATTTAAGTGAAAAGTATCGATCTCAAACCTTTTATTCATTGTTTGAAAAACTCAGAATAAGTCCGGAACGGGATAAGATAAGGTATTATATCCTTTTGGACGACCTTTTATAAGTATAGAGGAGGTAGACTAGCAAAGGTGCTAGTCTCTTCTTTTTTTTAAATAAGTATTTGAAAAAGAAATGTATTTATTAATAATCTTGCTTTATTTTTAATTAAATGCTATGATTTATAAAAAGGAAATGTATAGGGATTTGCTAAGACCAAATGTATAAAAGAATAGCTTTCTAAAGAAAGTAATTTTATGTTGTGTATTTGATAAAATATATAAAAATATTTAGTATAATGAGTATGATTATGAATAAAGAAATTATCATTAAGGCCGTAAACTTAAATAAGGTCTATGGGGATAAGGTTAATAGTAATCTTGTTATAAACAATCTTGATTTAGAGATTAACCAAGGTGAATTTGTGATAATCACGGGACCTAGCGGGAGCGGCAAATCGACTTTATTGAATCTTTTAAGCGGTTTGGAAACTCCAACAAAGGGTAAGGTTTATCTTTCTGGAAAAGACCTAAATCAATTAAATGGTAAAGAAAAAGCTAAACTAAGACAGGAAGAAATTGGTTTTGTTTTTCAAGTTTATAACTTAATTTCAACTCTGAATGTCTATGATAATATCAGTTTACCTTTAATAATCCAAGGAAATAAAGAAGATTCAAAACGCGTGCTGCAATTACTCGATTTAACCAAGCTTACTGAAGCGAAAAATAAATACCCCGAAGAATTATCCGGTGGGATGCAGCAAAGAGTTGCGATTTGTAGAAGCATAGTCCATAATCCAAAAATTGTATTTGCGGATGAACCGACCGGAAATTTAGATCGAAAAACCGGCGAAGAAATTATGGGAATTTTCAGCCAAATTAATCAAGACTTTAAAACAACAATTGTTTTAGTAACTCACAATCCCAATCATCTAATATATGCAACTCGCATCATTGAATTAGCGAATGCAAATGTCATTAGGGATGAAAGAATATGAGGGTTTTATATTTAAAACATTTGTTCAGGTCTATTTCCAAAAAACCGATTATTTTCATTTTTAATATCTTTATTTCACTTGCTATCGGTGCAGCCTTTTTAGTTATACTTTCGATCAAACCTTTAGTTCAAAAAGCTTTTCTATATAACGAAGAGAATGTCTATCCAAATCTTGATTTAGTGGTTGATTTAGAAAACCATTATACTAAAAGATTCTTTTCGATAACTCCATTAAGCCCTATCATTGCTGATTTTGAAACGGTTGTTCCGGCATTTTCTCTTCCTGCCCAAAACATTAATCAAAAAACATATAGCTTATACTTTGTTGATTATGAAAAGTTTAAACCTTTAATTAATGGTCCGGATTATAAGATTAAGTATTTTGAAGTTTTAATTTCAGATGATGCTCCTGACCAAAATAAAACTCACAGTCAATTTAAAATCTTTGATAAGCAATATGATTTTGAAAATATCGCCAGTTTTAAAAAAGACGGAGTCTTAAGCAATATTCAAGAACCGGTTATAATTATTGATCAAGGAGTTTTAGAACAGGTTTATCCCCTACCGATAATCGATAAACTATGCAATGTAATTTATCTGCAAGCTAAAGCAGATATCGAGCTTGAATCTTTAGAAGAAAAGGTCAACTCTATTTACCAAGAAGAAAATGTTAGAAGAGTTAATGATTATAAGCAAATAAAAGAAAACGCGGATACATTTTCTTTTATTGTGAGATTGATAGGTTTAATTATTCTTCTTCCTTTAAGTTTTTCTTTGTATTTACTAATCAAACTTAACTTTAACAGATACAGACAGGAAATGCTTACTTTAAAGCATTTAGGATTAACGGATATAAAATTATTTTTCTTTGCTTTAACGGAGTATATCTTTTATTTAATAATTGGCTTTGCGGGCTCAATTCTTTTCTCAAAGTTTATTCTAACAAAAATGACCGTTTACTTAGTCGGGGAGAATATAAATTTTATCTTAAATTTTTCAAGCATTATCTTTAGCGGTTTTATTATTCTTTTAAGCTATTACTTTGTAATCTTCTTTTTCTCTTACTATCGCTTTAAACAAATTGAAGATTATGTTTTTGAAAAAGTAAAGAAGACAAGAATTAGTACTTTGCTTATTGCCTTATTGATCTTTACTAGCATTTTTATCATCTTATATTATGCATTTATCACCAAGCAAAAAGTATCTCAATTTTCAAATCTAATTACAGGATTTTACTTTTTTGCTTTTGCTTTTATCATCTTAGTTCTTGTCTTAAAGCTAATTTTATTGTTCTTTGCGCAGATATTTAAAAAATATCGACGTTTTCAAAAGATTGAATTGGCAAGCATCAATGCAAACAATCTCTTTTATTTTATTTTATTAACTTTGCTCGTTTCTGTAATTACAATTAATATTGCTGTTTATACAAGTAAAAGCTTTAGATGCAGTATCGAAAATGATTCGAAAAATTTAAATTTTGATTATACAATCGTCGGTATTACACTTAATCATAAAGCGATTGAAGAAACTCTAAAAGCCGAACCTGAAATTGAAGCTTATTTTCGAGGCTCTTTTTACCAAAACATTCATATCCTAGAATTGGATAGCAAATTACCGATTGTAATAACTGCGGATACCAAAGCAGAAAATCTTGTTGAAATAGAAAATCCAACAAATAATCTCGGGAAAGGCAACCGCATTTATATTCCCAAATCATATCAAGGCATCTATGGTCTTAAAGTAGGTGAAAAGCTTAATTTAAAACTTAATAATAAATTTTATCAGGAGTTTGAAATCTCCGGTTTTATTGATGAGACTTTTGGGGTTTTCTCAGTGTTTGAATTTAGCGAGGATAATTCCTTAGTTCAAGAGCAAAATTATTCCGCAATCTTCATCAAAAGTAAAAGTGGGAAGTTACCTTCGCACCTAGAAACTGAAATCTTAAGTAAGAATGCGGTTTTGAAAAAGGTTGCTGAATTTTATGATTTATTGGAAAAGGAAGTTAATAAATGGCAGAACTTAATAAATCTTTTCATCATTACAATTAGCATCTGTCTTTTAGCTTCGATTTTGTTTATTTACCGTCTCTACTTAAATAGTAAACAGAGACAACAAGCGATTCTTGTTTATTTGGGTTATTTAGAATCGGTGCCTTCATTTTTACTAAAAACTATTCTGACCATTGGAACAGTAGTAGTCATGAGTATTGTTGGAACGCTGATGTTTAGTAAGAGTATTTATTATCTGACTCTTTTTGGACGCCGCTATTTAGATTATAGCGGGATTGTAAAGATGGCTTTAGAAACATCTTTTTATACAATACTTTTTGTTATTCTAATTTATCTAACCGAAAGGATTGTCCTTTATAAAAATAAGAACTTTAATACCATTACAGGAGGTAAGTATGCGAGTTAAGTCGATTTTGTACAAATTCTTTTATTTTGTGATATTCTCCCTTTTGTTTGTCGGTTTAGTCGGGTGTGAAAGTAATAATATTCCCCAAAACCTAAAAGTAGAAGAGGGAGTTTTGACTTGGGATGAAGTCGAAGAGGCTTCAAAATATCTGATTTTAATTGGGAATGATGAAATAGAAGTCAACACCACTTCGTTTGATTTAAAAACCTTAACATTAGAATCCGGTGAATACAAGGTTAAAGTTAAGGCTTTTCTTAATGATAAATATGGGCCCTACTCAGAGGAGGTAGTGTATTTAGTAAATATTGCTGTTCTGAGCAAGCCCGGGAATGTTCGCATTGATGGCGATATAATTTATTGGTCAAGTGTTGCGAATGCGAAAGAGTATGAGGTTACTGTCGGTACGGAAAAGCGTCGAACTACCAATACCTCCATTGCCTTATCCGAGTTTGGAAATAAGTTTGGACGGGTCAGAATAACCGTCAAAGCTATCGGGGAAGGTAGTTTCCTTTCTAGTGAAGAATCTGATCTTTTCTTCCATCTGATTGATATTTCTACTGAAACATTGCTTGAAGAAGCTAAAAAGATATATTTACAAATCGATGGAACAACAGAAGAATCTGCAACAAACCAAGCAGAAGAAATTGTTCAGTTCTTGTCAGCGCTGACTGAAAACGCAGGAATTCTAAATTTACAAATCCTAGAAATTATTGAAATAGTAGTCCTTTCCTATCCGTTTGAATCACCCGAAAACCTTAACAATCTGCTCGGTTATTTAACCGATAATGAGGAATTTAGTGACGTCCAGATTGTAGAAGTGCTTTACAATCTTATCAGTTTATCCTTTTCTGAAGCAAGTGATCCTATGGAACTGGAAATGCAAGCCTACATTAATGATAATGCAATGTCAGTAAAATTAGGATTATATCCTATAGTTAAAATTGTAAAATATTCTTATTTAGAAACAGTTACAATTATTACTAAAATTTTAAATTCTGAAGAATTGACACCGGCAGAAATTATTTTAGTCAGAGATGAGTTTGTAAATTCTCTTGTTTTCCCAACTTCAGAAGAATTCGGTAATCTCCTTGAACTTATTAAAGCTTTCTCGTTAATTGCTTTAGATTATGCTCAATTTGATAATCCTGAAATAAAAGAAAAAACCATAAACACTATTAGCAATTTATTTGATTATTATGGTGAAACGTATTCACCGATGTTGGAGATTTTTAAAGAGTTACTCAATGTTGTGACTTTAGAGGATCTTGAATTGATAGTAAATTCTGAGCATCTAGATTTTACGGAAGTATTAATGGAGTTGCAAGATCGCCTTAAAGATAACCAAGTCATCAATACAAACTTTGCTTTAATTGAAGAAATGACTTTGGATTTAATCTTTGAAGGTAAAATTGAGGTTTTTCCGTATCTAATTTCCGAAATGTTTGATATTCCGATTGAAGAAGTAGAAATATATTATGATTTTGTGCTCGCCAACGAAGAATTAGTTTTAAATAGCATTGATGAATTTGTTGATTTCTTCAACAAGTCAATCCTATTTAACCTTGGAGCGCCAGTCTATATCGCTGATCCATTTGATTTATTCTTTTATAATACCAACTGGGATTATTTAATGAATTTAGGAGTTAGAGAAATAGATGATATTGTTGATTTAACCAAACAATTACTGATAAACTTTTATTTTGATTTGGATGAAATCACCCTTTCACAAGAAGAAATAGATTTGGCAATTGATGTCGATGATTTTAGCGATCTTCTTAGCACTTCTATAAATATCTTTGCACATACTCTTTATGTAGTGGGTAATTCTGGCAGATATATCTATACTTATGAGCAAGCGATTTATTTATTTGAAGTTTTAGATCAACTCTATGAAACTGAATTAGAAACTCTCTATAATAAACTAGAATCACTAATTTATGACTATGTTGTAGAAAATGAACTCTTCCTTACCCTGTTAAGGGATTTGGGTGTAAGTTTACCTGATGATGCCTCAGATTTACTAGATCCGATTGGAAGTGAAAGAACATTCTATCTGATGATTGATGAATTCTTAGATAATGTTGACTTATCTAATATAACACCGGAAGATGAAGCGGAAATAGTCAACATTCTTAGCAAATTTACATTTTTAAGTTTTCTTAATATTTATCTTGAAGAACCCTATTATCCCTATCTAGAATACAATAATTAAATATATTTTTATAAAATGCTGAAAAAAGATTTTCGCACCTGTTCCGAAGAAAGGCTACCAGAGCCTTACAATATGCGAAATGATGGCAATTATATAAACCTAAAATCGAGATTTATGCTTTGAAAATGAAAATTATTCTTTACTATCTTTGTCAATTTGTCTTTTGGATGGACCATAACGCTTAAGTTCCAATGAGCTAGAAGATAGTAAAATCTAAAAAAATTAAATTGGGGAAAAAAATTAAATTATTAAGATATTTCAGCGTAATTTTACTTTTCACCATTATGTTAATGGTTGTTGCTTGTAGCGAGGAAATCGAAAACAATACCGAAGATCCAAAAATCGATATTCCCGAAAATCCTTCAGAAAAAACGGAAATTAGCATTGAAAAACCAATTTTTAAATATGAAGAACTTTTCCGAAAAACAACCAACCTAAGTGATAAGGATGCACTTCGGATTTCTAAAAACATTATCAAAAATATCGATTTAACAATTGACAAAAAGGATATTCTTCCCAGCAATGTTGTCAGTCAACCAGAAACTAGTTTACAGGTTGATAAAGGTAATTATTCAAAAAACAAAATCTCTTTATTAAATCAAACAGATGACGAAGTAATATATTATGGTGATAATAGACTTACCGGCTCTTATAGATTAGCACTCATCGAGATGAGATTAGATGATTTTAATTGGAGAGGAGAAGAATTTAAAAACATAATAAATAAATCAATTGATGGTGTATCTAAATTAAATACCTGGCTTCAAAATGGTTCGTTTCGTAAAGAAAGATTGTCCATTAATCAGAGAAAAATAACATATGAATTTATTGCACACTTACCAGATAAATATAGTAATTCTGAAGATGGTGAAAATTATTCATATACAAAAATATCTTATTATTTAAAAAACGGTGAAGAGATTATTGAAGCAGAATATATTTTTGATAATCATGATTCAACTTTCAACCGTTATAATTACTTTAAAAAGATTGGAAATAAAGAAGTCTTATCTTATCATTACGAAAGAGACCCTAATTGTACTTCGAATTATTACTATGATATTAAATTAAGAGACGAAATATTGAATTTACAGGCATTAACAATGGCTGTACCTATATAAAAGATGAATTTGGAAATGACATTAAAATTGACGACCCCGAACTAATAAAATATTATGGAAATATGGAAGATTCAATATATTTATCCTTTAGACCATATACAAAAATGTATAGGGTAACTTATCTTGAAGATGAAGTAGAAGTATTTGATGTAGAAAAACATTACAAGGAAGATGTCACTGTAGTTGACTATAACTTAAGGTCGGTAACAGGCTGGAAACAGCTTAATCTTAAGCATTTGTTTGAACCTTATGAACATTATTCTTTTAACAGTTTAATTATTGAAGACGGAACCGAGTTAGGTTTGAGTGATATTCCTCTTCATATTCAAAGACAACAAGACTGGGTAGATCCTACGAGTACAATCGTGAAATTTTATGTCAGCATTAGCAAAGGTTTTAATGGGCTTAATCTTAGTGAAGAAAACTTTAATATTTATGAAAAATTACAATTAGATTTGTAGTATAATTCTGTTAATGATCTAATCCCGGAATTAAATTCGGCTTTTTATAATATCTACATTTTTAATGAACCTCTATTTATTGATGAGGTTAATGAAAACCGTATTTCATTGATATATGATAAATTTGAATTTAATTATGAAAATGATGTTAAAGTGTTAATTACGAAAGAAGAAGAAGGAGTTTTCTTAGAGCATATAAAAAATTAATTACCGATTTTTATCGCTCTTAAAAAACAGGGTCAAAAAAAGCATTTCAATCTTGAGTTTGAAATGCTTTTTGACTTTAAATAGAAAACACTCCGATTTCTCAGAGTGTTAGCCGATAAAGTTTTTATAGAAATTCTTTTAACTCTTGTACATTGTCTTCTTCCAATTTAAGCAATCTCTCCATAAGTTTGCGTATTCCTGAGTCTGCATTTTGATATTTCTTCAAATTTTTGATTGCATTAATGATGCCCATATTGCTTCCGACGATTAGCATTTCTGCAATGTGAGAAGCAGTTTTATCAGTCAAGGTTTGCATATTAATCATCATATTAGTTCTAAGTTTCTTTAGAGCACCAATCCCTTTTTCGTCATATCCGTTTTCATTAAGTTTTTTTCTGGCTTCTATATGTATTTCTTCATACTCATTATACTGTGATTCTAATAGTCTTTTAAATTCCTCAGCTTCCACAATATCCAGCAATTGCTTGATAGTGCTTACCCCCATTTCCGAATTTTGATAGATGAAGTTTAATAATTCCACATTTTCGTTCAAATTTATACACTCCTTAATTTATGTTAATTTATATTCTTTCCGTATTAGGTCGATAGATACAATAAGAAATTAATTGACAGGAGTAACAATTAAAGGTAAAATCATTAAAAAGAATAAATTTAATTAAGAAAGGAAATACTATGGCAAAAATTATTAAGACCTACAGGGAGTCGCTTCCGGCACTAAGGTTTATCGGTAAGAGGTACGGTAACGAAGACCGGGTTGACGGGAACTTTGGAAACCTTTGGCATGACTGGTTTCATAATGGTTGGTTTAAAATTATGGAAGAGAAATTTGATTTAAAATCTGTTTCTGAAAACGGCGATGCATATATCGGCCTGATGCGTTGGAAAGAAGGAGAGCCTTTTGAATATTGGATCGGCGTCTTTTGTCCCGAAGCTGCTGAAGTTCCGGAAGGTTTTGCTTTTGTGGATTTCCCGGAATCAGATTTGGGTGTTGCCTGGGTTTACGGACAACCGCACGAAGTCTATTGCTTGGAACACGAATGTGCAGAAAGTTTCCTAAAAGCAGGATATAAAATTATCCCGGATGAAAAAGGTGCTTACTGGTTTTTTGAACGCTATGCCTGCCCCAGGTTCACAACTCCTGACAAAAACGGGAATATTATTCTAGATATTTGTCATTATATTCAAAAGAATAGTTAAAAAGAAGCTATTAAATAATTAAGGTTATAAAAAGAATACTCTCAGATATTGAGTATTCACCGGAAATTAAAAATGTATCTACATCCCCGTATAAAAAAATACATTAATAGGTATATAGTTTATGGCTGGATTTTTTCGATAATCATTTTAATTATTCCTTTTCATATTTTGATAATTAAAAGAGGTGTTTTATGATTGTCCCTGTTACAAAAGCAAACGAAGAAGCTTGGGCTGAACTCTCTCTTGCTCTGTGGCCTGAGGTGGCGAAAGAAGAGCTGCTTAAAGAGCGAGCTTTGGGTAACCTTGTCAATGAATTTTTATATCTCTATAACGACGAAGCAGTTGCCTTTATCAGTTTATCCTTAAGATTTGATTATGTTGAAGGAACAAATACGAGTCCAGTTGCTTATCTGGAAGGTATCTATGTAAAGCCTGAATACCGGAAAAAAGGAATCGCACGTGCTTTGATGGAGTTTACAAAAGAATGGGCATTAGTGAAAGGCTGCAAAGAACTTGCTTCGGACTGTGAACTTGAGAACAAAACTAGTGAAGCTTTCCACAAAAAAATCGGTTTTAAGGAAGCCAATCGCCTTATTTGCTTTACAATGGAGTTAAAAAAAACTATCTGGCGGAAAATCGATGAGAATTGCAGCAAAAACATTTAAAGAATATTTAGAGCAAGTACCTGCTGAGCGGAGAGAACCGCTACAGAAATTAAGAGAAACGATTAAAGAAAATCTTCCCGAAGGTTTTGAGGAAAGATTTGCTGAAGGGTTTATCCAATATATTGTTCCTTTTGAATTATACCCTGAAGGCTATCATGCCAATCCCAAGGAGCCTCTCCCTTTTATTGCAATCGGATCGCAAAAAAACTTTATCGCCCTCTACCATTTAGGAATCTATGCATTTAAAGATATTCTAGACTGGTTTACCCGGGAATATTCCCAACATGTTCCAACCAAACTTGATATGGGAAAAAGTTGTATTCGGTTTAAAAATGTAAACCAAATCCCTTATAATGTAATTGCTGAACTGGTTCGTAAAATTTCAGTTTCGATGTGGATTGAAAAATACGAAAGTGCAATCAAGAAAAATGATAAGAATATTTAGAAATAGCCGGCCGTTACCCGACCGGTTTTTTTATTATTCTTTTTCTTTTAAATAATGATTAAAAGCAGTTAAGATCTCCTCTTTTTCCGCAAAAAAAGCAACCAAAAGTTTAATCTTGCTGATAGTATCAGAGCTTAATGTATGTTCAATCTTTTCGGTTTCTTCTAAAATATTACCTTTGATATTTAATAACTTTAAAAATTGTTCGACGCTTTCGTGGCGTTCAAACAACTCTTTACCATGCTTCCTTCCGGCTTCGGTTAATTGAATCACTCCATAATCAATATGTTTGATTAAATTTTTATTAAATAGTTTTTTAATCATTATTGAAACCGACGGCGGTTTTACATTTAGTGCCTTCGCAATATCACTTACTCTTGTATAATTATCTATCAAGCAAAGCCGATAAATCATTTCCAGATAATCTTCTTCGCTGATAGTTAGGATATTAGCTTTAATATATTTTGAAAAAGTATGAAAATTGTTTTTCATAAAATCATTCCTTATTTCATCTTATGAAAAATTACATTTAATTATCATAAAAGCCTACACAAGAATAGAGGTTCGCCATATATTGATATTAGTTTTTTAGCCTCAACTAACTTTTTTAGTTCAAACAAAATAAAAGGAGTTAGAAAAAATGAAATATTTATGTGATGTTGGTGTCGGCGAAGTTGTAGAGGTTGCGTCGCTTCTTTCCAAGGATTTATTAAAAGAAAGAATGCTTGCCCTCGGGATTACCAAAGGCACAAAAATAGAAATTATCCGTAAAGGACCGAAAGACAATTTGACTGTCTTTGATATTCGGGGCGTAATGATTGCGCTTAGAAAAGAAGAATCAAAATTGATATTGGTTGCGGAATAAGGAGGAAGAGTGTGGGTTTAACTTTTGCTTCAACAAAGAAAAGCGCTTTTTCGGACCTGTTTAATATTGATATTGCTGAAAACCAATATTTAATCGCACTTGCTGGCAATCCCAATACGGGCAAAAGCACGGTTTTTAATTATTTAACCGGTTTAAATCAACATACGGGAAATTGGCCGGGAAAAACAGTTGTTAATGCCAGAGGAAAATTTAAACACCAAAATGAAGAATATATCTTAATTGACGTTCCGGGAACATATTCCTTATTTGCAACAAGCGAAGAAGAGGTTGTCGCCAGAGATTTTATCTGTTTCGGAAATCCTGATGCCGTTATCGTTGTTTGTGATGCGACTTGTATGGAAAGAAATTTAAATCTGGTTTTTCAGATTATGGAATTAACCGATAATCTCATCTTGGTTGTCAATTTAATGGATGAAGCAAAAAAGAAAAATATTACGATTAATAAACTCGGAATCGAAATGGAATTAGGAATACCCGTAATTCTTACTTCCGCAAAAACCGGCCAAGGTATGGAAGAGTTAAAAGCGATGATTTCTAAAGTTGTAAATAAGGAATATGAATATCAAAAGAAAGAGATAGTGTATAACGCTAATATTGAAGAGAGAATAAAATATATAATTGAAAAACTAAAAGGAAAACTCAAGCAGACCAACTTACGGTGGTGGGCATTAAGAATCTTAGATGGTGATCATAAATTCTTTTCTTCAATGAAAAGATTCCTTACCCGAGAAGAGTTTGAAATTATAGATGAAATTAGAAATGAGCTTTTTAATATTAATCAAGAAAGTCTCCGCGAGCAGATTAACGAAACCAGTTTTCAAGCAGCTGAAAACCTAAAAACAAAACATATTAAAGAAGGAAAAGATAAGTTTGCCCGCGATAAAAAAATAGATAATATCGTAACCTCAAAAATATTTGGAATTCCTTTGATGTTGTTATTATTGTTGGGAGTTTTTTTCATTACAATCAAAGGCGCAAACTATCCTTCACAGTTGCTTGCGGAAGTGTTGTTCGGATTTGAAAAAGTCTTAACCAAACTTTTTATATTTATTAATGCTCCTGATTGGTTACACGGACTATTGGTCTTAGGTTTATACCGGACGCTTGCTTGGGTGGTATCGGTGATGCTTCCGCCGATGGCGATCTTTTTTCCGCTCTTTACCCTTCTGGAAGATTTGGGTTATTTACCGAGAGTTGCTTATAATCTGGATCATTTATTTAAAAAAGCCTGCGCTCATGGCAAACAATGTTTATCAATGTGTATGGGTTTTGGTTGTAACGCCGCAGGCATCATCGGTACCCGCATTATCGAATCACCGCAAGAAAAAATGATTGCAATTTTAACCAATAACTTTGTTCCTTGTAACGGGCGCTTCCCTACTCTAATTGCAATTTCCACAGTTTTCTTTGCTTATATTTCCTACGGAAAATATAATAGCTTCACGCCGGCTCTAATTGTTACCGGTTTAATAATTCTTGGAGTCATTATGACTTTAGTTGTTTCCTTTTTATTATCGAAAACAATTCTAAAAGGCATTCCTTCAGCTTTCACCCTTGAACTTCCGCCCTACAGGAAACCGAAAATCGGAAGAGTCATCTATACTTCGATTCTTGACCGAACGATTTTTGTTTTATCGCGAGCGGCAATCGTTGCAATTCCTGCCGGAATTATAATCTGGACTATCAGTAATATTTACATTAACGGCGAAAGCTTATTACAACTTTGTGCAAAATATTTAACTCCTTTCGCAAACCTGCTCAGTTTTGACGGCATAATACTCCTTGCCTTTATTCTTTCCCTTCCAGCAAATGAAATCTTACTACCAATTATTTTAATGGCGTATTTATCTACCGGGAACATGGTTGAATATGAAAGCATTGACAGTTTACGCACAATCTTAATTAACAATGGTTGGACTTATCACACCGCAATTAACTTACTGCTTTTTAGTTTATTTCACTGGCCCTGTTCAACGACACTTCTTACCATTAAAAAAGAAACCGGCAGTTGGAAATGGACCTTTGCAGGGTTTATTATTCCAAGTTTGATCGGAATAATTGTTTGTATGGTAACCACCTTTATTTATCATCTATTTTAACCTATTGTACCCTTTATCAGTTAAAGACAATTTATCGGTTTACTTTATTTCTTTTTAGATTTATAATAATAAGAGAACACTCATCATTAAATTTTATAAAGGAATCACTTATGAATACTAAAATTTATGAATTTGAAGCGATAATCAAAAAAGTCCCCGATCTTGACGGAGCTTATGTAGAAATACCATTTGATGTTAAGAAAGAGTTCGGCAAATCGCGTGTGTTAGTTCATGCGACTTTTGACGGACATCCCTATGACGGACAAGTTGTCAGAATGGGAACACCCTGTCATATTATTGGAATCAGAAAAGACATCCGCGCTAAAATCGGGAAACAACCCGGAGATAGCATAGAAGTAAAATTATGGGAACGGAAAAAATAATTTAAATGGCTAAATACAGAAAAATGTTAAGCGCCCGGAATGCGCCTTATATTCAGAGCCTTCTAAAAATAATTGAAAGTCAAAGCAAAACGACTCTACTAAAATGGGTTTTAGATTATTCAGAAAAACATTTATTACCGCTTTGGGATCAATATTACCCCGAAGACTTACGTCCCCAAAAGGCGATTGCTGCTGCTTTTGATTGGCTTCAAGGAAAAGTAAACTTTACGCAAGTAAAACCAAAAATTCTTGAATGTCATGCTGCTGCTCGGGAATGTGTTGGTAATGCCGTTGCACATCCGTAGCAAGAGCAATCGGTCAAGCTGCCTCCACAATTCATTCGGCTCGCCACTCGCTCGGACTCCCCCTATACGGCGCTTTAGCGATTGCTTATGGTGAACTTGGATGCGACGCTAAATGGAGTGAACTTGAAATGCGTGCGGCTGCTGAATGCAAGAAAATGGAAACGGAACTTCTGGCAATTTGTGTGGAAAATGAAAAGAACCCCGCAAATATTGTTTGGAAGTGCTGATAAATATTATTAATTAGGAGGTTATTATGATTGGTGCGATTATCGGCGATACCGTCGGTTCCCGTTTTGAATTTCGAAATCACAAAAACAAGGATTTTGAACTTTTTACTGAAACTTGTTTTGTAACTGACGACAGTATTATGTCTTTGGCGGTTGCGAAAGCGATAATGGAAACAGAAAAAATAAAGCCTTCTTTGATAGAAGGTAAAGAACTTAATCAAGATTATTACAAATTGCTAGAAAAGATGTCAATAAAATATATGCAAAAAATTGGACGTCAATACCCCGCCTGCGGTTTCGGAGGGATGTTTTATTATTGGATTTTTTCCAATAATCCCCGGGCCTATAATAGTTACGGAAACGGCGCCGCCATGCGCATCAGTCCTGTCGGTTTTATTGCGAGAACAGAAAGCGAAGCGCGTAATTTATCAAGAACAGTTACCTCTATAACTCATAATCATGAGGAGGGAATAAAAGGTGCGGAAGCTACTGTAGTCGCAATCTTAATGGCTAGAAACAATAACACAATTGCAGAGATTAAAGAACGGATTAATCAAGACTACTATTCACTTAACTTTACCATTGATGAAATCCGCCCCACTTATCGCTTCAATGAAACCTGTCAAGAAACTGTTCCTCAAGCAATCCAAGCTTTTTTAGAATCTGTCTCATTTGAGGATGCTCTTCGAAATGCAATTTCTCTCGGTGGGGATAGCGATACCCTCACAGCTATCACCGGGGCGATTGCTGAAGCTTATTACGGTATTCCGGAGGCTTTAAAAACAAAAGCTTTAACCTATCTTGATGATTATCTAAGCGAAATATATTTTGCTTGGTCTGAATTTTTGGAAAAAGTGAATAATTAAATTTGTTTAAGGATTCAACTTGTTTTTTCAGACAAAGACCTTATTTTATAGTATAATTAATAAAAATAAGTTATTTACGAAAGAGGGATATTTTGTTTGAACTGTCTATAGAAGCTAAAGCAGAATTGCTGCAAATACTAAAACTTAGATTTGAAAATAATAGGGAGCGCCATCCAAGGCTAAGCTGGGATAAAGTTGAAGCAAAACTAATTGCAAACCCTGATAAACTTTATTCGCTCTATGAAATGGAAAGAACCGGTGGTGAACCCGATGTAGTCGGTTATGAGCCTAAAACAACTCAATTCATTTTTTATGATTGTTCTCCAGAAAGTCCCCTGGGACGAAGAAATATTTGTTATGATCCCGAAGCTCTCGCTTCAAGAAAGAAATTCAAGCCCGAAAACAGCGCTCTCGGGATGGCTCAGGAGATGGGGGTTGAAATCCTTTCGGAAGCGGAATATCGAAAACTGCAGGAATTGGGACGCTTCGATACAAAAACATCGAGTTGGGTAAAAACAACTGCTGAGATTAGAAAACTTGGCGGCGCTCTCTTTTGTGATTATCGGTACGGAAAAGTATTTCTTTATCATAACGGTGCGGAATCTTACTATAGTTCACGAGGTTTCCGTTCTAAGTTATTAGTTTGAAATAGGTAAAAAAGCGGCCTAATTACTAGACCGCTTTTTATAGTTTTTGAAAAGATTTAACTGGTAGATTTATGAGTATTTTTATATTCTAAAGGGGTTAACTTAAACTTCTTTTTGAAAGAAGTTATCAAATGATCGCTTCCGGAAAAACAGAGTTCTTCCGCAATCTCAGCAATTGATTTAGCGCTGTGCATAAGCAGATAAGTGGCACGGTCCAACTTTGAATTTAAGATATATTGTTTCGGAGACATACCTGTTGCTTTTATGAAAAGATTTCGGAAATGTTTTTCGCTGAAATTAAATTTAGAAGCTAAGTCGCTTACTTTAATCCTTTGATCTAGATTTTGGTTGATATAATATACTGCCTCTTTGATGGTTTTATATTGAATTTCTGAGAAGTTTAAAGTTGAGTTTGAACTCTCAAGCCAACGGAAAAGGATTACCTGACATAAGGCATTGGCCTGACCAATTGTATAATAATTATCGAAACTTAAAAGCCGAATAATACTATAAATAACATCATCGTCCTTTTTACTTTGCTTGATATTAAAGATTTGGTAAAACGGAAGGTCTAAATTCACTAAATAAAACCAAAGAAAATAATATTCCCATTCACAGTTTTTAGTGGAAAGCGAGATTACATCAGAATACTTAACAAAGAGCAGATCATCGCTTTGTAATAAGAAATCTTGGTTTTTTGTTTTGATTGTGCCTTCGCCGCTAATGACATGAATAGCTCCGTAAAAATCTTCCTTAACGACGGTGTTTTCATTATTGAAAACATTTAAATAATTTGGTTCCCTGACACCTAATATGAATTGTTTCGGTCACATGAACTTCTGGTTAAATCAAAAAGAATTTCAGCATTTGGCCTTAAATCCGCAAGGATTTCGCTGGACATAAAGGAGGAGGCTATTATTTTGAATGAAGAACCTTATCCTGTTACAGTTCCAAAATCGCTGAACTGCTCTGAAAACAAAAATGCCATTATTGGAATACGTCCGGATGACATTGAAATCGAAAAAACTTCTGATAAAGAAGGATTTACCGTGACCCATGTCGAAGCTCTCGGTTCCGAAACTTTAGTTTTCTTCAATGTCAATAAAGCTCAATGCTCTGGTTTAATAAGAGGATTTTCAGAAATCAGACCCAATGATAAAGTTAAAATAAAAATAAAAAAAGAAAAAGTATTATTTTTTGATCCAAATACAAGTCAGAGAATTATTTAACCCCCTGTTTTAAGAAGGGGGTTATTTCTTTAGAAAACAGATATGGAAAATTGTATTATGAAGTGTAAAAATCAAGCAAGAATACAGGTTTTAAAATTACTTTTAAAATTGGTTTAAATTATGGTACAATTTACTTGAGGATTATTTTTATTATAATTGTATATATGGGGGACGAGATGAAGAAAAATACAGAAGTTAAAGAATTGATAATTGATAAAACAAAGGAATTAATCCGGAAGAATCCGAACCTGACAATTAAGGATATTGCGGAAGAATGTTATGTCAATATTGCGGCCGTGAATTATTATTTCGGCAGTAAAGATAATTTGATTGCGATTGCTGTCAAGGATATAATTGATGAATTAAAGGAAAGAGTTTGTGAGATATTAAAGGAACTTGACGAAGACGGTATTGAAGATAATTTAGAAAAAATGATTAATGTACTTTTACGCTTCACTTTGGAAAATATCGGGGTTGTAAAACATATGTTTATCCATACCGATAATCTATCCAATTCTTCAAATCTTTTATTGGAAGCTTTTTTTACCGAAAATCCCTTTACAAAAAGAATTTTTGAGGAAATAAAAAAGAGCAGTAAGAGCGATGATGAATTGATTGTAAAAGCGAGATATATGTTGCTCTTTTCCTGCTTCAGCATTCCGCTTTTTTTACAGGTTGCGGATATAAATGATAACAGCCGTTTCTTTTCCTCGTTTTTTGACCCTGAATTCTTCCAAAAATATATAAAAGAATTGCTTCGAATCATCCGTTAATAATATCTTGAAAAAGCTTGATAAAAAAATCGGGATTGCTAATAATATATATTGAACGGAGGATTTCGATGAAAAAAACCAAGAAAAAATTTAAATATCGCAAGCGCCCCTATCGCTTCCGGGAAAGCAAAGATTTTTTTGATTTGGAAGTCGGACTAATCTATCCCGACGGCGACGATGCCGAAGATTTTCGCTTAAACCCCAATCCTAATCGCAAAGACATCTATCTTACTGAAAACCAGTTTAAATAAAAAGTCTAAGTCCTTTTTCGACTTAGGCTTTTTTAATCGGTTTTACAACTTTTAAAAAGAGATTAATTGTAGGACCCATTAATAGTGTCATGACAATTGTCCCGAGGGAAACGGCACCAAAGGCAATACCGGAAAGATAACCAAGAATTATCGCTATCAGAGCATAAAGCGCTTCTAACAAGGTTTTAATTAAAGCAACAGGTTTCTTTGTTTTTTGTACAACAATCATCATTAGATTATCCATCGGCGTCATCGGCATTTTTGAACGAATGATTAAAGCTACCCCGAAAGCGATAGCCAGTATTCCCAGAATATAATAGAGAACTTGTATAGGAAAACTATTAACGGGGGGGATGATTTTTGAAAACAAATCAATCATTAAACCGATAAAAGCCGCCAAAAGAAAACCGAGTAAGTATTCCAGGCGCGGTTTTAAAATCATTGCGATGGTAAATAAAAGCACCATTGTCATAAACATTGCGGTTCCTAAGGAAATATTGGTTTTTAAATATTTTGTTAGAAAAACCGAAAGATTATAATTCAAAGCATCATAGGCGCCGGCTCCAAGCCTAGATAAGATTGCAAACTGTACCCCCAAGGCAAGAAGAACCGCGCCTGTAATATAAAATGAAAATTTTAGAATTGATTTCTGCATTTTTTACACCTCAAAGTTCTAACACGCAATTTATTATTATACAACATTTTTTAAAAAAATTCTAGTTAAAACACAAGCAACTAACACTTTCTTCAATCAGCTATTATTTCCTGCTTTTATTATTAAAAACATATTCGGAGATAATTTAAAATATATCTAGACTTTTAAATATGCCTATGGTAAAATATAAGTAAGATAACAAACAATGTTCGTAAATACAAACAACTAATAAATATGAAAGCGATTCCTGATCTGATGAAAAAATTTTTGTTTATTTTGCTTGTTTTAACTTCCTTCCTACTTTCCGCTTGCGGGGGCGAATCTGAAACCAATACAGAATCCTTTCCGACTTGGTATTATAATCCTTTCGGTTTCGCCTCGCTTACCGTAAGCGAACGAAGCGAAAATGAAGCTTCAGTTAAAGTAGCTACTGAAATTGAATTCTTGGATGCTTTACTGAATCAAGAAAATCAAGTTATAGAGATAACTGCTGATTTAAATCTCGGCTCCAAAGAAGTAGAAGCAAAACTAAAGGTTATCGGTAAAAATTTAAACGACTACCGGAATGTTTACCGTGCTCACAGTAACAAACCACTTCTTCATCCGGTTTTAATCGAAACCGGTGTCGGAAGAATCAGAATTCGCAAACGTGAAAACCTGATGATTTATTCAAAAACCGGAAATTCAATTAAACATGCTAGTTTTGAAATTGACGGTTCGAAAGACATTGTTTTTAGAAATTTAAAGTTTTCCGAGCTCTGGGAATGGGATGATGCTGGCCAAGGTAAGTATAAAAGAAATGACTGGGATTATTTTGTAATCGAAAAATCTGCAGGAATTTGGTTTGACCATTTAACTTTTAAGCAGGCTTATGATGGGATTATTGATGTAAAAGACGGTTGTTCCAATCTGACGCTTTCTTTTTCCAAACTCGATTTCAATCCTAACGAGTTTATTAAGACGCAAATTAATGCTTTAGAAGAAAATCAGGATTTACATCCTTATTATCAGAGTTTGCGGGCAAAAGGTATTACCAAAGAAGAACTTATTCGGTTAGCAAGTTACCAGAAGAAGGGATTTAACCTTGGTAACACGACTGATGGCAGTGGGTTTGAAAGTATCACTTTTACTTTTCATCACTTGGAGGTTTATAACCTTCAGGATCGCTTTCCTCGAATCAGAAAAGGCGATGCCCATTTATACCAAGTCATTCTTGATAACAGCGGCATTACCGACTTGGGCTTAAAGATTAATCCGAAAGGTGAAACTCTTGTCAATCAAGGGATTGTGACCACGGAAGACGGAGCTGTTTTTATGGAAAATAGTCTCTTCATAAATGTCTCAACCCCTATAAAAACCCATCAAGAAAGTAATGTTGATTCGAAATATACCGGAAAGTTTAGGATTTTAAATAGTGCCTACCGAAAAGGTGAAAGGGAATATTTTGGTTCCAGCGAAGGGAAATTCCTAGTTTGGGAACCGACCAATAACCATCCCTTAATTCCCTTTGCTTTTAGAAATTATGAAAAGTTACCATATTATTATAATACTTTGCTAGATATTGCCTTTTTACCTGAGTTTTTTGAAAAGCACCCCACGGGGGCTTTAACGCTTAAAGAATTTAACTGGTTAAAAATTGATAATAAATTACATTTAAGAGGAGAATGAAAAAATGAAGAAGTTTTTCTTAATACTGACATTGCTCTTTACAGCATTTTCACTCACTTCCTGTAAAAAAGATGATTATGTGATCAAGTTTTCCTGGTGGGGAACTTCTGATCGTAATATCGCTACTTATCGCGTGATTGAACTTTTCAATGAGAAATATCCCGAATATAAAATATTGGGCGACGGTACCGCTTGGAGTGGCTATCAAGCTTCTTTAAATAACCAATTACATAGAGGAACCGAAGCCGATATCTTCCAGGTGAACTATAACTGGATTTATCAGATGTATGGAATAGATTATTTTATGGATATTAAAGAACTTGGTATTGATTTTTCAAAATATCCAGAGGAAGAACATAAACCCCTAACCGTTGAGGGAAAGGTTCTTGCCCTTTCCGCATCGGAAACCGGTTATATTCTATATTTGAATAAAAAAGTTTATGATGATGCCGGGATTACGGAAATTCCTAAAACTTGGAGCGATCTGATAGAAGCCGGTAAAACCATCAGTTCGAAAACACCCGGAAAATATGCCATCGGTCGCTTGGATGCGCAACAGGTTGCAATTCTGATTTTTGCTTATTTAGGTCAGAAAACAGGAAAAAATGTGATCAGCAATGATAATAAATTGAATTTTACGCTTGCGGAACTGGAAGAAGGTTTCAACTTTATCGATACGCTTCGCAGCAACGGAGTCTTGATTCCTTCAAATTCGGAAGATACCTATAACGAAGGTTTTTCCAACCCGAATTGGACAACGCATCAAAACTATGGCGGCGTCTTAACTTGGAATACGGCGATTTCTGAATATGAAAACACGCTTCCTTCCGGTTCAGAACTAATCACCGCCGGTTTCCCCCAAATCAATCTCGGGGAAAAACTCGGAATGTATAAGAAAGTTTCGATGGGTTTTGCGGTCAGCAAAAGGGTTGAAAAATCTGATTTAAAGAAAGCAGCCGTAAAAACTTTCTTAGAGTTTATTACAACCGATCCGGAAGCGGTCTTGATTCTCGGTGTTGACCGCGGGATTTCCAGTCATGCGGATACACAAGCAATGCTGAAAGATTCAAAAGACCACGACTTTACTAAAACCAATGAATGGTTGGGACATGAAATCGTTCAAGACTATTACAATAATCAATTATCTTTAGGTCAAAAACTTTACATTCATCCTTATTATGAACATGACACTTTCAGAAAAATCTATGAAGATCAAATTGAAAAATTCCTTAGAGGAACCGCAACCGGAAGGGAAGCAGCGCAAAGAATAATTAATAATTTCAATAAAGAACTGGAAAGAGTGATGGAGTAAGATAATGGTTGGAGAAAAGAAGTGGCTACCGTATGTATTATTGCTTCCTTGGGGCATCGGTTTTCTTCTTTTTAAAGTCTATCCCTTTATTAATTCCTTTGTGATGAGTCTTTTTGAGAAGAAAGGGAGAACAAGCACCTTTGTTGGTTTGCATCATTATCGTGAACTCTTTGACACTACTCTTACTATCGGTCAGGATTTTCTTAATTCATTGAAAGTGACCTTTATCTATGTGTTTATTACCGTGCCTTTGATTCTGATTGTCTCTCTCTTTATCGCTCATATTTTATCAAAAAAAATCAAAGGTATCGGTTTCTTTAGAACAGCTTTCTATATTCCGACTTTGCTCGGAGCCAATGTCGCAATTGTATTTCTCTGGCGTTATATCTTTGAAACCGAAGGCCTAATCAATCACTTTTTGGCGGTCTTTGGGATTGAAAGGATTCCCTTCCTCGGAAAACCAGCCGGAGCAATGGCCAGTATTATTGCCCTTCGCGTCTGGCAATTCGGTTCAACTATGTTGATTTTCCTCAATGCCCTAAAGAATGTTCCCGAGACGCTTTACGAAGCGGCGATGATTGACGGCGCTAATAAGGTTCAACAATTCCGCCATATTACCTTACCGATGATTACGCCGATTATTCTTTTTAACGGCGTTATGCGTTTGATTGAATGCTTCCAAGCCTTTAACGGCCCGCACCTGATTACCCAGGGGGGACCGGAAAACTCAACAAGGCTGATAAATTTATTAATTTATGAAACCGCTTTCGATGGTGGAAACTTAAATCTCGGAAGTGCCATGAGTTGGATTTTATTCTTAATCATCATGATCTTTACAATTCTGATTTTCAGAAGTTCCAGATATTGGGTATATTATCAGGATTAGGAGGCCAAGATGAATACAGATTTTAAACAACAACAAACAAAAAAGATAGTTAAAGAAACAATTAAGTTTGCTATTCTCGTTTCCTTTGCTTTCTTGATGATTTATCCCTTATTTTGGATTATCGGTGCTTCCTTTAACGAAGGAGCCAAAGCGTCACTTTGGTTTCTGCCGGAGAAATTTACGCTTGAAGGTTGGCAAAATGCCTTTAAAGCTCCGGGTTGGGGAGGCGACCCCGGATATTCGCTTTTTAGAGCTTTATGGAATACAATGCAATATGTCCTTCCCCAAGTCGTTTTCATGACCTTAACGACGCTAATTACCGCCTATGTGGTGACCAGATTTCGATTTAAGGGAAAGAAAATAGTATTTGCTTTGATTATCGGAACCCTACTGATGCCGAATACGATTTTTCGGATTCCGATGTATGCTTTTTGGACAAGTGAACCGATCTCTAATCTTTGGACAAATACCTCACTTCCGTTTATGCCCTATTTTCCGCTTTGGGCCGGTTCGCTATTTGCTGTGAATTCATTTTCTGTTTTTATGTATATTCAATTTTTTCGAACCATTCCCCGAGATTTAGACGAAGCGGCAATGATTGACGGCGCAAGTCGGCTCCAGGTTTTATATCATATCCTAATGCCGATTTTAAAACCGATTATCATGACCGTCGCCTTACTGCTCTTTATCGCAGCTTATAATGATTATCAAGGTCCTTTAATTTATCGGGGAAGTGTTGAAACCTATACCTTGAGTTTGGTTTTACCACAACTCAAAGTCGATTCAACAAATACTTATGCGAGCGTTTATGCCCGCTCAATTGTCAGTGTCATCGTTTTGATTATTGTCTTCTTTTCTGCCCAAAAGTATTTTGTTGGCAATGAAGCCGATTCAGCAATCAAAGGATAAAGAGGTGAGTTATGAGAAAACTTTTGATTTTGTTTCTGTTTGGTTTGATTTTTACCCTCGCAGGTTGCAATGGGAAGGATTATTATTGTAAGAATAAGCCCTTTGACGAAAGCTGCTATCTTCCGATGGATGATTTGGAATTTGAGCCTACCGAAAAGGAAGAATTTACAATTAATGAAAATTTTGAAGACGAAGCCCTAAATCAAAAACCCCGCAATTGGCTCCTTTATTCAAACGAAGAATATAAAGCGAATGGTGTTAGGGCGGTGGTTGCGGAAGGGGAAAACGGGAAGTTTGTGAAAATGTATTCGGATGGCGCTTGGGCGCCGATGTATCCACAAAACGCTCCGACTCCGACATTTATCTTTACAACAAAGTTTAATCTCGATAAAGAAAGAAAAGGTATTGCTTACGCAAGCGTCATGCTTCCCGCTGAAGATGAGCTTCCGGAAGAAGATACTTATAATTCCGTAACTGTTGGCGTTGCAACCGGAGCCGTCAATACGATTTCAGTAACTATCGGCAAGGATTTAAAGATCTTTGGTAAAGTCGGCGGACCTTTCTTCTATTATTCCGGAAATAATGATGGCGGTGATACTTTTGTAACCTCCCATACAGCGAAACTTGATACTTGGTATCGGTTTAAGTTTGTTTGGGATGCGGAAGAAGATTTGGTTCAAGCATTCCTTATTGTAGATGAAGAAGAAGAACTCCTTTATTCGGGGAAATTCCATATCAGCAATCGCTACAATGCGGAAGAAGACGGAGAAATTCTGGTTCCCAATGTCTTCAAAGTCACGATGCCTCGTTATTCGAAAGGCTGGGCATTCCTCGATGAAGTTAAAGTGGAAAGGAGGAATAAGTAATGAAAAAGGTCTTAATATTCCTTTCTTTAGTATTAATGATTTTAATCGGACCTATCGGTTGTAAATCATCAAAAGTTACCTATACCGAAGATGATTATAAGCGTTTAAATGCAGTTATTCATCATGTAGAAAACATATTAAAATATGGTAGAAGATATAATCCCGATACCCAGTTACTGCCTGATGCGATCAACACTTTGACCGGCGAACCGGCTAAATGGGTATTTCCGAACCGAGCAACCGTTCCTTATGCTAATCTCGCTAACCAACAAAATTTCTTTAGAACGCTTGTAGCATTAAGTACGGTAACCGGTAATTCTAAATATAAAGAGCAAGCTGTAGCAACGCTTTCTGAATTTATGAAAAATTACCAGGATCCAAACGGGCTCTTTTACTGGGGCGGCCACAGGATGATTAATCTTGATACCCTTGAAGTTCAATCGACCGAAGGACCGAACGGACCGCATGAACTAAAAAATATGATGCCTTACTATGAACTGATGTATGAAGTTGATCCGGATGCAACCTTAAGATTTATGCGTCAGCTTTGGACAGCGCATTATGAATGGGATACTTCCGATTTAAACCGTCACGGCAGTTATAGTACGGCTTATGATACTAATGTTTTTGGCGGAAAAATTCCTGAAGATATCATCAAACTTGGAACAAACGGAAGACCGATTATTCCGGAAGACTCTCCGGGGAAACTTCCCTTTGTCAACTCCGCAACCGACCTTTCCTATGCGGCGCTGACTTTAGCTGAATATACCTATGATCCGTCTCCGAAGGACTGGGCCAGATACTTAATGAAACAATACAATTTAGCTTCCGACCCCGCGACCGGAATGACAGTTTATCAATTCAAATCAACCCTGATTACCAAGAGTCCGCAGGAATGTTCCGACCCCGCTTATACAAACTCTGGTTGCGGTGACAGGGCAAGAAGACAATTCCGCGACTTTGGCGAGATTGCTAGAGAAGCAAATATTGCCTGGAAAAACACCCAAGCAATTTATGTCGATAATATCTTGATGCTTGTAGAGTCGGGCAGAAAATACAATATTCCGGAATTTATCGAGTGGGCGAAACAATATTTGGAAGGATATCTGAAATACGCCTACATTCGGGTTAACGGAACCAATAAAATCATCCCGATGTTTATTGACGGAACCGTCACTTATGGTTATGTTTTTCCGGAAGTCGGTTATTATGGGCCTTCAAATACCCCACTTGATTATGTTGAGATGCCGACTACTTATATTTTACCGATTTTAAGAACGATTCTTAACTTAGAAAAGGATGAAGATAAAGTCGTGCTCTGGAATTATTTGCGCGATATTATGTATAGCTTTAATATCGGTGATATCGGCGAACTCGGCGGTAAAAAACCGAGTCTAAACTTGGATACATCAATCGATGACCCCTTTGCTTTAATGGCTTTGGTTGAGTTGTATAATGCAACAAAGAATATCGATTATTTAAATGTTGCAAGAACTATCGGTAACAATATCGTCAAAGAAAGATTCCACCGCGGATTCTTTGTAGAAAATGAAATCTTGTTATATAGCCGTCTTGACCAACCCGATACATTAGCACTTTTAATTCTTGACGGTGTTATTAAGGGGTATAAATTAGACGAAATGCCGTTCTATTTGGCTGATTCAGGTTATATTCACGGTTATCTCTTAGCCGATGATGGTGTTGTAGAAGACCGAAATTATTCACATCGGATCATTTATACAAAGACCATTTATGATTGGGAGTGACGGGATGAAAAAAATATTTGGCATATTAATGATTATTGTCTTAGCTTTTACTTTTGTGGGCTGTAACAAAACTGATGAAGATGATATCTATGCACTTTTAGTGGAAGCAGAAGATCTCTCCGGTATGAAAACTAAAACAAAGACTCTTATTACCGAAGCTGGAGATCTTGGGCTACCAACTGAATATAAAGGTGTCCAGATTACCTATAAATCAAGAAATCCAGAAATCATCAGTGATGAAGGTATTGTACAGCTACCTGATGAGTGTTGGCTTGAAAGCCGGGATCAAAAAGGCGAAAAAGTTTACGAAGGACTTAATGATAACTGGCCCGTCGTGATTGACGTTACACTAACTTATAAAGGCTTAACTAGGACCGCAAAATTATTATTTACTGTGGCTCCTAAGGAAGGGTTCAGTTGTGACAAATATAAAGGATAAAAATAAAGGAGGTAATATGAAAAAGTTTCTGGGGATTCTTTGCCTGTTTTCATTGCTCTTTGTTTTTGTAGCATGTAAGGATGGCGACCAGAAAAAAGTAGACGAAGTCTATGACTGGTTAGAGCTACCTGGACTAACGGACAGTCTTACCAATGACAGTCCCCGAATTATAATGCCGAAAGAAAAAGACGGCGTTACTATTACTTGGGAAATTGATAAGCCCGAGTATATTGACGAAAATGGAAATATTTCTCAGCCTCCCCACGAGGTAGGGGATCAAGAAGTCAAATTAACCGCAACCCTCACCCTAAACAAAGTTACACGTACAAAAGAGTTTAAGGGAAAGGTTTTGGCTTTACCACCGTTATCTGAAACAGAACCATTACTTGCTGAGGATTTCAAAGCCTACGCAGACGGCAATATTGAAGGTCAGCAAAATTTATGGAATGTTGTTTCCGGTAAAGCGGGATCTTCAATCTTTACGGTTGTAAGTTCGATTGAGGGAGTCGAGATTCCGGAAGGTTCGAAAGCATTAAAAGTCGAAGCCTTTACCGAAAGAACACTTGAAGCTTCAATTAAACATGATTATGATTTTGTTGTAATTGAAGTTGACTTAATGCAAACCGTATCATCAGATGCTACTTCAATCCATTTACAATCAGGATCTAGTTCTCCAGTAGTCGCTTTTGGACTTAATGGTAGAAATCTGTATTATCGCGTTGATAATGGTGAGCAACCTGGAATACCTGTTGAACTCAACAAATGGTATCGTGCTCGTTTTGAAGTTGATTTAGCGAATAAAACAATTGAACTCTTCTATTACGAAGAAGGTACAGGGCAACTTATAGCTATTACTCCGGGTAAAGTTGAATTCCAAGGTTCAACAAACTTACAAAGCTTCTATATCAGAACCGGAAGTTCTACAACTACAGAATTAAGAGCGCCCGCATATATTACAAATATCACAATTAATCGTCCTGAAGCTTTGCCACGTCCTGAGGAAAAAGTTAAACTTGGTGAAATTACTGGTATTGAAGATGTAAGCATTAAAGAAGGAACTGAATTTATTCCTGCAACACCAAAAGTATTTAACTACTATGCAGACAAACGCGAGCTTGTAGAAGGTACGGATTATACGCTCGAAGTAATTAATGAAGTCGACACATCAGTTTCTGGCGAATATGAAGTTACTTATAAATTCACAAATAAAACTGATGCAAGTGATGTAATAGAAGTAGAACAAGAAGTCGTTGTTTATGCGGAAGGTGAACCGAACGAGATTGTTAGTGTTGAATCTACGCTTTCAATACATCCTGATTGGCTCACAAATGTTACCGTTAAACTGGTTCAGCCTGCAGGCACACTTTACTACTTCTTAAGTACAAATGAAACTGAAACTGCTGAAACAGTAAAAACCGGTTCACAAGTAGAAGTAACTTCCGAAATCGTCGTTATTGAAGATCTGGCAATTGACGATAATACTTATATTCATATCTTGGTTGTTCTTAATGGCGAAACTGAAGTTCATTCGCATGAACTTAACCGGAAACCGGTACAATTGATATCAACTCCGGAAGAGTTCTATCAAGCAGTTCATTCAACAAAATCGGATCAACAAAATTATTATTATCTATTAAATGCCGATTTAGACTTTACCGGATTTGTTTGGGAAGAATTTGTTGAGAAGTTCTACGGAATCATTGATGGAAACGGTCATTTAATTTCCAATCTGACCATGAACGTACCTAAAGGAATTTACGGCGGAATCTTTGAGGAACTTGATGGAGCAACCATTAAAAATATCGTCTTCGAAAACATCAACATCATTTCCGAAGGTGAACGTTCCGGAGTTATTTCTGGTAGAACCAGCGGTTCTAAGGTAACCGTAACAAATATCACGATAATTAATTCTAAAGTTATTGTTGGCGACAGTACTACTCTTGGTTCAGATATGCACGGAGCCTTAATAATCGGAAGAGTCAATGGTGAAACCGAGATTTCGAATTTGAAAGTCGTAGCTTCTGAGGTTATGGTTTACGGAAAATATGTCGGCGGCTTAGTTAGCTATGCAGAGGCTAAACTTGATATGAGTGATCTCGATGTGGAAATTAAAGTTACAGAAGATTCATCAAATCCTCAATTAGTTGGTGGAATCGTTGGCCGGGTCGGCTCTAGTGGAGTCTTAACGCTTAATCGTGTTATTGCAAAGGTTGATTTAACCGGTTCAAAGAATATCGGCGGTTTACTCGGCAAGAATGATGGAACAGCATATGTTTATGATGCTTTAGTAACCGGCAAACTACTTGCAACCTCAAGCAGTGATAGCGGTGCTATTTCCGGAAATAAGGCATTTAACGAAGCCGTTAATGTTTGGGCAGTAGCTCTTGATGGCGAAGGCGATGGTAAGAATAAACAATCGGCACCTGCAGAAAATACACTTACTAGTCTCGAAGATGTTTCTGTTTCTTCCTGGTGGACAACTAATATGCCGAATATTGCTGATTCCGACCTTTGGGATACTGCAGGATTCGCTAGTCTTATCAGAGAAGAGATTGTAAAATATACAATTACTTTTGTAGTTGAAGATTTTGTAGTCGATCCAATTGAAGTTCGGGCTAATCAACAAGCCGTACTTCCGGTACCTAAAAAGTTAGGTTTCGAATTCAAAGGTTGGTTCTTGGATGAGGCTTTTGAAACTCCGTTTGATTCTGAGACTTTAATCATTGAAGATTTAACTCTTTATGGATATTTCGAAGAAGTAGAAATTCCTCTTTATACAGTATCTTTTGAAACCGATGGTGGAAGTGTAGTAGAGGCACAAAACGTATTTGAAGGCGAAAAAGCAACAGAGCCTGCTGTGCCGACAAAAGAAGGGTTTGCTTTTGCTGGTTGGTTCACAGATGCTGGCTTTGAAAATGAATTTGATTTTGATACTCCGATTACAGCAGACATTACGCTTTATGCGAAGTGGAATCCTTTGGTTAAGGTAATGATTGAAGCAAACGGCGGAATTGTTAAGCTGGGCGGAAATGAGATTACATATCTTTATCTAAATCCTGGTGAAGTATTACCGGAATTGGTATGTGAAAGGAAGTTCTATAACTTCGACGGTTGGTTTACTGATCTAAATTTGACAGTACCGTTTGAACTGGATACTCAGATTACAGAGGAAATTACACTTTATGCTGCTTGGTCAGAAGCAGAAGCAACCGAAATTAACACGGTTGAAGATTTCGTTGCTTTCTTGAATGACCCGAAAGAAAAAAGATATGTTCTAACCGGCGATATTGATATGACAGATCAAACCTATACACCTAAATCCTTTGCCGGTATTTTGGATGGCCAAGGGTATACTATCAGCAATCTGACCTATTCAGGTGGAGACAGAGCGGGCTTGTTTACATACTTGCGCGGTGTTGTGAAAAACATAGTATTTGAAAATGCATCAATTACCAGCTCTGGTCGCGCTGGTTTGATTGCCGGTGAAATTGATCGTACAGGTGTCGTGATTGAAAATATTGTTATAAACGGTTTAGAAGTTACTGGAAATAACGGTAACGGAGTCGGTGGCATAGTTGCAGTTATTAAAGCAGGAGAAGGTGGCGCAACCTTCTCAAATATCAGAATTGATAATGCAACCGTAATTAATACTGGAAACAAAAACGCCGGTATTATCGTTGCTTATTCTCGTGGAATAGGAGCTACTATCATCAACGACATTCATTTATCCAACATTTATGTTAAAGCAACAGAACATGTAGGAGCTGTTGTTGGTTATGTCAAAGAATCAGTAGCCTTTGCTTTAAACCGTGTGGTATTAGAGAATGTCAAAGTAGAAGGTAGTCAATATGTTGCTGCACTGGTCGGAAGAACAGAAAGTGGATATCTAGACGGAAAAGTTTCTGATGTAATTATCAAAGATTTAATTATAGATAGCACAAAATACTGGAATGTTGTTACTGGTAGATATGCTGACCTAGAACTTACCTCAGTATTTGGTGGAAACTTTACCTTGCCGGGAATACCTGGAGATGGTCAAACCGTACCAGAAGATAATGTAATTATTGATTTCGAAACCCTCGATTTAACATGGTTTGAAGAAAACCTTCCTGCTTTAACAGAAGGCTTGTGGATTATTGTTGATGGAATGCCGGTCTTAACCGTGTTTCCTGCAATGTAATAGTTGAAAAGAAAGCATTTCTTTCCTGCTTTATGGAAAGAAATGCTTTTTCTTTTGTGAAAAAGAAAGTGACATATTGTTTTATTTTGTTTATATGGTAAAATATAGGAGACTTGTTAGGGTTGGTTTGATGAAAAAACATTTATTAATAGTGCTAACATTTTTACTTATATATTCTTTAATTTATTGGTTGTTCGGAGGACATTCTTCACCTAATATTGAGCTTGAAGAAGACTTTCATTTATATGATAATATCTATACGCTGAAAGAATATGATTTTTCATTTTTACGTGTAAAAGAAAATAACTCTGATAAGGTTAGATATTTTCTGGAAGTTGGAAAAGATTATTATGTTTTAGTTAATTTAGAAAAATATCATGATACTAAAGAGGAAGTATTCTTTCAAACTGTACCAAGAAATACCTTTCTGGATATCGAAATCTATTCTTTAAATGATGAATTATTAAATACTCTTCAATTTTATTTCGCAACGGATTACCGCAATCTTGATTATATAGATTGGGAAAAATGGGGTGGCTATTATAGTTTTCTCGTCATTCCCTGTCTAATTATTTTTATATATTTACTTAATATAGCTTTTCAGGGCTATTATAAGAAGAAAAAGACTGTCAATTGGTCCGGAGAAATTAACCTTTGGAAAAGATTTAAAAACGCTAGTTTACTTTCGAAAATTGGCTATCTATTGTTATTTGTTATATATTTGGCTCTTCCGTTTCCGTTTGTTTTTATTTTTATTATTACATTGTTTATCTTTCTATTAATATTTGGAAAGGGAATCCGCGGGAGAATTGTTGCTATTTCTTCTTATACATTGGCAGTAATAATCGGTTTGATTTCTTTCTTTGGCTTATATGTAGTTTTTGTTCCGGAAGCAACTATGGAACATGCTACTGCATCACCGGAAACTACATTCTCTACCGAGGCGAGGAAGGCATATTTTGAACTGGTAGATGATGCAATGTTTTATACTTTAGAGCCTGTCGTTTATTATGAAGAAAATTTTGGATTTATAATGCTTAGAACTTACGTGGAATGGACCTATTCTACCGGAGACGATATTTCAGTAATCTATAACTTTCGTTTTTATAATATAACCGCTTCTGAGAAGTCCCGGTTAAAGCTTCTTTTTATCCAAGACGATAGAATTCTTTACGAAATTGATTATTCCGATAAAGACCACCGCTTAGAAGAATTTACTCCGGAAAAAGAAGGAAATTTAAGAATTGAAATTAGGGAAGCTGAAACCAACCTCTTGCTATATAAAAGTGAAGATTTCCCGGTCTTGAAAGATATCAATGATGCGTTCGTTTATTTCGGCGGTCAATATGTGCCAAATGAAGGAAAAGTATTATTATTATTTTATCTCTTCTTTCATATCGGTGTCATATTTATGGGATTAATGCTCTATATATTTAGAAAACTAATCTTTTTAAATCTTAAACACAAATCTCTTTTTTTGAAAGGAGCATTTTATGGAAATAAAGAGAGAAAATAATTCCTTATATCTGGGCTCAAGTTACGAAAAACGAATTGGTGAACTTACCTTTAAGATTAAGGATGATGATATGATTGTTGATCACACCTTTGTTGATCCGGCATTTCGCGGGCAGGGGCTTGCTTTTAAGCTTGTAGAAGAAGTGGTTGAACTTGCAAGAAGCGAAATGAAAACAATCATTCCTGTCTGTCCTTATGTAAAAAAGGTGATGGAAGAAACGGAAGCCTTTCAGGATGTCTTAAAAAAAGAATAGGTTTATTGTAAACGGAGAGGAGAAAAGATGGAATGCAGAGATTGTGGAAGGGTGTTGTTTGAAAGTGTTTCGATCTGTCCTGATTGTGGAAAGACAATAACAAACGCAGCCAAGAAACTAATTCCGAAATACTCATCCTCGGGTCCTCGTGACAGTGAAGCAAGGGTACTTAAGAATTTAATCTTTGGAATACTTGCCTAAGTTTTCGGATTTGCAGGTTTTATCGATATTCCGCTGGCCTATGTTTTTGCTCTTATCTTTGGAACCATCGCCTTTGTTTAACTTTTCTTTATCGAAAAACCGGTAGATATTCAAAGGTAGGTTTAATATTCGCTTCTTTGGGTGTTTTACTTGGAATAGCTCGTATAATAATGATTATTATGGGGAGGAAGTAATGCGTAAATTTAGATTTTATTTATTTGTTATTTTGTCTATCTTCTTATTTTTGTTTATCGGGTCTAACATTCGGGTTAATGCCGATGTGGGACCGAAACCATCCGTTAATATTAAAATTACAGGTTTAGAGGGTGAAAAGTATACCGCCACTTTGATATCTCAAAAAGCAGGAGGACCTAATTTTACCTATGAAGACTGGCTTGAAAATGGTGACCCCGAGTATCAACCATATCATAGAATTATGGAATATCGAGATTCGGAAGGATTTAAGTGGATCGGCAGTCATTGGGAACTTGAAGGAGATACATCTTTTGTTTGGGGTTATTATCCACCTTCAACATTTAAAGTGTTGATCATGTTAGAAGACGGTACCTATTTCACCTCACCTGTTCTTGAACGTTATGCCTTTAATACTTATTATCATGTTATTATTGATCGAACTGAAAATATAGTTGAAGTTAAAAAGAATTATGATTATACCACTGAGATAATATCTTTATTATTACGATTGCTCGCGACGGTTTTAATAGAAATTGGTATTCTTTATCTATTTGGTTATCGCAATTCTAGAAGTTATAAATTGGTCTTGATTGTTAATATTATCACGCAAATTTTCTTAAATGTGTTACTTAATATCACATCTTATTACCAAAGCGTTTTAGTCGGAGTAATTATTTATATCTTGCTGGAATTCTTAATTGTTTTAGGAGAAGCTATCATTTACGGTATTTTCCTGAAGGAAAAGAAAAAATGGCTAGCAGTTGTTTATGCAATTGCAGCAAATATCGCCTCCTTCGGAATCGGCTTATTAATATATTTAGCTCTAGCTTAAGCTCGGTTGTTGCCGAGCTTTTTATCTTGCTTAAAGGGGGCGAATATAGTAAAATGAAAAATAGATAAAGGAGGAAGAACATGGCAATCGAAATCAGCGGCCATAACTTAGATTTAGAACAATTTATTCGGGTTGCCCGTTATCAAGAAGAAGTATTCTTATCGGAAGAGGCAGAAAGGCGAATTATTGCTGCTCAAAAAACTATTGCTAAGATTGTAAAAGAAAACCGTAAGGTTTATGGCTTAAATACAGGCTTTGGAAAATTTTCTGAAATGGTGATTTCCAATTCGGATTTATCAACACTGCAACTTAATCTTTTAAAATCCCATGCCTGTGGTGTCGGATCGCATTTAAGCGAAGAAGAAGTCCGTGGCATTATGCTTTTAAGAATCAATGCCCTCGCCCGTGGGTATTCCGGAATTAGGCTAGAGACGGTTAAACAATTATTGCTCTATTTAAATCAAAACATTATTCCTGCAATTCCCGCCCAAGGCTCTTTAGGCGCAAGCGGTGATTTAGCGCCCCTTGCTCATATGGGGTTAACCTTACTTGGCGAAGGTGAAGTCTATTATCAAGGCAAATTGATGAAAGCGTCACAGGCTTTGACTCAGGCCGGAATCAAACCTTTACCACGTTTGGAAGCAAAAGAAGGACTATCAATTATCAATGGCACGCAAGCTATGACCGCAATCGGTGCCCTGGCGCTTTATGATGCTTTAAGACTTGCTAAGGTTGCTGATATTGCCGGAGCACTATCTTTGGAAGCGTTACTTGGAGTCCGGGAAGCCTTTGCTCCCGAAGTCCATCAAGCGCGTGGCCAATTTGGCCAAATCGCTTCCGCAAACAATATCCGCAAACTAACCGAAGGAAGCAAACATCTTACCTCCCAAGGTGAAGTACGAGTTCAGGATGCCTATTCGCTGCGCTGCCTTACACAAGTCCATGGAGCAAGCCGCGATGCTTTGCAATATATAAAAGAAAAAGTAGAAATTGAAATGAACGCCGCAACCGATAATCCTTTGATTTTTGGTGTAGATAAGGTCTATTCCGGCGGAAACTTTCATGGCGAGATTATGGCTCAGGCTTTTGATTTCTTAAAAATAGCTGCCGCTGAACTTGCTAATATCAGTGAAAGAAGAATCGAAAGATTGGTTAATCCGGCTTTAAATGCCGGTCTACCTGCTTTTCTTGTTGCTAATCCGGGCTTAAATTCCGGTTTTATGATTGTTCAATATAGTGCTGCCTCTTTGGTAAGTGAAAATAAAGTCTTGGCGCATCCTGCAAGCGTTGATTCAATTCCTTCTTCAGGAAACCAAGAAGACCATGTTTCGATGGGCACCATTGCAGCAAGACAAGCCCGCGAAATTGTCGGGAATGCTTGGAAGGTGCTTGCCACGGAAGTATTTTCAGCCTGTCAAGCGCTTGACTTTAGAAAAAAGACTTTAGGTCAGGGCAGTGCGATTGCTTATCAATATTTTCGAAATAAAGTTCCTTTTATAGAAAACGATGCGATTATGTATCCATATTTGGAACTTGCGGAAAAGATTATTTTTGACCCTAAGTTTGTGGGAGCTATCGAGGAGAAAATTGGAACCTTGGAGTAGGAGGATAATATGAATAATAAATTAATTTCTGAAGCAATGAAAATAAAACTTGATGCCATCTTTACGGATCTTCCCGAATATCCGGAGTTTGATCCAAAGTTAAGAAGAGCACCGAAACGTGAATTTGTGTTAAGTGAAGCAGAAACCGCTCTTGCTTTAAAAAATGCTTTACGTTATATTCCGGAAAAGTGGCATGAAGAGCTTGCACCGGAATTTCTGGATGAACTTCTAACCAAAGGGCGGATTTATGGTTATCGTTTCCGGCCTAAGGAGCGGATTTACGGAAAACCACTAGAAGAATACAAAGGCAAAACCCTGGCGGGACGCGCCTTACAGGTGATGATCGACAACAACTTAGATCCCGAGGTTGCGCTTTACCCTTATGAACTTATAACTTACGGCGAAACCGGAGCTGTTTTCCAAAACTGGATGCAGTATTGGCTGGTAAAACGCTATTTAGAAGAATTAGAAGAAGACCAAACTTTGGTTGTAGCTTCCGGCCATCCTTTTGGAATTTTTAAATCACACCCTAATGCTCCGCGTGTCATCATTACCAATGGTTTAATGGTCGGACTATATGATGACTTAGAAAATTGGAACCGTGCCGCAAGCCTCGGTGTGGCTTCCTACGGCCAAATGACTGCCGGTGGCTGGATGTATATCGGCCCTCAGGGGATTGTCCACGGTACTTATTCTACACTCCTTAATGCCGGAAGACAAAAACTTAGGGTACCGTATGATGCAAACCTAGCCGGAAAACTTTTTGTTTCAAGCGGCCTTGGCGGCATGAGCGGTGCCCAAGGAAAAGCGGCCGAAATCGCAGGTGGCGTCGGTGTGATTGCGGAAGTGGATTATTCAAGGATAAAAACCAGATATGATCAGGGTTGGATTCATAATATCACTACTTCCCCTGAAGAAGCTTTTAAACTTGCTTATGAATATATCCATAAAAAAGAACCGCGGGCGATTGCCTATTACGGTAATATCGTATCTTTACTTGAGTATGCAGACAACAATAATATCAAGATAGATTTACTTAGCGATCAAACTTCCTGTCATAATGTTTATGACGGTGGTTATTGTCCGGTCAGTCTTTCTTACGAAGAACGTACGGAAATGTTGAAGGAAGATAAAGCTAAATTTATCCAACTGGTTAATATCAGTCTGAAACGACATTTCTATGTTATTAAATCGCTTGTATCTAAAGGAACATATTTCTTTGATTACGGCAACAGTTTTATGAAAGCTGTATATGATGCCGGGATTCAAGAGATTTGTAGAAATAGAGTAAACCCCAACGACGGGTTTATTTGGCCGAGTTATGTTGAAGATATCATGGGACCCGTTCTCTTTGACTATGGTTACGGTCCTTTCCGTTGGGTTTGCTTGAGCGGAAGGGAAGAAGATTTAGATAAAACAGACCAAGCGGCCTTAAGCTGTATTGATAAAGTACGGAGATTTCAAGATCTTGATAATTATAATTGGATAAAGAATTCTAAAAAGTATAATCTTGTTGTCGGAGCAAAAGCCAGAATTCTCTATCAAGATGCTATCGGCAGAGTTAAAATTGCTTTGAAATTTAATGAGATGGTACGCAATCAAGAAGTCGGACCGATAATGCTCGGTCGCGACCACCATGATACTGGCGGCACCGATTCACCTTTCCGCGAAACCGCAAATATTAAAGACGGTTCAAATATCATGGCGGAAATGGCAACACATGTCTTTGCGGGGAACTGTGCTCGCGGTATGACTATGGCCGTATTACATAACGGCGGCGGCGTCGGCATCGGAAAATCGATCAATGGCGGTTTCGGTCTTTTGCTTGACGGTTCCAAGCGTGTTGATGAGATTATCAAATCCGCACTTTCCTTTGATGTTATCGGCGGTATTGCAAGAAGAGCCTGGGCAAGAAATCCGAATTCGCTTAATACGGCGATTGAACATAATAAAAATTCAAACGATCAGATTACACTTCCTTATTTGGTAAATGAGGAAATGCTTCAAGACTTGATTAGGAGGAAATATGTCCCCGGCGGAAAATAAACTTTCTGTTTATCACAACATCAACCTTTTATATATCTTAGAAGGCTCCCCCTTACGAAAAGGTTCTACAATGACCGATGTCAAGCCACTTCAAAACGGTTATATAGTTGTAGAAGCAGGAAAAATCAAAGAGGTAGGTAGCGGAAACGGCTATTTAAAATATCAAGATGCAAACTTTTATTCGTTAGCTGGAAAAACGGTCGTGCCGGGATTTATTGACAGCCACACACATTTGGTCTTTGCTGGATCCCGGGAAAATGAAATGCGAAGAAAACTACAAGGCGAATCCTATCTCGAGATTTTAAAAAGTGGCGGCGGTATTCTAAGTACCGTTCGTAAAACCCGGGAAGCTTCCTTTGATACTCTATATAAAGAGGCACGCACAACCCTGGAACGGATGCTTTCGTTCGGCGTGACATCAGTAGAAGCAAAGAGCGGTTATGGCTTGGACCTTGAAACCGAACTTAAACAACTTGAGGTTGTAGCTAAGTTAAAGGCCGAAGGACCTCAGACGCTTGTGAGTACCTTTATGGGAGCACACGCGCTTCCAGGTGAGTACCATGATAATCGTCAAGCTTATTTTGCTTTGCTGGAAAAAGCGCTTTATGAAATTAAAAAAAGAAACCTAGCAAGTTTCGTTGATATCTTTTGCGAAGAAGGAGTTTTTTCTGTCTCTGAAAGCAGGGAGTTTTTAGGGCTTGCGAAAGAGTTAGGGTTTAAACTGAAAATCCATGCGGATGAGATGAGTGCGCTCGGTGGAGCTGCGCTTGCGACTGAATTAAAGGCTGTATCTGCCGAACATCTCCTAGCTTCAAGTGATGAAGATTTGCAGAAACTTGCTTCAAGCGATACAATTGCTGTGCTACTACCTTTAACTTCATTTTATCTGAACAAACCATTTGCTAAAGCGCGAGCAATGATTGATTATGGTTGTGCTGTTGCGCTTGCAAGCGACTATAACCCCGGAAGTAGTCCTTCGGAAAACTTGCAGCTGGCTATGCAGTTTGCGGTCTTGAAGATGAAAATGACACCCGAAGAGGCTTTAACTGCTGTTACGGTAAATGCGGCGAAGGCTTCTGGTTTGGAAGCAACTAAGGGTAGATTGATGCCGGGAATGGATGCTGATTTTGTCGTGCTTGCTGCTCCTAATCTTGATTATTTCTTCTACCGATTCGGAATTAATCTTGTAGAAGAAGTCTATATAAAAGGAAAGAAGGTTAAATGAAGGAGGACTAATGAATTTTTTTGAACTCAAGGTTAATGAATTTTTAGATAAAGTAGATTCTGCTGCTCCCACTCCGGGAGGGGGATCAGTCTCTGCTCAAACAATTGCTTTCGGAATTGGGCTCATCAGAATGGTTGCTCAGATTACGATTACGAAAAAGAAGTTTCAAGCATTACCTGACGACATCAAATCTGATTATACAAATAGATTTTTAAAGCTCGAAGGGCTAAAACAAGAAGCGATTACTTTGGTCGATTTGGACAGTGCCGCTTTCAATAAGATTTTAAATGCTTACCGAATGGCTAAAACAACGGATGAAGAAATTGCGAAGCGAAAAGAGAAAATCAGGCTCGCAACGATTGAAGCAACCAATGTTCCCTTAAAAACCGCAAAACTTGCCTACGAAGCTTTAGTGGTAGCAGAACCGATGTTAGAACATGCAACCAAAACTGCTCTTTCCGATTTTGGAGTCGGCACCTTATTGCTTATTGCCGGACTAGAAGGCGCGATTATGAATGTGAAAACGAATTTGTCTGGTTTTGCTGACGAAGAATTTAAAACGGCTTGCTTAAAAGAATGTTCCGAACTACTTAGTAATGCGAAAGCTATTAAAAATAGAGTTGTTACATCAGTCTTAAATGAATTAGAAAAATAAAAATTAATGGCCTCTAAGCAACCTGTGAAAAACTTAAGAGGCCATTTTCATTTTTGCTTTTAAATAATGTCGAATTGTGGTATAATATTCAAGTATGATGAACGGAATCTTGCTGATTAATAAAGTATCAGGAATGACCTCAAATGCGGTTATTCAAAAAATCAAAAGAATTTTAAAAGTGAAAAAAATCGGACATGCGGGAACTTTGGATCCACTTGCGACCGGTTTGCTTGTTGTTTTAATCAACGAAGCGACGAAATTATCCAATTATCTTTTAAATCAAGATAAAGAGTATTTGGGAGAAATCGTGCTCGGATTAGCAACCGATACTGATGATGCAACCGGAGAAATTATCGCAAAGCAAACTGTTACAAAAATAGCGGATCCTGATGCGGCGCTCAGAGCTTTGGTCGGAAAAAGAGAGCAAATTCCGCCGATGTATTCAGCGCTGAAAAAAGACGGCAAGAAGCTTTATGAACTTGCTCGCGAAGGAAAAACAATCGAACGGGAACCGCGCGAAGTTGAAATCTATGCGCTGGAAAGAAGAAGTCCGGTTACTTATGAAAATGGTCTTGCTAAGTTTAGTTTTTATTGCAAGGTCTCAAAAGGTACTTATGTTAGAACACTTTGTACCGAAATCGGTACAAAACTCGGCCTTCCTGCGCATATGTCACGCTTAGAAAGGCTTGCTTCCGGATCCTTTCGACTTGATGATGCGGTTAGTTTAGCCGATGTTGAAGCAGGAGATTATCGTTTAATATCGATGGTTGATGCCCTTGATTTTCCAAAGGTCGAAGTCGACGATACCTTAGCAGCAAAAATCAAAAACGGAAATATTCTCCCCGCACAGCTTGTCGGAAGCAAAGAACCGCTTCTCGTCTTTAAACAGAAAGATAGGTTACTTGCAATTTATAAATATAAAGAAGGAAAGTATTACGCAGAAAGAGTATGGAACTAATTAAGTTTGAAAATCAGGATTATCAACATTTGGGCGGAATTACACTTGCTTTGGGCGAATTTGACGGGTTGCATTTGGCACACCAGAAATTGATCAACGAAACGATTAAATATGCTCGCGAAAATAATTTAAAAGCCGCAGTTTTAACTTTTGATCCCCATCCTGATTTTGTTTTAAAGAAAAGACCTTATCAAGGTTATATTACACCACTTACGGAAAAAGCAAAAACCTTGGCCGCACTCGGCATTGACTATTTAATTGTCGTGAATTTTACAGAAGAATTTGCCTCGCTCCTGCCGGAGGAGTTTGAAAATAATGTTTTAGGTAAATTTGATATTCGTAAAATTTTTATCGGTTTTGATTATCGATATGGTGCCAAGGGGCGGGGGAATTCCGAAAGCCTGAAAGCAAAATATCCGGTTTATGTATTAGAAAGAATTGATTACAATAATAAAAAGATGGGGTCGGAAGGAATCCGCGAACTGCTTACTCATGGACGCATTCAAGAAGTAACGAAACTACTTGGAAGATATTATAATATTGTTGGAAAAGTAGTTCCCGGAAATAAAGTCGGAAGAAAACTCGGGATTAGAACCGCGAATATTAATTTGGAAGAAGATTATCAATATCTGAAAAAAGGAGTTTATGCTGTTTTTGTAAATATTGATTCAAAAAGGTATTTCGGGGTCTGCAATATTGGGCATAACCCGACCATCAATTATCAAAAACGGCCACGCTTGGAAGTACATATCTTAGATTATGAAAAAGACCTATACGGAAAATATATTTCGATTGATTTTGTAGAATATTTAAGACCGGAAATAAAGTTTTCAGATCCGGAGTCTTTAGTCAAACAGATTGAAAAAGACATCATTAATGCTAAGAAAATCTTGGAGGAAGTATGAAATTAGCTGTCATCGGAGCGATGAAAAAGGAGATTGATTTTCTTTTAAAGCATCTCGAAAATCATGAAGTTGAAAAGAAACTAAATCATCTTTTCTATTGCGGTAGTATTGCCGGTAAAGAAATGGTTGTTGTAGAATCGGGAATCGGTAAAGTCGCTTCCGGAATTCTATTTTCCGCTCTTATAAACAGCTATCCGGACCTTGATCTTGTTATCAATATCGGTGTTGCGGGCGGAGTGAAGGACAAGGTGGAAATCGGTGATATTGTGGTTGCGGAGCAGCTTGCTTACGCTGATGTCGATGTTCGTCCGGGTGGGGATTATTATTATGGTCAAATTCCAAACTGTCCGCTATATTTTTCATCAAGAGCGGATATAATTAAAAGGATTCAGATTTCACACCCTTATAAAACCGGAACCATTCTTTCTGGGGACAGTTTCTTTGTAGATATTGAAGATGTAAGCACTTTGATTAATACCCATTTTCCAAATCAAAATGTGCTTGCTCTTGATATGGAATCAGCCGCATTCGGTCAAAGTGCTTGGTTTTATGGCATTCCTTTTATAGCGATTCGCGCAATCAGTGATGTTATTGGTTATGAAGCGCAATTTCAGAGTTATTTGGATAATTTAGAACTGGCGGCTACGAATAGTAATCTTTTTTTGCTTGAAGTAATCAAAAAAATAGGATAAATTTGTTTATTGAATTTTAGAAAATTATAACCTTTTTTCGGGAATAATATATTAGCCTTTATAATCTTATTGGAAAATAAAGTAAGGATAATTAACAAAATCAATTTACAACATTTTAAAAATATGTTATAATAAATAAGTCCGTGTACTCTGACAGACGAATCTCCAACGCTGTCTGGGTCATTGGCGTAAATAAATATAAGGAGGTTAAATTATGTCTTGTCTTTCGAAAGAAGAAAAAGCACAATTGGTTTCTAAGTTCGGAAAAAACGAAAAAGATTCGGGTTCCGTACAAGTTCAAGTTGCGATTTTGACGGCAGAAATTAATCGTTTGAATGAACATTTAAAAGCTCATCCTCATGATTATCATTCCGGACGTGGCTTGTTGAAGAAAGTCGGTCATCGTCGTAATTTATTGAACTACATTAAAAGAAAAGATACGCAAGCTTATCTTGACTTAATTAAAGCATTAAATCTTAGAAAATAAGTGAAAGGGTATGTATATACCCTTTTTGAAAAAGAAACAAGGAGTAAAAATTAATGAACGAAAAAAGAGTATTTGAATATCAACAAGGAGATCGCAAATACATAGTTGAAGTTGGCGAATTGGCTAAACAAGCAAACGGTGCCTGCCTTGTTCGTTTTGAAAATACCGCGGTTCTTTCTGTAGCTGTTTATTCCGATAAAGTATCTAACGCAGACTTTTTCCCGTTGACCGTGCTTTATCAAGAAAAACTCTATGCTGCAGGAAAAATTCCGGGCGGATTTTTAAGAAGAGAAGGACGGCCCAGCGAACATGAAACGCTGATTTCCCGGTTGATAGACAGACCATTACGTCCTTTGTTTCCGGAAGGATTTCGGAATGAGGTTCAAGTCATCAATATTGTTTTAAGTGCAAACCCAGATCATTCCTCAGAAATGGCAGCAATGCTCGGTTCATCGGTCGCACTAACAGTATCTGAAATACCGTTTAACGGTCCGATTGCCGGTGTCATCGTCGGCCGCGTCAACGGTAAATTTGTTTTAAATCCGAGCGTTGAGGAACAGGAAAATTCCGATTTGCATCTGACCGTTGCGGGAACACAGGATGCCATCAATATGGTTGAAGCCGGAGCCAAAGAAGTATCGGAAGAAGATATGCTCGATGCTTTGGAATTTGCTCATGAGGAAATCAAACGTTTGGTTGCTTTCCAAAAAGCAATTTGTTTTGAAATCGGAAAAGAAAAAGTCGAACCCCAGTTACGGATTGTTCCGGAAGATATCAATTCCTTAGTCCGGTCAATGGCAGAAAAAGAACTGGTTGCAGCGGTTTTCACTCATGAAAAGCTGGAAAGAGCCGAAAAGATTAATGCCATTAACGAAAGAGTTATTGAAGAACTTTCAGAAAAGTTCAAAGAAGACGAAGAATTTGAAGATAAAATGAAATATGTGAACCAAGTTTTGGAGAATATTGTTGCGGAAGAGGTGCGAAGGCTGATTATCAAAGACCATATCCGGCCTGACGGACGCCAACTTGACGAAATCCGTCCGCTAAATTCTTCAGTAGATTTATTTGAAAGAACTCATGGTTCCGCTCTCTTTACCAGAGGTCAAACTCAGTCCTTAGCGGTTGTAACGCTCGGGGCGCTCGGAGAAAACCAAATTATCGACGGTCTCGGTGTGGAAGATTCGAAACGCTTCATGTTCCATTATAACTTTCCTCAATTCTCGGTAGGAGAAACCGGACGCTATGGGTCTCCCGGAAGAAGGGAAATCGGTCACGGTGCCCTTTGTGAGCGGGCGCTACTTCAAGTCATTCCGAGCGAAGAAGATTTTCCGTATACGATTCGTGTCGTAAGCGAAATCTTAGAATCAAACGGTTCCTCATCGCAAGCGTCTATTTGTTCTGGAACGCTGGCATTAATGGCCGCGGGTGTTCCGATTAAAGCCCCGGTTGCGGGTATTGCGATGGGACTGATTATGGACGGTAAAAATTATACGATTTTGACTGATATTCAAGGTATGGAAGACCATTTCGGCGATATGGACTTTAAGGTTGCAGGAACACGCTCTGGAATTACCGCTTTACAAATGGATATTAAGATTTCCGGTGTCAGAAAAGATATTATGCGCGAAGCTCTTGCTCAAGCAAAAGCCGGCAGAATGCATATTTTAGACCATATGGAAACAACAATTCCTCAGGTTCGTCCAGAAGTGAGCCCCTATGCTCCGAAAGTCATCAGCTTTTTTATTGATCCTGAAAAAATTCGTGAAGTTATCGGTTCCGGCGGAAAAGTTATTACCGAAATCATCAATCAATGCAACGATGTTCGGATTGACATTGAACAAGACGGCCGCGTAACAATTATGCATGTAGAACGTCATTGGTGCGAAAAAGCAGCGGAAATCGTAAGGAATATCGTGCGGGTTGCGGAAGTCGGAAAACTTTATTCCGGTAAAGTTGTAAGGATTGAAAAATTCGGCGCCTTTGTTGAACTTTGGCCTGGCTGTGAAGGTTTACTCCACATCTCGAAAATGGCTGAAGAAAAAGTCGACAAAGTTGAAGATCTTTTTGCACTTGGCGATGAAATCACCGTTAAAGTCATCGGTATCGACGATAAAGGACGTGTTGATTTAAGTAATCCTTATATCAGTGAGAAAAAAGAAACTAAAAGAAAAAGCAAAGGCGATTTTCGGAGACGCCCGAATAATCGGGAAAGAAAAGCGCCCCAAACTGTTGAAAAGTAAGGAACTTCTCCTCAAAGAGAGGTTTTTATTTTTTTCTAAAAACACTTGAAAAATAATGTGATTTCGAGTATAATATATAATGTATTCGGGTAATCGAACGGATGAAAATCCGTTAGGAAAGTCCTTGCTAGCACATGCTGAGATGCATGTAGTGTTTATGCCTAATGAAACCATAAGTTAGGACACTTGGGAAAGTGATGGCGGAGATGAACCTGTCAAATGGCGATTCTTCATAAAGTGCCACAGTGACGAAGTTCTCGGGAAACCGGGAAGTGAAACGGGTAAACCCCATAAGCTAGAAACCCAAATTATGGTAGGGGAACCTTAAATTCGGAAATGAACGGATTTAGGGCTATCACAGCACGTGGTAGAGATAAATGATTACCGCTTCCTTTGGAAGTACAGAACAAGGCTTACAGAATACAATCCATTTAATCACATATGGCAAATCCATATGTGTTTTTACTAATGGGGGAAATTATGTATAAAAAATGTGAATATATTATCAGCGCTGTTTCAAAAGCACAATATCCGAATAAAACCGGTTTGTCCGAATATGTATTTTTAGGACGCTCCAATGTCGGCAAATCCAGTTTAATCAATGCGATTACAGGCAGGCGCCTCCTTGCCCATACTTCCGCAAAACCCGGTAAAACACAAACAATAAATTTCTTTTTGATTGACGATTCCTTTTATCTGGTTGATGTTCCGGGTTATGGTTATGCAGTTAGAAGCAAAGAAAAACGGCTTGATTTTGGAACTTATATTGAAAACTATTTAAAAAACAACCCGAATTTAAAAATCGCTTTTCTTTTGGTCGATACGAAAGTCGGCCCGACAACGGATGATTTAATGATGTCTGCTTACCTGAACCATTTTAAGATTAAGACTAAAATAATTGCCACTAAAGCAGATAAAATCGGAAAAACTCTTGTCTTAAGACATCGTAAACAGATTAAAGAAAGAATGAATCTTCACGACGAAGATTTGATTTTAACTTCCTCAAAAACAAAAATGGGAATTGAAGAAATCAGAAAATTACTTGTCTAAAATCGGAACTTAAGGACCTTACTTAAGTTCTATTTTTTTATTATTTCTCATAATATTCTATATAGGAGGGATATTATGGAACTAAGGATTTGTTGTGATGCCTCGGTCAAATTAGAAAAGATGACGAATGTAAACGAAATTCATTGCGATATTGAAAATTTTACAGTTAAAGGTGATACGCTCGAAGGAAATATCAGAATCAGCGGAAAATATATTAAAGATGATATGGACAATTTGTTTGACTTCAGGGAAATGGTTCCCTTTACAATAGTTTTTAAAGATCGTAATTTTGAAATCAATAAGATTGAAGTTGAGGATTTCAATTGTCAGGAAATAATCAATCAAGGAGTTGAATGCCAGTTTAATATTGTCGTTGATTATGTAACAAAAACAGATACAGATGTTGAAGTTTTGGAAGATACATTTCAAGAAGAAGTAGTTGAGGAAGTACCGGTTTTAGAAGCTAATGAAGATCATCCTGTTGATGCACCCGCTACAGAAGATTATGATGAAGTAATGCTTAGCGATGATGAGATTAAAGCCGAGATTAATCAAAAATACAATGAATTATTAAATGAAATTTTGGAGGAACGAGCCGAAGAAAATTTTTACGTACCGGAACCGGAGAAAGCGATCACGATTCATAGCGGTGAGTCCAACTCTGATTGCCGGAGCTTTTTGAACAGTATTAAAGAAGATTACAAATCTGTTAAAGTTTTTTATACAAGCAAAGAAACCGATATTGAACAAATCTGTAAGAACGAGAGGGTCAGCGTTGATAAAGTTTACCGTGATAACCAAAAATCTGACTTTATCAACAAACGCCGTATTATCATAAAATGATTCGCAGTGTATTCCGCGGCTTCAGAGATCTTTATAATTTATCCTTTGCTTCCTATAAACCAATTACTTCCAAAACCTATCGTTTGAAAACCAAAGAGGAGCTCTATTTTTTCTCAAAACGGAGCGAACTCTATGCGAAGGAAAAGTATAATTTTCTCTATAATCAAGGAATCAAAAACATTCTCTATCCGCTAAAAAACCGCTTGGGTGAATTCGTGAGCGACTACCGAAACGAGAAGTATTTCGTTATGGATTATGTAAATTGTCCCGATATTATCGGCGAAATCAGAGCCGTAAACCTCCTTGATGAATTGACCGACCTCCATAATAACACATTCTTTAAAAGACAGCTTTCGGTAGATTTCTCCCGCCGGAAAATGGAACTCTTGTTTGAATATCTCCAGTATAAATTTAATGTTTTGGAAGCTTATATCAGAACCCTTGAAACTCGCGATTTTGACGAATTCAGTATTCCCGTATTAAAAAACTATCGGCATTTGCTGGATGCGAAAAAGGTGATGGGTAGAATTCATCGCCGCTTAGTTTCCGATATCAAAGATAAAAAAAGCGTTTATTACGCTTTTGTCCATAATAATCCGAAAACAAACCATCTTTTAACTTATCGCGGCCAAAGGTTTCTGACAAGTATTGAGAAGGCCAAAGTCGGAATCACTTCTCTTGATATTTCAAAGTTTTATCTGAATTCCAAAGATATTAATATTGATTTAGTTCCCTTGGTCAATCAGTATTTCGATAAATTCGATGATGATTTCTATCGCAATTATTTCTATTTTTTGGTCTTGCTTTATTACATGAAAGGAATCGTTATCTACGATAAAGATTATGTGAGTTGTCAAAGCTTCCTTTATGCGAGCACTTCAATCAAAGACTTTCTTTTTGCTTTCGACCTAAACAAAGATAAGACTGAGTAGTTTTATCTTTTTTCTTTTAATCAAGTTCAAGTTGGTATATAATATTTAGTGAAGGTGATAAATATGAAAAATCAGGTAAAAAGATTAAGTAGTGAATACCTTTTCCGTGGAAAAATTTTAAATCTCCGTCGGGATACTGTTTTGCTTCCAAACAACAAAGAAGCATTTCGAGAGATTGTAGAACACAGCGGCGCTGCGGCTTGTTTGGTTTTGACTGAAAAACATAATTTGTTCTTTGTCAGACAATTCCGCGCTCCCTACGGCAAAGAAGTCTTAGAACTACCTGCCGGTAAAGTCGAAGTCGGCGAAGATCCCGAAGCGACAATTATTCGTGAGTTACAGGAAGAAGTCGGAGTGAAGCCATTAACTATTGAAAAAGTCGGGATCATTTATCCTTCGCCCGGCTATACCAACGAGATCATTCATTTATATTTTACGGATAATTACGAAAGGGTTGCCCTAAATTCTGATGAAGATGAATTTTTAGATATCCTTGAGCTTCCTGTTGGTGAAGCTTTCAAAATGCTTGCAGAGGGAAAGTTGGTTGATGCGAAAACGGTTTGTTTATTATTAAGATGTAAAGGAAAATTGATGGGGGAATAACTAATGTTGATTATTGCGAAACACGCAGCGGGCAAAGTCTTAAAAAAGGATAATTTACAAATTGCGAGCGAAGCAAAACTGGCCAAGAAGATGGATCCGCGAACAATCGATGCAACCAGCGGGATGTTTTACTACGATAATTATTTTCAAGGCTTTAAAACAGTCGAGAAGATTTTAAATAGTTTAACCGATGAGGAGTTTTATGCTTACTCAGCGAGTGATGGCGGCTTTGAATTTAAAGAAGCGGTTTTAAATTGGGTTTTCGATAGTTATCTTTCCGAACTAAGAGCTACAACCCACATTCAGGTGCTCGCAACTCCTGGTGGAACCGGTGCCATCTTTTCCAGTCTTTTTAATAGTCTTGATCCGGAAGAAACGGTTTTGTTTCCCAACCTTTACTGGGCACCTTATCTTGGCATCGCCATCAATCTTGGTTTTAAAACCAAAACCTATCCGCTTTTTTCAGATAAAAGTTTCAACATTACCGGTTTTAAAGAAGCAGCAGAGGAATTAATTCAAAAACAAGGAAAACTGGTCACAATCATCAATGATCCCTGTAATAATCCGAGCGGTTATAGTTTAAGTGAAACAGAACTGCGGGAGATTATAGTTTTTTTGAATAACTCTGGTGTCCCCTGTACATTAATTTATGATATTGCTTATCTTGATTTTGCTGCTGAAGATCAACTGAGATTTAGGAAAAACTTTAAAATTTTAAGCGAAGCAGGAAGCAATGTTCTTATTTCCATCGCCTTTAGCGCCTCCAAAACCTTCTCGGTTTATGGCCAAAGACTTGGTGCGCAAATAATCATGAGTAAAAACGAAGAATCAGCTTCTGAGTTTTATAATGCCTCCAATTTTACCGCTCGAAACACCTGGTCGAATGTAAATAAAGGTTTAATCAATTTATTAATTAAGATTAACAAAGATCAAGAATTAAAAAAACAAATTTTGGATGAACTTGCATTTGTTAAGGGAATAATAAAAGAAAGAGCCCAGATTTTTTTAAAGGAAGCAGATAGTGTTAATTTAAGCACTTATCCTTATAAAAGCGGTTTTTTTGTGAGCATCCCCGTAGCTAATCGCGATGCAGTTTTAGATGCTCTTATCAAAGAAGAAAAAATTTATCTAATTCCAGGTACAGATTCGATTCGACTAGCTTTTTGTTCCGTTCCGGCAACGGAATTAAAGGGACTTGCGGAAAGAATCAAAAAAGTAATTGACCAAGTTTTGATTTAGTAGATTCTTTGTATAAAATGTTTGACTTACCAACTGAAAAAGTGTATAATAAGAAAGGTTATCAGGTGATGAAGATGAAATGGTCTCTCCAGCAATTACACAAGCATAACGGCAAACCTTTTTCTTTTTCGGGAACATTTAATTTTGAAAAAGAAATTGAAAATATCAGTGATATCTTAGGAATTTCCGAAGTGGAAGTTGAGGGAATCGGACGTAATGTGTTCGAAGATGATTTTAAGTTTGATTTGCATATTCGTGCTACTTTAACGCTCGAAGATGCCAGAACATTAGAACCGGTCTTATATCCGCTTGATCTTGAAGTTTCGGAAGTCTTTAGCACTAATCCTGATAATGCGGATGCTTATTTTGTGGAGAAGAACACCATTGATTTACGGCCGTTGGTTTGGGAATGCATTCTTTTAGAAAAACCGATGCGAATCGTTAAAGAAGAAGTTACCGATAACTAGATATAAGAAGAGGTGAATTTTTATGGCAATCGTTCCCCAAAGGCGAATTTCCAAGACTAGAAAACGTAAACGCCGTACCCATTTTAAATTGGATATGCCAAGCATGATGGTTTGTCCGAATTGCGGCGAAATGAAACTTGCTCATATCGTCTGCAAGAAATGTGGATTCTATGACGGTAAACTAGTTCGGGAAATTAAAGTCAAGGAAGAAGCAGAAGCCGAGGTTGCGGAAACTCCGAAAGAAAAGAAATCAAAGAAGAAAGAGAAGGCAACCGAAGACAAAAAAGCCGAAAAGAAAACGGCTAAGAAAAAGGAAAGTAAAAAAGAAGAATAATTCGGATTTTTTACCTAATTAAAAAGCACTTATGGAGAGTGCTTTTTAATTTTTTATAGATAAAAATGTAAACCGTTCCCTTTTTAGCTTCACTTGTATATTTTATATTCTTATGTTAACATTGATATATAAGTATACATTGAAGGAGAATGTGATGGCTAAGAATACTTCGATCTCTTTAAGAGACAAAACCATTTATCAGGTCTTTCCGAGACAGTTTTCTAAAACCCATGATTTAAAAGGCGTCACCGAAAAGCTTGATTTAATTAAAAAACTAAATGTTGACTATCTTTATCTTTTGCCGATCCATCCAATCGGAAAAGTAAACCGTAAAGGGACTTATGGAAGCCCTTATTCCATTACCAATTATTATGAAATCAATCCTGATTTAGGGGACTTGGAAGATTTTAAAACCTTGGTTAAGGAAGCACATCAACGGGGCCTCGGGGTAATCATGGACATTGTTTTTAATCATACTGCTCATGATGCTGTTTATACAAAAACACACCCCGAATGGTATTACCGGAAAGCAGACGGTTCTTTTACAAACCGTGTCGGTGACTGGTGGGATATCATTGATTTAAAATTTGAAGGAAATCCAGACCTGGAAACCGAATTAATCAATGTCTTACTCTTTTGGACAAAACTTGGAGTTGACGGCATCCGTGCTGATGTAGCATCGCTTGTGCCTTTGGATTTTTGGAAAAAAGCCCGCGCTGAAATCGAAAAGATTAATCCTAACTTTATCTTTTTAGCTGAAAGCGTACATTTACATTTCATTAAATATCTTCGGGATTTAGGCTATGAGGCTTATAGCGACAGTCAGGTATATCAGGTTTTTGATATTTGTTATGATTATGATATTTTTGATGAATTCATCAATTATTTTAAAAACGATGAACCACTCCAAAAGTGGGTTGACTCTTTAATCAGACAGGAAGCTATTTATCCTAAAAACTATATTAAACTTCGGTTCTTAGAAAATCATGATCAAGAAAGAATCGGAAAATATTTAAAAACAGAAAGTCAATTCCGGAATCTAAATACATTACTTTTCTTTTTGAAAGGAACGCAAATGATTTATAACGGTCAGGAATGCGGAGCTACGAAAAGACCTGATTTGTTTGAACTTGATGAAATTGATTGGAGCACTTATAATAAAGCGGGTCTTGTGGAACTGATTTGTAAGATGAACAAGCTTAAGAAAAGTTTGCATTATCTAAATGGAGTCATGAACATTGAAGTTTTAAATGCTGATTGTTTATTATTCCGTTATGATTTGGCTGATAAAACTGTTATTGGGATTTTTAATTTAAGTTCTGAAGAAAGAGAAATTGATTTAAAATATGCTGGAATTGATTATCTTTCCGAAAAAACCATCAAAAAAGGATTGCAAAAAATCGTTGAACCGCTTGTTTTGATACTTGAAAAATAAGGCAAACTTCATTGTAGAAGTTTGTCTTTTTTTGTTTTTTCTAAAATTTGTAAATAAAATAATAAAATGACTTGCATTAAAAATTACTCTATGATAGACTATAAGTGGGTAAAAGTGGGTAAAAGTGGAGGAAAACGATGTTCATAGGCGAATATCACTATAATATTGATGAAAAAGGTAGGCTTTTTCTTCCGAGTGAAATGCGTACCGATCTCGGTACAGAGGTTATTATTAACCGCGGAATTGAAAAATGCCTCTATGTTTACCCGCTAGACGAATGGGAGAAGATCGTATCTAAACTCTCCACTCTCTCTTTTACAAAAAAATCAAACCGTGAATTTAATCGTTTGTTTTTGTCCGGCGCTTATAAACGCGAAATCGATTCAAAAGGACGCATTAATCTCGAAAAAAGTTTAATCGATTATGCGGGTTTAAAGCGTGAATGCGTTATAATCGGTGTCGGAGATCGGCTTGAACTGTGGGATAAGTCTGAATGGGAACGTTATTATGGCGAGCGTCAATCAGTGCTCGAAGAAATCAGTGAAGGGATTGAGTTTGATATCTAATGAAGGATTATGAACACATCCCGGTAATGCTTGAAGAAGTAATTGCGGGACTAAACATTAAAGCGGGCGGCATTTATGTCGATTGTACAATGGGCGGTGCCGGTCATGCTGCCGAAATCTTAAAAAGGCTCTCTACAGGTTATCTTTACTGTTTTGAGCAGGATGATTATGCGATTACTCGCGGCAGCGAAGTGTTAAGTTCAATTTCAGATCGTTTCAAAATCATTTCCGATAATTTTGTAAATCTGAAAGCAAGACTTCAAGCTTTAAATGTAAACGCGGTTGACGGAATACTTTATGATTTGGGCGTTTCCTCATTTCAACTTGATATTGGTGAAAGGGGATTCAGTTATAATCAGGATGCGCGACTGGATATGCGGATGGATACTTCGAGCAATTTAACCGCATATGAGATTGTAAACACTTATAGTTACGAGGAATTGAAAAGGATTTTTTACACTTACGGAGAAGAAAAATTTTCCCCCCGGATTGCCAGTAAAATTATTGAGTCGCGACAAATTAAACCAATTACAACAACTCTAGAATTAAGCGAAATTATTAAAGAAGCAATTCCCGCCTTCGCAAGAAGAAAAGGCGGTCATCCCGCTAAAAAAGTCTTTCAAGCTTTAAGGATAGCCGTCAATGACGAACTAAATGTTTTCGAAAAAAGTTTAACCGATGCCCTCTCACTTCTTAAAGAAGGCGGTAGGATTGCGGTGATAACCTTCCACTCTTTGGAAGACAGGATTTGTAAACGACTGTTTAAAAGCAAAACAGAAATTATTACTCCTCGTGGGCTTCCGATTAAAGCAAGCGAATTAAAGCCCGAATACCGGCTTATTAATCGGAAAGTCATTACCCCGAGTGAAGAAGAAATCAAAAGAAATCATCGTGCCCATAGTGCGAAGTTAAGAATAATCGAAAGAATAAAGGAGGAAAACAATGAGTAATTTCAGACCTTTACCGAAACCAGCTTGCCCTCGCCCCACTAAAAAACGTGAATAGTATACGACTTAATTAGGCATTTTAAATGCCTCAGAGCGTTGACAAAGTCAACGCTCATATTTTTTTATATAAATTAAAAACAAAAGTGGGATAAAGTGATTGATTTTCATATGATATAACCTTGTATTATAACGATTTATGCGTTTTTTTAATACTAATGTGGGACGAAAATAAAAGTGCCTTGTTTAAATGTTTTGCAAAGGCACTTTGTCATCAGGCTGAGGCATTTTAAATGCCTTTTTTCATTTCTTAAGGTTTCATCTCATATAATTTAATATCGAGGTGAAGAAATGAAAACCATCCGTAATCGTATTTTTATTTTGGTATATGTCTTCTTATTTCTCTTCTTTATTATTATCGTCCGTGTCGGTTATGTTCAGGTTTTTAAAGGAGAAATTTATGTTGAACGGGCATTTGAACTGTGGACCAGAAACATTCCCGTTAGTACCCAAAGGGGGAAAATCTTTGACCGAAACGGAAAACTAATTGTCGGCAACAAACTCGCTCCGACAATATCGATCATTCCCAAGCAAATTAAAAATAAACAATATACGATTAATGCGCTCTCAACAATTCTGAACATTCCACCCTCAGAATTGGAACCGCATTTTAATAAAAATGTTTCCGTTGAAATAATTAAACCAGCAGGAAAAAATATCAGTCTAGAAACTGCCAAACAGGTAATTGCTGCTAATTTAGATGGCGTTTATGTTGCTTCCGATGTGGTCCGTTATTATCCTTACGGGAGTACCCTTGCTCATGTACTTGGTATTGTCGGAACCGACAATCAGGGGATAACCGGATTAGAATATATTTATGATGATTTTTTAATGGGAACTCCAGGTGCGCAAAATATCTATACTGATGCTCACGGGAATAAATATCCGAACCTAACCGGAAGTTATACTGCCGCCAACTCCGGATTTGATCTCTATCTGACAATCGATATTGAAATTCAGCTGGCTTTAGAAAGAATCTTAAACAATGCTGATGTATTATATAAACCGGAAGAATTAATCGGATTAATTATGAATCCTCAGACTTCGGAAATCTATGCTATGGCTTCCCGGCCGACTTTTGATCCGGAAAATTATCAGGATTATGATCAGGAAATCTATAATCGCAATCTTCCGATTTGGAAATCTTATGAGCCTGGTTCAACTTTCAAGGTCGTAACCTTCGCAGCAGGAATAGAAGAAGATGTATTTAAACCTGATGAACATTTTTACGATCCTGGCTTTGCGGTTGTGGACGGAGTAAGAATTAATGACTGGAAACCGGGCGGACATGGTGACCAAACTTTTCTCCAAGTCTTACAAAATTCCTGTAACCCAGGGTTTATTGCAATTGGACTCAGACTCGGAAAAGAAAGGTTATTTAAGTATTTTCGTGATTTCGGCTTTGGTGAAAAAACCGGTGTCGATCTTTTGGGTGAATCAACGGGCATCCTTTTTGATATTGATAAAATCGGAAATGTAGAAACGGCGAATTCGGCCTTCGGTCAAGGGAACACAGTTACACCCTTACAGTTACTAAATGCAACCAATGCGGCTGTTAATGGCGGCTACTTAAATAAGCCATATATTTTAAAAGGCTTTGGAATACCCGGAACCAACACTTTGGTTTTTCAAAACAAAACAAAATTTGTCAGAAAAGTAATCAGTTCTGAAACCAGTTTGGTGGTTGCTGATGCATTGGAACAAGTTGTTGCTTACGGGACTGCAAGAGGAGCTTATATAGACGGTTATCGCGTTGGTGGAAAAACAGGGCAAGCAGAAATTCCGATCGGCGGAGTTTATGCTCCCGGAAAATATATTCTTTCATTTACCGGAATCACACCGATGAATGACCCACAAGTTTCGGTTTATATTTCTATGAATCAACCAAAATCAGCAATACAATTTGCGGGGATTATTCTTGCACCGCTTGTAAAAGAGGTGTTGCTTAATTCAGTTTCAGTCTTGGGAATCCCGAAACAAG
>DUTX01000071.1 GCA_012841865.1 Acholeplasmataceae bacterium | reverse complement strand
TTTCGAAAGCTTATCTCCAATATGCTTCTAAAGATTGGGGAGTTCAATATTGGTATAACGGCAGTGAATTTGAAGGTGTTGTTGTTGAAACAGTAGACGTAAGTCAATATTTCACTGATTACACTGTTTCCTTAGACTTCACAGGAACCGAAAATGGGTTTGGAGCCGGAATTGCTTTCCTAGATGTGGAAATTTTAAACGGCGAACATAAATTCCCGACCAACTTAATGGTTGTAAAAGAAGTCTTAATCAATGGTGAAGAAGTCGCTTTAGGCGAACATTATACAACATCTGATAATAAAAACGATACCAGAGTAAACCTCTATAACGAATGGGTTGCTGAAATTAACGAAGGCCGTACTTTTGAGGGACTCTTAACTGAAGAAATCACGGCGATTCCGGTTGGCCAATATGATGAAACAGAACAAATCGAAACAATCGAAGTAACATTCAGCCTCGAACATGGCGCACCAATCAATCCGATTCCCGAAGAATCTGTTGAATTACCGGAAGAAGGCACTAAAGGTTACTTTGTTGCAGCTGATGAGGATTTTGAAGTTCAATATTGGGGCGAAGGCGATGACGCTAATACTGCAGGAATTGTTGTTACTAATCCTGTCATTAAAGGCTATGGCCAATATACAGCCGCAATTGACTTCACAGGCGTTGAAGGCGGCGTTTTACCGAATGTTGGCTTCTTAGGTTTAGAAATTGGTAAAGGTGAAGATTACTTCCCCTATAGCTATATTCGTATTGATTCCTTCAAGATCAACGGTGTGGAAGTTGATTTAGGCGTACACTATGTTAATGCTGAAGGTAAACAAACAAGACTGAATTTTTACAACATTTGGGTTGAAGAAATTAGTGAAGGCCGCGTAGCAGCACATCAAACTCTTGCTCAAGCTTCAGCAAAACCTCTCTATAAGAGTGAAGACACTCCAGCATTTGAAAATATCGAGACAATTGAAATTACCTTTACAATTACAGTCGGAGCACCGATAATTGTGCCTCCTTATGAAATGCCGGAATCATTCCGCGCGTTCATGATGTATTCGTCAGAAGAAGGTGGTTGGGAAAGATATACAACCGACGGCGAATATGCGGGCGATGCTCTTGTTACCGGTGATGGAACTTATACAGTTTATATCAAAGCCGCAGATTTCGGTTGGACAGAAAAAGCCAAAACCGCTCAAGTATTCTTAATTGATATTGTTGATTTGGGCGAAGCAATGGTCCATCTTGGAACTTTAAAAGAAGCAGCTGCTGGTGGCTTAACTGATACTGATTTGAATGTTACTGTAAAAGTATTTGTAGACGGTGTTGAAGTTCAAGTTAATAATTCCAATATTATTGTTGGCGACATTGAAGAAAATGGTCGTCTCCGCTTAGAACTCTATAATATTTGGGGATCAGGTACAGCCGATAAACCGGTTGTTAATCCGGAATTACTGGAACCTGAAAGTGAAATTAAAGTTGAATTTACTTTAGAAGGTACAGGCATTGACAGCGAAGATCCGAACGGTGAAGACCCGAACGGCGAAGACCCGAATGGTGAAGATCCGAACGGTGAAGATCCGAACGGCGAAGATCCGAGTGATGTTGATGATAAAGATTGGCTCTGGCTCTGGATTTCTTTAGGCGTAGTTGCTCTAGTTGGTGTCGGTGCGGTTGTTTACTTTATAGTTATCAAGAAAAAATAATAAAAAACTTGTATAATAGGTAGTAGTATGAGAAGGACTTCCTTCTCATACTGCTCACAAGTTTTTTGAAGGAGTAAAAAATGACAAAAGCAAAGAAAAGAAAACTTAATACACTTGAAATAATAATTATTATTGTGGCTGCGACACTTACAGTATTATTATTTGTTCCGACGATTAATCCTGCTCGAGTCACAATTTTAATTAATAAAACAATGTCGTTTTTCACTTCGGCAGTTTCTTATTCCAGGTTAACCAGTGAAGCAATCAGAGCGATTCGAAATTCTTGGGTCAGCAAAGGCGATTTTGTTATCCTCTATATTTCAAGCTTAGTAAGTGTCCTCGGTATCTTAACAACCGTGGTCGGTGCTAGCTTCTTAATCGGTAATAATAAATTTAAGAATCTTTCTAATAGATTAACTTTATTAGGTAGCGGCGTAGCTATATTAGGATTAAGCGGAATTTTTATTGCTTATAATGGGATTAGTAAAACCAATCATCCGGTTAGAGTCGAGCCGAGCTTGCCTTCTTCGATTTATTTCTTTTTAGCTTTTGGAGTTATTTGTTTAATCTTATCGATTGTCTTATTAATCATAACCCCCAAAGCAGCAAAAGAAGAAGGTTATGAAATGGAACGGCCCTACCAATTGTTGTTAATGTATTTACCATTTGCAGCATTAATTTTTGTGTTTTCATATTTACCATTATGGGGTTGGCGTTATGCCTTCTTTGATTACAGTCCCGGCGAAACCTTAAGTATGGATAATTTTGTCGGTTTTAAATGGTTTACATTCTTATTCAGAAATCCTGCCACCCGCAACGATATTATCCGGGTCTTAAGAAATACCTTGGTAATGAGCGGACTCGGTTTGATTACCAGTTGGCTCCCGATGATCTTTGCAATCTTTTTGGCGGAAATCACCAGCAATAAGGTTAAGCGTTTTGTACAATCATTTACAACGATCCCTAATTTTATCAGTTGGGTTATGGTTTATTCTCTAGCCTTAGCAATCTTTTCAACCGACGGTTTCATCAATAAGTTTATCTCAAATACATTTGGGGTAGAACTTGCAATCAATTATTTGAACAGCGATAAACTAATTTGGTTGAAGATGTGGGCTGTCGGAACCTGGAAAGGTTTAGGTTGGAGCGCAATTATTTATGTTGCTGCAATCTCCAGCATTGACCCCGTAATGTATGAAGCCGCAGACATTGATGGTGCAAATCGTTTCCAAAAAATGCTTTATATTACGATCCCATCCTTACTGCCGACTTATTTTGTTTTGTTAACTTTATCGGTTGCATCAATCTTAAGCAACGGAATGGAACAGTATCTGGTTTTCGAAAATGCAACAAACACATTGAAAATTACTGTTCTAGATTTATATGTATATAAATTAGGTTTAGATTCCGGAAACATACCTCTTTCAACAGTTGTGGGAATGGCGAAATCATTAATCAGTATTACACTGCTGTTTTCTGTTAACAAATTATCCAAAGTTGTTCGGAAAGAGAGTATCTTCTAGGGGGAAACATGGCAAGAAAGAAAGTTTATAAAGAAATATCTGTATTCGGTTCCATATTTGATATCTTTAATCATTTCGGATTTATCTTGTTTACTTTGGCCTGTATTTTCCCGTTTTATTATCTATTCATCAATACAATCTCGGATAATGAATTGGTTGCCCGCGGGGTTATTAACTTCTTACCGCAGGGGATTCATGTAAAAAACTATATTGCCTTAAGAACAGTCAATGATTTAACCAAATCATTTGTTGTAACAACTGCAAGATCAGTGCTTGGAACAGCCTTAATGGTGCTTGCCTCGGCTTTCATCGGTTACTTAGTTACTAAGAAAGAAATGAAAAGCCGCAAGTTTATGTACAGATTTTTAATCATTACGATGTACTTTAATGCCGGTTTAATTCCCTGGTATTTAAATATCTCAATGCTCGGGTTAACCAATAATTTCTTAGGTTATATTATTCCCAGCATTATTGCTCCGTTTAATATCATTTTAGTTAAAACCTATATTGAATCAATTCCTTCAGAATTGGAAGAAAGTGCCTTTATTGATGGCGCCGGTTACTTTAAGGTATTTACCTCAATCATTTTACCTTTAAGTAAACCTATCTTAGCAACAATTGCCATCTTCGGAGCGGTTGGTCATTGGAATTCCTTTATTGATTCGATAATTTTAATGCAAAATGCTCCAAATTTATATACCTTGCAACACCGGTTATATGTTTATTTAACCACCGCAAGCAATTTGGAACAAATCATTCAGTCATCACCAGCTTCTGCCGTTCAACATGCCTTGAACAGCAAAGTGTTAAAATATACTATTTCGATGGTAACAATAATACCCATTTTAGCAGTTTACCCCTTTATGCAGAAATATTTCCAAAAAGGGATAATGCTAGGTGCGGTTAAAGGATAATTTAATTCCGAAAGGAGAGAACAAAATGAAATACAGAAAAATGCTGATCTTAGTTTTATTGGCATCAATGTTTTTCGGATTAGTCGGATGTAATGGTGATGACACCATTCAGCTGACTGTTTATAGCCAATTAGCTAACTATTCCGGAAAAATGACCGGTTGGTTTGCACAAATCATGAAAGAAAAATTTAATGTTGAAATGACGATTATTCCGGATACGGAAGGTGTCTATGATACCCGAATGGAATCCGGGAACTTAGGTGACATCGTTGTTTGGGGCGGAGACGGTGAACAATATTTGAATGCCGTCAAGGCCGGATTATTATTCGATTGGGAAGAAGACGGATTGTTGGATGAATTCGGCCCCTATATTAAAGAAAATATGGCTTTGGCACTGGAAAAAAATCGGAACCTCTCAGGCGGCACCGTCTATGGGTTCGGTCATAATGTCGCCATGTCATCCGAAGACCATGAATCCTTTTTCTATACTTGGGATATCAGATGGGATTTATATGATGAGCTTGGTCGTCCTGAAATAAATAACTTAGATGATTATTACAATCTCTTGGTCGCGATGAAAGAAATCGAGCCCGTCGATGACATCGGCAATCCAACCTATGCTGTTTCCTTATGGCCCGATTGGGACGGAGATATGGTAATGTATGTAAAAGCGATGGCGACGGCATACTATGGTTATGATGAATTGGGAATCGGTTTATATGATCCCGATACAGGCAATTATTACGGAGCTTTGGATGAAAACAGTCCTTATCTGGAAATGCTCGCTTTCTTTAATAAATTATATCGGGCGAACTTATTAGACCCCGACTCAATGAGCAATACCTTTGATAATATGATTTCGAAGGTGAAAAACGGCGGAACCTTCTTCTCGATATTCAACTATGCCGGCTCAATTGCTTTCAATACTCCGGAAAATATTGAACAAGGCAAAATGATGCTCCCCTTAACTCCGCAAGCTGCCCGGCCGATCGTTTATGGGATGAATGTCTTAGGCGGCAATCGGATTTGGTCCATCGGTGCCAAAACCCAATATCCGGAATTATGCATGGAAATAATTAACTGGTTATGTACGCCTGAAGGCAGAATGATCTCAGAATATGGCCCCAAAGGCATCACTTGGGATTATGACGAAGAACGCAACACGCACTTCACCGAATTAGGAAGAACTATGCGCGATAACCAAGACACTACTTTCCCGGAAGAAACCGGATTTTACGGAACATTTAGAGATGGTGCTTTCCAAATCAACAATACAACTTGGTCCTTAGATGCGATTAACCCCGATTCTAACGGCGAAAGATTCCATTGGGATTTTTGGAAGAGCAACCAAATCGATCCACGGAATGATACGGAAGCAAAATGGCGCGAATTTACTGACAGCATCAATCCCCAAGATTATATGGAGAAAACTAATTACCGAGTTTCACCGGGATCAAGTTATTCGATCGGTGTCAGAAGTTCTGAACTGAAAGTCAAGTGGGAACAAGTAACTGAAACAATCAAAACTCTTTCTTGGCGAGCAATGTATGCGAAAACTGCCGGGGAATACAATATTCTCGTCCGTCAGATGCGGAATAATGCTCGGGATTATGGTTATGATGAATGTTTGGCTTGGGCTCAAGAACAAGCGCAACTTAGATATTCCTTAGAACAAGCAGTTAAGGAAAACTAATTTAAAAGCATTACCCAAATAAATTTAGCAGGAGGAATTAATGAAGTTTTTTGGTATCAATAGTAGATTATATAAATTTATGGATACCCTTTGGACTGTTCTGAAGCTGAATTTTATTTGGGTAATTTTTAGTTTGCCGATTGTTACCATCGGCCCTTCAACTATTGCTGCTTTCAGCGTAACTTTAAAAATGGCCGCGAATGAAGAAGGCAAAATCTTCAGTCAATTTTTTAAATCTTTTAAACAAAACTTTAAACAAGGTCTAATTATAGGGTTAATAACGCTTGCAGTGGCTTATTCCTGCTATCTGAATTTTGAATTTTTTAATAAACTGGAAGGCAACCCGATCATCTTTTTAATCGCAGGAATCGTGATTCTATTTATCGGCTTGGCTAATTTTACTTATGTCTATCCTTTGCTTGCCAGATATGATAACTCGATTATGCGGAGCTTTAAGCTTTCGAGAGAAATTACTTATAAGTATTTCTTGCGGACAATCCTCCTCTGGATTTTGGTTGCCTTCATAAATGTTTTGTTCCTTTTCACTGAAACCTTATACTTTGTCGGCCTTTTAATCGGGCCGGCAACGATCTTCTATACCATCAGCGGTTTTTCCAGAAGAATCTTTAATGAAATTGAAAAGGAGAACTTGTCAGGATAGACAATTATAATAAGGTAGTATTTATACTGCCTTTTTAAAAATAATTTGAGGAAGGACTTAGTATGAAAAAAATAACAAGTTTTTTGTTAGTATTCTTATTTTCGATTTTCTTTGTCGGTTGTACCGAAAAAGAAGATGATATTGAAAAAACTTTAAAAGAAATGACTTCACTTGAAGTTACCGAATTAATGGGTAACGGTATAAATTTAGGAAACACGATGGAAGCATACGGCCGCGCTACCGTCGGAATCACCGGCGATGTTTCTCAGTATGAGACGGCTTGGGGACAACCTGTTACAACAAAAGAAATGATCAAAGGAATGAAAGAAGCGGGTTTTGATACTTTGAGAATCCCCGTTGCTTGGACTAATACCATCGATTATAAAAACGGAAACTATGATATTAATCCCGCTTATTTAAAGAGAGTTGCGGAAATAACCGATTATGCCTTAGAAGAAGATATGTTTGTTATTATCAACGAACATTGGTCGGGCGGTTGGTGGGGAATGTTTGGTTCGAGCGACCAAAACCTCCGCAAAGTTGCGAATGACTTATATATCTCAATGTGGACTCAAATCGGTAATCATTTTAAAGATTATTCCTATCGGTTAATTTTTGAATCTGCGAACGAAGAATTAGGCTTAAGACTTAACGATGAAATCGACGGCGTGCCCGGGGTTTTAACCGATGATGAAACCTATTCGGAAACCAATCGGATTAATCAATTATTTGTTGACACCATCAGAAATCTCGGCAGCAAAAACTCGGACAGATTCTTACTGATTGCCGGATACAATACGGATATCAATAGAACTTTAGACGAACGTTTCCAAATGCCGACAGATACGGCCGAAGCTAAACTCCTCTTATCAGTTCATTATTATGACCCCTCTGATTATACACTCCAAAGTGTTTCGACCTGGGGAACAGAAGATGATTTTGTTTACCAAAATGAAAAATTTGCCTCATTAGAGAAATTTATTGAAGCAGGATATGGTATAATCATCGGTGAATATGGTGTCTTACCGACACCTGACGATAAAATAAAAAGCAATATTATCGATTATACTAAAAACTTACTCGATAACTGTGATTTATACGGTTATGTCCCGGTTTTATGGGATACCAGCACTTTCTTTATCAGAAAAGATTTAGAAATGTATGACGAAGAATTTGCGGAACTGTTTGCTTCGAGAAGTTATGCGGTCCAAAAAGATATAAGCAAAGAAGAAGTGAAAAATGCGGCTCAAGCTTCACTTGACGAAGCACTCGCAGCAGCCCAGCAAAGAGATATCGATTCCGGTTATGCAGATTTTAAAAACAAAGCAATCGCTTGGATTATGTTCGCAAGCTCAGACTGGGGTATTAATTATAGCGTCGGCGACGAATATAAACCGAGAAGCCGAACCGACGGAGTTACTGGAACAGATGTGACTATTGAAGCAGTTGGTGAGTTTACAGTAGCCTTAGATTTCACCGGAAGCGGTGCCGGCTCTGCCAATTCAGTCGGCTTTATGGCACTCGCAATTTATAACGGTGAAAAATTTTACCCCGATCACATTATTGAAATTAAAGAATTGAAATTCAATGATGAAATCTATGACATTAAAAACAAAATCTATTACACAACAAGCGATGATCAAAACACAACCAGAGTAAATATTTATAACGTTTGGGTTACAAAAGTTCCGGAAGATGCCAGAGTTCTTAATCCACGCTTACAAAACTATGCAACGCCAGTCATCATTGATCCGGAAAAATTATCGGAAATCAGAACCGTTGAAATAACTTTTGTTTTTAAAGCCCGCTAAAAGGAGTAATTATGAAACTTTTCCACAACCAAAAAAAATTCGAAATCGTTGGATTTAATCATTTTTGGAAGTTTTCCAAAAAACACCTTGATTGCAGTTATGAAGAAGCGCTTAATTCTTTAGAAAGCTTTCAAGATGTTGTTTTGCCGCATGACTGGTTAATCTATCAAGTCGATGATTTATATGAAAGTTCGAGCGGTTGGTATTATAAAAAGTTCCTTTTAAACAAAGAAGCTACTTGTAGATATTTTATCCGCTTTGACGGCGTTTATATGGATTCGACCGTTTATCTCAATTACCAAAAAGTCGGCGAATGGAAAAATGGTTATACATCCTTCGAATTTGAAATAACTGATTTTTGCCGAGACGGCGAAAACATTATGGTTGTGAGGGTATTACACGAGCACCCGAATTCTAGATGGTATTCGGGTGCCGGTATTTACCGAAATGTTTATATTCTGAAAAAGCAGGAAAATCATCTCCTATCTAACGGGATTTATCTTCATACCAATCCGAAAACGGGAGAAGTAATAATTGAAACAGAAATGAATCTCTCTAAGAATGTTGTGTTGGAGCACAATATTCTTAGGGAAGATTATTTAATTGCTTCAACTCGGGTTAGCGTGTCAAAGAACTTTAATAAAGTAAAAATGAAAGTTGAAGATAAAGTCAACTGGTCGCCCGCTAATCCTGTATTATATAAATTAATCACAAACCTTTATCTCGATAATGAAATTATTGATGGTTTAAGAACATACTTTGGATTTAAAGATGTACTTATGGATCCTAATTTAGGTTTCATCCTCAATGGTGAAAAGCAGAAACTAAACGGAGTCTGCGAGCATCATGATTTAGGAGCGTTCGGAGCCGCCTTTTCTAAAATTACTTTAAAGAAGAGATTGAAGATGTTAAAGGAAATGGGCGTAAATGCGATCAGATGCGCTCATTCGGTGCCCGCTCCGGAACTTATGGAATTAGCCGATGAAATGGGCTTTTTAATCGTTTCGGAAGCTTTTGATATGTGGGAACTTTCAAAAAACCCCTATGATTATGCAAGATTCTTTAACGAATGGGTCGAAAAGGATGTTGAAAGTTGGATTAAACGGGACCGAAACCACGTCTCCTTATTGATGTGGAGCATCGGCAATGAGATTTATGACACCCACGCTTCAAAAAGAGGCCTAGAATTAACAAAGATGCTTCGGGATTTAATCTTAAAACATGACCCTTACGAAAACGGTAAAATTACGATTTGTTCAAACTTTTTAATGGGTGAAAACACCCAACAAGCAGCAGACGAATTAAAGCTTGTCGGTTATAATTACTTAGAACATCTCTACGAAAAGCATCACAAGAAGTATCCTGATTGGGTTATTTTCGGAAGCGAAACTGCTTCGATTGTTCAAAGTCGCGGCATCTATCATTTCCCCCTTGCGGAACAAATCTATTATCATGAAGACAAGCAATGTTCTTCGCTCGGTAACAGTATCACAAGTTGGGGCGCAAAATCATTAGAATCCTCTCTGACCATTGACCGCGATCTTAAGTTTTCGCTCGGTCAGTTTATCTGGACCGGCCATGATTATCTTGGTGAACCGACACCATATGATACGAAGAATTCTTATTTTGGCCAAATTGATACCGCCGGGTTTCCAAAAGACGCATATTTTGTTCGTCAAGCGAGCTGGCGGAAAGACCTGCCCGTTTTACATATTTTTCCTTATTGGAATTTTAACGAAGGTGAGTTAATTGATGTCAGAGTCGCGACGAATCTAGAAAAGATTGAATTATTCCTGAATGATAAACTCGTTGGCAGTAAATGTATAAATGTTGAAACGGATCAAAAGATAATACCGACCTGGCAAGTTCCTTTTGAAAAAGGCGAACTAAAAGCAATCGCTTACAATAAAGCCGGTGAGGAAGTTGCTAGGGTCAGTAAAAAAACCTTTTCAAACCCGGTTGACTTTAAAATCACGGTCTTAGATCAGGTTTTAAAAGCTGACGGTGTCGATGTTTCGGAAGTGGTTATCGAAACCATTGACTCTGAGGGGAATTTGGTTGAAGATGACAATCAAATCCTAGAAGTCATCGTTACCGGCGCCGGAAAGTTGCTCGGTTTAGACAACGGCGACAGCACCGATTATTCTCCTTTTAAAGGTCGAATAAAACCGCTTTTTTCGGGAAAATTAAAAGCTTTTATCGGATCATTATACCATCCGGGAACAATTCATGTTACAATTAAATCACAGTTTATAAAAGCAAAAGAATTTACGCTTGTAGCAGTCGAAGTTCCGTTGAACTTTGAACAAGAGCTAGCAAAAAAGAAAAATCATTATCTGAGATCATCAATAATAGATAATGATTTAACAGATAATGAGTTAATGAACCAGATCCCGGTTCGAAAAATCAAACTCCGTACATTCACGAAGGTTTTAAATCAAGATCACAAACAAGCCTTCATTCAAGCAAAAACCCTTCCTAATTGTGCGGTTGCTGATATGAAGTGGAGTATTGTGACCAAAAAAGGAATTCCGACCGACAATGCAATCATTAAAAAAGCTGAGAACGGTATTATTTTGGAAGGAGTTAAAGACGGTGAGTTTGTATTAAGAGGAGCCGTGTGCAATCAAAAACAGCAAGCAGCGGTTATTTCGGAACTAGGGTTTGCTGTTTCGGGGATTTCACCTGCTTACAAAAATCCTTTTATTTTCATCTCGGCGGGTCTTTATGACGATTTCAGCGGCGAAATTAAGCCTGGAAATGAATTCGGAATTGCAACGAGCGATCAAGAGCTAACCACAGTAATTTATCAGAACCTTAATTTCGATAAGCATAATAGTAAAAAAATAACTCTTTCTATTTTCTCCTTTACAAGCGAACCCTTAGAAATTGAAGTTTATTATCAAGATTCTGAAGCAAAGGCTTATCATTATTTAGATAAACTTACTTATCAAAAAGAAACAATCTGGAATCTTTATCAAGAAGAATCTTATTTATTACCCAAGGAATTAACGGGAATTGTTGCTTTAAAGCTTGTCTTTGGAAGGGCGGTTCATTTCAAAGGCTTTTACTTTGAACGCAAAAGTCATCGCGGGCAACTTATTTCGATCCTTGATGCTGACACTTATTATGGTGATTATTATACTCGCCAAGATTGGGGTTTTTCTGAGATTGGCAACAATACTACCTTTATCTTTAATGAATTATATTTTGATCAAGAAGTTGATGAAATTACGATTGAAGGTAAGGCGAACGTTCAAGACAATTCAATCAGAATTCAAGTGACCGATCGTACTGGCAATTGCGAAACTTATCAAGTTGAATTCTTACAAAAATCAGAATTTTCAAAACAATGTTTTAAGATTAAGCCCCTAAAAGGTAATTATCGGGTTGAATTTATTTTTCTTCCCGGCAGTAATTTTAATTTTAAAACATTTGAATTTAGTTAAAGCAAAAGGAGGACGTAGAGTAATCTACTAAATGAGATTATGAAATTTACAAACGGTGAATGGTTATATCAAAAAGGTGTCCAAATTTTTAATCCGAAAGAAGTTTATTTTGAAAAAGTGGTCGATAATAAATTAATTTTGACTACTCCGACGCAGTATATCAGACATCGCGGCGATACCCTTGGTGGCGTCCTTTTAACAATCGAAATCTCAACCCCCTATGATGAAGTAATCAGAGTGAGAACCTATCATTTTAAAGGCGTCCAAGATGGTAAAGTTGATTTTGAATTAAACCTTCCAGAGAGACGGCTTGATTATGAATCGACCTCAGAAGAAATTGTTGTGAGAAGCGGATCGCTCAAACTAGTAATCAATAAACAAGATTGGAAAATGAGCTATTATCGCGGTGATGAGCTTTTAAGCAAATCTACGAATCGTGATTTGGGCTATGTAAAAACGGATTGGCTGGGTCTTGCCTATGACAAACCGACTTATGATAATAGCTATATGCAACAAAGATTATCTTTGGGTGTTGGAGAGTGTATTTACGGGCTTGGGGAACGCTTTACTCATTTTGTAAAGAACGGGCAAACGGTTGAAATCTGGAACGAAGATGCCGGAACCTCAAGCGACCAAACCTATATTAATGTTCCTTTTTATCTTTCCAATAAAGGGTATGGTGTATTTGTCAATCAGCCGGAACGGGTTTCTTTTGAAATTGGCTCCGAAAACGTGAAAAAAGTTGGTTTTGCAGTTCACGGCGAAGCCCTAGATTACTTTTTCTTTAACGGACCGACATTAAAAGAAGTATTGGTAAGATACACCGGTTTAACCGGAAAACCCGGGATGCCGAAACCTTGGACTTTTGGTTTATGGCTTTCCACCTCTTTTACAACCAATTACGACGAAGAGACCGTCTTAAGTTTTATCAATGGGATGCTTGAAAGAGACATTCCTTTAAAGGTTTTCCATTTCGATTGTTTTTGGATGAAAGACTTCCATTGGAGTAATCTCTTATGGGATGAGCGGGTCTTTAGTGACCCAAAGGCAATGCTTAAGAAAATCAAAGACTTAGGTTTAAAGGTTTGTGTATGGATTAATCCTTATATTGCACAAGAGTCGCATCTCTTTGATGAAGGGATGGAAAAAGGTTATTTCTTAAAACGTCAAAACGGCGACATCTGGCAATGGGATATGTGGCAACCGGGAATGGCGATTGTTGACTTTACCAATCCTGAAGCCGTGAAATGGTATCAGTCAAAGCTGGCTAGTTTAGTTGATATGGGCGTTGATTCCTTTAAGACCGATTTCGGCGAACGGATTCCTTTAGATGTTGTTTATTACAACGGTGCTGATCCGCAGAAGATGCATAATTATTATTCTTATTTATATAACAAGCTAGTTTACGAATTGTTGGAAGAAAAAAAGGGCAAGGGCGAAGCTTTCCTCTTTGCAAGGTCTGGTACTGCTGGCAGTCAAAAATACCCGGTTCATTGGGGCGGAGATTGCTGGAGCGACTATGAGTCGATGGCTGAATCATTAAGAGGCGGACTCTCGTTATCATTATCGGGATTTGGTTTCTGGAGCCATGATATCGGTGGTTTTGAAAGTGCCTCGACAGCCGATGTTTACAAAAGATGGTGTGCATTCGGCTTGCTTTCATCACATTCAAGACTCCATGGCAGCACCAGTTACCGTGTGCCTTGGGCTTATGATGAAGAAGCTGTTGATGTCTTAAGACACTTTACCAAACTAAAAGCCAAATTAATGCCCTATGTTTATACAATTGCCAACGAAGCAAGCAATATGGGAATCCCGACTCTCAGAAGTATGGTTTTGGAATTTACGGAAGATAAAAACACTCATTATTTAGACAGACAATATATGTTCGGTGATGCCATCTTAGTCGCTCCGATCTTTAACGACCACGGTCTCGGTGAATTTTATTTACCGCAAGGCAAATGGACGGATTTACAAACAAAAGAAGAATATGACGGTAATTTATGGTATCAAAAACAATATGATTATTTCGGTTTACCGTTAATGGTAAGAGAAAACACCATTTTACCAATCGGAGCAGTCGACAATGATTGTGATTATGACTACGAAGATAATCTTACCTTAGAAGTTTATAATCTTGTTGAAAACAAAGAAGCGACACGTACAATCTACACTAAAGATAGAAAAGAAGCGGTTAAGGTCTCCATGCTTAAGCAGGGGGATCAGATCAAAGTTTCCTTAAACGCTACCAAGCCGCTTGCATTTAGATTTATTAATTTGAAAGTAGAGTCAAAGGAGTTTGAGGTTCAAAATTTAAAGCGTGATTCCTTTGTGAGAATCGAAGAAGTCAGAAAAGTAAAAGAAATTGCTTTTAAGCTAGTTTAAAGGACAAGGTTATGATTAAGAATTATAAAGTTAAAAATCCAATCATCAGAGGGTTCTTTCCCGACCCCAGCGTCTGCCGGGGTCATGATGATGCTTATTATTTAGTAGTATCATCCTTTGAATATTACCCTCTGATTCCGATTTTTCGTAGCGAAGATTTGGTCAACTGGAAAATTATTAATTTTGCTTTAACAAGTAAAAATCTGAGCCCTTTATCGATAGAGGATTTGCCGGATTCACAAGGCATTTTCGCACCGACTATTCGGTATGACGGAAAGAGATATTATGTTTTAAGCACGATGTTTAACACTAACAAAAAGAAATTTACCCAAAACTTCCTCACTTTTACCGAAGATCCCTTCGCTACCTGGTCGCAACCGATCTTGTTTGATATTGACGGTATCGACCCCTCAATTTATATTGAAGATAATATCGGTTATATCCATTATGCCAGTTGGAACGATGAAAGAAGTGTTGTAAAGCAGATCGAATTTGATTTAAATACTTTTGAAGCATCCCAGCCAAAAGAGTTATGTTTTGGTTCCGGTGGTAGAGATCCCGAAGCTCCTCACATTTTTAAAAAGGACGGTCGCTATTATCTATTGATGGCTGAAGGCGGAACCAGAGAAGGCCATATGGTGACGATGTTTTACTCGGATTCTGTTTGGGGACCTTTTATTCCTTATGAAAAAAATCCAATCTTAACCCACCGCAATTTCGCAAACCATCCCTTCCAAAATATCGGCCATGCTGATTTTGTACAAAGCAAAGAAGGTGAGTGGTATCTCTTTGTTTTAGGTGTGCGGCCGAAAGGGATCCTGCGCCATAATATGGGACGCGAAGTCTTTATCAAGCCATTTAACTGGGATGATTTTTGGCCCAAGATGAGTGAAACTGTCAATCCTTATGAAAGCATGAATATTAAACAAAAGAGAGAAAACGAGATCCATTATCGCTGGCAGGAATTAAAAGAAGTACCGTATGAATGGTGTTCCATTCGTGCCGATTATCATACTTTTACTAAGTTTAGTGATTTAGGTTTAGTAATAAATGCGAAAGAGACGGGAATAAACGACTCAGGGCAGCCTACTTTACTTTTACGCCGGAAAGAAGAATATTATTTTGAATTTAGGACCACAATTGATTTAGCTAATTCGAGTGGTGAAAACGGCCTTTTAATCCTAAACGGAAGTCATAACTATGTTACCGTCTTAATCAATGAGAAAAAGGAAATCCGGATTAGAAAACAATGTTATGACCTTGTTCAAACCGAAGTATACCTAATAAATGCTAGTGAAACAATTACCTTAATGATTAGCGGTGATAAGGATTACTATTATTTCGGGATTAAAGAAGGGGAAGTTACAAAAATCTTAACCAAGATTAGAAACGAACTTCTCGCAACCGAAGTAACTGCATCTCCCTTTACCGGGGTAATGTACGGGATTTATGCGAAAGGGGATAAAACAAAAGGTGTCTTTATCGACTCGCTCGTTTTAAATAAAGAACCAGATTATGAGGTGTGACGATGAATAATTATGAACAACAAATTGAAGAAGTTTTAAAACAACTAACCTTAGAAGAAAAAGTTGGAATGATTCACGGAGACGGTCTTTTCCAAACCAAAGGAGTTGAAAGACTAGGAATTAAACCTTTAAAAATGTCCGACGGGCCGATGGGCGTGCGCGAGGATTTTCAAAATGGTGCTTGGATGCCGTTAAATCAAACCGATGATTATAGTACCTATTTACCGAGCGGAAGTGCCATTGCTTCTACCTGGAATAATAATTTAGCTTATAAATACGGACAAGTTTTAGGTAGAGAAGCTAGAGGAAGAGGCAAAGATGTTATCTTGGCTCCGAGTATCAATATTATCAGAAGCCCGTTATGTGGAAGAAACTTTGAATATTTGTCGGAAGATCCATTTCTTACGAGCAGGCTTGCTGTTGAAATGGTAAAAGGAATTCAGGAGTCCGATGTTGTCGCTTGTGCAAAGCATTTTGCTGCTAATAACCAAGAAACGAATCGTCTCAGCGTTGATGTTGTTGTAAAAGAAAAGACTTTAGAGGAAATCTATTTTAAAGCTTTTCGGGATATTATAAAAAAAGCCAATGCCTTAGGCATTATGAGTGCTTATAATAAAATAAACGGATATTTCTGTTCCCATAGCAAATGGCTTTTAAATAAGGTTTTAAGAGATGATTGGAAATTTAAACATTTGGTGATTTCTGACTGGGGTGCGGTTCATGATACCAAAGAAGCCGCCGAAGCCGCACTTGATATCGAAATGTCAGTCACCAATGATTTTGATGACTATAATCTTGCAAACCCCTTAATTGAAAAAGTTAAAAACGGTGAGGTTGCAATCGAACATCTCGATAATAAAATCAGAAATATTTTAAGAACAATGTATGAAATCAAAATGTTAGGCGCAACAGAAAACCGAAAAAGCGGTGCCTATAATACCAAAGAGCACCAGAATATTGCTTATGAAATCGCCTTAGAAGGAATTGTTCTCCTTAAAAATAAAGATAATGTATTACCTTTAAATAAAACAATAAATAAGTTATTAGTCATCGGTGATAATGCAATCCGTCATCATTCTAATAAAGGCGGCAGTGCCGAAATCAAAGCTTTATATGAAATTTCACCGCTCTTAGGACTTAGGACTAAATTAGGCGGAAATGTTGATGTGAAATTTGTTAAGGGTTATTATGTCCCTGAGAAAGCAAAGGATGATGTGCACTGGCAAGAGTTAAGCTTGGAAGAAAGAGTCAAACAGGAAAAAGTATATTCTGAAGAAATAAAGGTAAAACAAAAGGAATATTTGGAAGAAGCCGTAAAACTAGCGCAGGAATATGAAAACATTATTATCTTTGCGGGCTTGAATCATGAGTCTGATTTAGAAGGTCAAGACCGGAGTGACATTAAACTTCCTTATGAACAAGACCGGCTGATCAGCGAAATCTTAAAAGTAAACCCGAATACGGTTATTCATGTCTTATCGGGTTCGGCCGTTGATATGTCGCAATGGAACGGGCAAGCTAAAGCAATCCTTTGGTCAAGTTATATCGGAATGGAAACCGGTCATGCACTTGCGAGCATCATCTTCGGAGATGTTTCTCCTTCCGGAAAACTAACGCAGACGTTTGCGGAAAAGTTAAGTGATTATTCTTCGCACAGTATCGGCGAATTTCCGGGTAATGACAAAGTCCACTATTATGAAGAAGAAAGTGTCGGCTACCGGCATTTTCTAACCAAACAAATTAAACCGCTATATCCATTTGGATATGGTTTAAGTTATTCGAAGTTTTCCTATGATAACTTCAATTGGGATAGAGAAAATGACGAATACCGGATTAATTTAACCCTTAAAAACATAGGTGATTTTGATGCCTCTGAAACCATCCAAGTTTATATCAGAAATATCAATGCTGAAGAACCGATGATATTAAAAGGTTTTGAAAAAGTATTTCTGAAAAAAGGTGAAACAAAAGCAGTTTCCATTACTTTAGATAATGAAGCCTTTAGTTATTATGATGAAGAATTAAAGCAATTTGCAGTGAAAAACGGAGTTTACCAAGTAGCGATTGGTACTTCCTTAGAAAACATAATTCACCAATTTGAGTTTTTTGTATAAGGATAATTATGGCGAAGACAATTAAAGAAATCGAAGAAAAAATTAAACTCGGCCCCTTTTACCCTACTTGGGAATCACTTCAAAAAAAGGAATTACCCAAATGGTTTCAGGAAGCTAGGTTCGGGATTTTTATTCATTGGGGTTTATATAGTGTTCCCGCTTTTAATAATGAATGGTATTCGAGAAATATGTATATTGAAGGCTCGGAAGAATATTGCCATCATATCAAAACTTATGGAGAACATAAAAACTTTGGCTATAAAGACTTTATCTCACTTTTTAAAGCTAAAAACTTTGATCCCAAGAAGTGGATTGAAATAATCAAAGCATCCGGAGCCAGATACTTAGTGCAGGTTGCGGAACATCATGACGGCTTTCAAATGTATAGAAGCGAAATCTCCAAATGGAATACTTTTGAGATGGGACCGAAACGTGATGTTTTAGGAGAAATCAGTGCCGAATGTAGAAAAGAAGGAATCAAGTTTGGCGCTTCAAATCATCGCGCCGAACATTGGTTTTTCTTCAGCAATGGAAGAAAATTCGAAAGCGATATCGGCAATGATTTAAAAAAAGGCGATTTCTATTGGCCTTCCGAACCGGAACAAGACCACTATGATTTTGAAAGCGTCCCCGCGCCAAGTCAAGAATTCTTAGAAGATTGGTTACAAAGAAATGTGGAAATTATCGATAAACTAAATCCGGAAATTCTGTATTTTGATTGGTGGGTCCAACACCAAGCCTTTAAGCCCTATTTGAAAAAAGTAGCCGCTTATTATTATAATCATTGTTACCGGCAAGGTAAAGAAGGAATCATTTGTTATAAACATGATGCTTTTGCTTATGGAACCGGAGTGATTGAAATTGAAAGAGGCAAATTTAATAACTTAAAACATTTCTCCTGGCAAACAGAAACATCCATCGCCAATAATTCCTGGGCTTATACCAATGATTTGGATTATAAGTCAACCTATGAAATTATTTGTTTATTAATTGATGTAGTAAGTAAAAACGGTAATTTACTTTTAAACACCGGCCCCAAAGCTGATGGGACCATTCCTGAGTATGAAGTGAATGTTTTAAAAGAAATTGGTGCTTGGTTAAAAATTAACGGTGAAGCTATTTATCACGCTAAACCTTATCATACTTTTGGAGAAGGCCCGACCGCCACGGATGAAGGGATGTTCAGTGAAAAAGCGATCCAATATACAAACGAAGACTTTCGCTTTACGGTAAATAACGGCGCTCTTTATGTGTTTGCCTTAAATCCAAAGAAAGCTAATTCCTTTAATATCAAAGCTTTAAGAAAAGCAACTAAAGACCATTCCGGTCTTTTCAGCAATATCAAAAAAGTCTTATTGTTAGAAACAAAAGAAGAAGTAGCTTTTATACAAAATAATGAAACTTTAGAGCTTAAAATAAATAATCATAAGTACGATAAACCGCTTGTATTTAAAGTTATTATTGATTAATTATTGTTGCTTTTAGAAACGAATTAGACTACAATGTATTTAGGTATTTGTAGAAAGATAAGGGAAAAATGAAGTTATTATTTGAATTAGACAAAAAAGATTACCAAAACAGAGCGGAAAGAGTTCCGCGAAGAGCCGTTCGAGCAATCATTTTTAAAAAGGGACTCCTTGCAATGGTGAAGAGCCAAACCTTGGGTTTTTATAAATTTCCTGGGGGCGGCATTGATTCTGGCGAAACCCATCTTCAGGCTTTAATCAGAGAAACTAAAGAAGAAACCGGACTTTCCATCATTCCTGAATCAGTCAAAGAATTTGGTGAAGTCCACGAAATCAGGAAATGTCGTTATAACGAAAATGGAATTTTTGATCATAGATCATATTATTATTTTGCGGAAACAAGCGACATCCTCTCTTCCCAAGATCTTGAAGATTATGAGATGGAATTGGGATATTGTTTAGAATATGTCACAGTAAAAAAAGCTTATCAGGCAAACATTAAAATAAGCAAGGAAATGAATTGGCCAAATATTATTCGTGATTTAAAAGTTTTAGAATTATTATTACATACGAAATAAGCATTTCGAATCTGAAATGCTTTTTTGTATGCTGTCATATGTAAAATCTTGGTGGCTTGGAAGTAAGAACCACTAGCCAAAGGCAAGGGTGTTTATCGTGATATGAGTAGATATTATCATTTCTTCAGGAACATTGAAAATTTAGCTAAGCAAAACATTGAATATATTCATAAAGTCATTTATAATATAAACCATAGGTAAAATTTTTATTTAGAAAAGCATACATTTATAAGAAAAAAATAAAAAATAGATCTAAATAAGGAGTAGCTATGTCTTCAAAAAAAGTTATTGTTCCAAAAAGTTAGTAATTGAAAGATTACCCCATCCGGAGCCCTATGGGGAAGCGATTGTAATTTTGGAAAACGGAATGTATACCGATGTTTATACTGCTGATGACGGAAGTTTATTTACGATTACAAATGATGAAGCGTTAATAGAATATTTAGAATCACATAAAGAGAAAACAAATTAATAGATTATAAGATTACAATAATATAATTTCTTTGTCTAGTATAAAGGGTTTCACTAGAAGCCTTTTTAAATCTATCAAGTTTGGGTTGTAAGGCACGCGATAAAGTGCTATTATTTAGTTAGGAAAATAAACAATATTCTTTATTTATATATAGAAGCAAACAAAGGAGGGCTTATGAAGTATCAATGCGAAGTCTTTATTGATGCTAATATAGAACTTGTCAGCAAATCTTACTTTGATCATGATGTCTTAAAAAAATGGGATACCGGATTATTGCGAGTTGAACCCGGAGAATCTCCCAATCAATATTATTTATATTACCGCTGGGGAGAAGAAGAGATGAGGATGAAGGAAACCATTGAAGAAATCAATCTTCCCAATCGAGGTGTAGTCACTTATGAAGTTCCGGGTGCTTGGAATCGCTGTGTTAATCAATTTTTTGAAGAGAATGGCAAAACCCGTTTTGTAATGGATGTTGAATTTATTTTTGATAAAGATCCTAATATTCCAATTGAAATTTTTAAAGAAAAAACTTTGTTAGGAATGAATTTATATAAGAAATTTATTGAAAAAGGGGAAAATTAAAATGAACGAGTTAGAAGTGATTATGAGTAAGTTTGTTGAATCGGGTTGGGATTTGATATCAATACCTGCTAAAGAATGGTTGGAAAACAAAAGTAGTAAGAAGCGTTTGATTGCGGCTATCCTTCAAGCTGATCGGGAATGTGGTTCCTGCGGATGTGAATTTGATTCCCTTTACAAAAGAGCAATATTTCTTCTGGAAAGTTGTTAATTGTGGCTGCTTAGTAGTTATCCCTATAAAAGGGAAGACTTCATTCTTGATCCGTTTAGGGTAAGCGTATATTTAAAAAACCTAAGGTTTTTCCTTAGGTTTTTTTTATTCGTTACAAAAAAAACATTTGAAATCCTCTTGACAAGTGTATTAATTGAAAGTAATATAATATTAGCAGTTCATATATAAGCAATCAGTTCGCATATATGAACTAAACTTTTCAATTAAACATCGGAGGGACAATGGAAAATATTTAAAAACTAGTTTTATTTTTATCTTTTGTTTTCTTGACATTAATTTTAGTTGCATGTTCTAAGACAACTTTTACGGTTACTTTTGATGTCGATGGAGAAGGCAGCGAAAGTATTGAAGTTGAAAAAAATTCTTTAGTAACTAGACCCGCTGACCCAGTAAAAACTGGTTATGATTTTATCGATTGGTACGAAGATGCTGATAAGACTAAAACATGGGATTTTGCTAGTAAAAAGGTTGGAGAAAATGTAACAATTTATGCTAAATTTGAGATAAAAAAATTTAATGTTACATTTGACACGGATGATGGCACTCCAGTTGACGGTCAATTAATTGAATATAATTCACTTGTATGTGAACCATCAAAACCAACAAAAGAAGGTTATGATTTTGTTGGTTGGTTTAAGGATGCTGCTAAAACAATTCCTTGGAATTTTCAAACTGATGAAATTACTGCTAATACCATTATTTATGCGAAATGGAGTTTGAAAGAAGGATTGTTCCCAAAAGGTGGATTAAGAGAACAGATAGATGAAAATAATCCCCGCATTCTTAATAAAGTTTATGTTTCAACAAAGAGCGCTTTACAAAGTAAAGCAAAAGGCCTAGAACCTGGAACTGCAGTAATAATCGAAGACGGAACTTATGATGGAGTAGTCTTATCCCCGGAAGCTAATGGAACAAAAGAAAATCCGATTTTTTATATTGCTAAAAACCCTGGAAAGGTAAAATTCACCGGAGAAGCAAGAATTGAAATTAAAGGAAACTATAATATTATTTCTGGAATTGAGTTTACGAATGGATCGCCAAAATATGATTCTGGAATAATAGTAATTAGAGGTAGTTACAATCGTATCAACAATATCAAAGTTACTAATTTTAACGGAAGCTTTACTAAAAGTAATTGGATTACTCTAAAAGGACAGTATAATGTATTAGATAACTCAACTTTTTCTGGTAAAAGTCATAAAGGTCCTCTTCTCAACATTATGCGTGAAGATGATTCGCCTAATTATCATTATATTCATCATAACCATTTTTTGGACTTTGCCTCAGGTCTTGAAGAAAATGAATGGGAAACTATTCGAATCGGGACTTCGGTTACTTCTAGGTCTTCATCTTTTACAGTCGTTGAAAACAATCTCTTTGAAAGAACTAACGGTGAGATTGAAGTTATTTCTGTAAAGGCCGGAGAAAATCTAATCAAAGGAAATACATTCATTGAAGTTGAAGGTTTAGTAACCTTAAGACATGGAATCAAAAATATTGTTGAAGATAATGTATTTCTAACAAATTCAATCACTGATGGCGGAGGGATTAGATTCTTTGATGGTGAACATATTATCAGGAATAATTACATTGAAGGCGTAAGGACGAGTGCTAGTTTCAGAGGCGGAATTATCATTCATTCTGGAAACAATAGCATTGGTAAAACCACTTCCAAAAGTGGTCAGTGGACAGCTTTTAATACATTAATTGAGAATAATACTTTGATTGATTGCGAGCGCAGTTTTGTTTATGAAGGTAAATATCCACATGCACCCGAAAACATCACATTTAGAAATAATTTAGTATTTGCTGAAAATAAAGAAGTTGTATTTGAAGGTATTACTCTCGTAAATCCTATATATGATAATGAACATTATTGTGGAGCAAGTTTAGGAATTGAATTAAAAGATGGCATTTTCTTTTCCCAAGAAGCACCTATATTAAGTACTGTTAATGGACTTAAACTCCATTCAGAATTTGGAGCTAGAGATCTAAATGTTCTAAATAATAAAAATGCTGGTTGTTTGTTTTAACTATTAATAGAGATTAGGCAAACATTAAAAGTAGAATATTCTGATTTAAGTAATAAATCCCTTCTTAATATTTTTGATTTGATTTCTGATATTCAGGAATTTAAATTAACAAAAGGTCAAGCAGATGAAATAAGAGAATGCTTGGAGTTAGTAAATTATTTTTATAATAGGGTTACAATTATTTGTTTTATGGGTAGAAAGGTTTCTTTAATACTAACAACATATTTCAGAAAAATGACTATATTCACCAACTGAATATAGTTTTTTTAAAATAAAATACTCCTAAACAGATAATGAATAGCCTTTTTCACTATCTAATTTAGGAGTATCATAACTTATTTTTTCTATTTATTAATAAATCTTTTGTAAAGCAAAGTCGTAACGACTTAAGTGTTAATCACTGACATGCAAATTTATCTGTATTAGACTAGATAATTTCTAAAATTAGTCCAGCTATTAAAAAATAAACTAATGTAATTATTCCATAGATACCAAGAATAAATAATAACTTAAGTATAATATTGTCTATCTTACGGCAAAATGACGCAGTTATGGTCATTCCGATAGCTGCACATACTCCAGCAATTACTCCTCCAATTACTCCTCCACTTGCTCCTCCAATGATTAAAATTAATGGTATAAACACTAAAACTATTTCAAAAGTATTTAGTTTGCGAAGAATAGTAATAGTTCGGCCATCCATATACAGCTCAATACCTAATATTTCACTCCCTTTAAAAGCTACTTTTTTTTCTTTCCCCTCGCTATCATTGTAAGAAAATAAATTTTTTCCAATTTTGTTCATTGGTTTACCATTAATATACAAACTAGTCCTTCCAGTCCATACACTTTTTTCCACCATTATTTCATTATTGCACGTTTCTTTGTTACAAACAACAAATTTCATAAAGAATACCCCCTTGTATAATAAAATTATATCATCCTTAATACTATGAATCAATAATTTATGGTGATTGTAGTAATTGGGGTTTGTTATGGATTATTTTAAATTAATATTTTATTAGCAATAAAAAAGGAAAGTCTTTATTTACTTACTATATATTTATGTCAATATATAATGAATTTTTCACTAAAAAACTGTAAACATTCTTACAGTTTTAAGCAGTAATACGTTTTGACTTTCTCTTATATTTAAAGTATTTCCAAGGATGACAATCTTTAGGTTTGTGGC
>DUTX01000070.1 GCA_012841865.1 Acholeplasmataceae bacterium | reverse complement strand
TTAGGATCAAATAATTGATTTAATTGTGCAGCATATAAATCCGGTGTCATGTTAGAAACTGAATTAATACGAAAAACTTGCCTGATTTTTTTACCTTCCGCAAGTCCTATTTTAATACTTGTATTTACAACATCAAAAAGTAAAATCATCTTATTTCTCCTTCTTTTCTAACTAATAATGCAGTCGCAATTGGTGTTCCAATTAATGCTGCAACAAAGGCTTCAATCACGCCGTTAAAAGCAGCTATCGATAAGATAATTAACATAATATCTGGAATATTAAATGTTTCAACAAAAGCTGATGGGTTGATAATTGCGATTGCAGATATAACTAAAATGGTATGAACAATTGCTGAAAGGATAAATACAGATGCTATGTATGTATATTTGCTATCTTTTCTTACAGTAAATATGTAATAAACAACTGCTACTACAACAATTAATGTAACAGCGACTGGGATACTAATTTTTTTGTTGTTTTTAAATTTTGTCGCGGCCTCACTTGCCAGTTGTTCGGAATTATTTTGAAGTTCAACCAAGTCATTGTTATTTAAAGTTATAAGGTTTTCTACTTCTAATTCTGATTTTTCATTAATATTTAAATCTTTAAAATAATCAATAGACGCTTTTGGAACATTAAACTTTGCCATTAATTTTTTGTTGGCACCTCTAGTTGTTTTAGCCTCACTAATAATAATTAATACTTCATCCTTGTTTTCTAAAAGTGTAATATTACTTTGAGTATAAAATATGGCATTATTATTGGCATTAACATCTTTATAAGATGTTTCTTTAGTAAGATGATTAATTCCAAAATATATACCTAAACCAGAAATTACAGTTATTAAACCAAAGATGATTAGCTTTCCAAATTTTAAGTCATTAATCTTTTTAAAGCCTCTAGCAATAAAATGCGCACTAACACCAAACAACATTCTTGGTAACACTGAAACTAGTGGATTAATAAACGCTAGATCAAATGCTGAAGTTGGTCTAGTCGCTGCGACAAGTAGTGAACTTAATCCAAATATGGCACCTAAAAATAAATTTTCGCGCCACCCTAAAATAAATGCTCCAATAATAACTGGAATGTGGATAATAGTTACCGCAACTCCAGGTAAAACTTGGATGAATCCCACATTTGGGACAAATGCTAGAATTAAGATTACTGCTCCAATAATTGAAGTCAATACCAATTCATAGACTGATAGTTTTTTATTCATTTTCTCTCTCCTTTTTAGGCCACTGAGGGTCCCATAAGTATATATTTATTTTAATATAAAATTAAAATCTTAATTAAAAAAACGACCTGAGTCGTTTTATTTAGTTAGTAGATGATTTAGTTTTTCCTCATCTAAATCCTCTAAAATAGAAATCACCATTTTCTTAACTGCTTTTAAATCTTCGATTTCAAACATTGCAGCATTAGAGTGAATATATCTAGTTGGTAAAACAATCGCTGTTGATAAAACACCAGCGTTTGTAGTTAATACTTTTGAAGCATCGGTGTTT
>DUTX01000069.1 GCA_012841865.1 Acholeplasmataceae bacterium | reverse complement strand
GATTTTTGAAAATCTTTAAGAAGCCCTTTCAAGGTTTCGCTGTTTTCAATTTGTTCTTCGAGTTCCTTTGTAGATTCGAACTCTAAAACTATCGCTATATTTAAACCTTTGGTAAAGACATGCGGCGTAACAATAATCTCTTTTTCTTCAAACTCATTCATCACATCGTCAATATATTGTTTTGCTTCTTCGCTGTAAGTATAACCTGCTTTTTCAAAATCACTTTTGATGCCGTAAAAACTAGTGCATCCGGCAAGGATAATAAGCAAAAAGACGGAGACTGCTAAGATGAAAACTTTTTTTATAAACACCATAAAACCACCTTTTGATAATATTATACTACTTTTCCGAAGATTTGTCTCATTTTGTCGAAAATTTAAATATTAAAAACAACGTTTCCGGTTTTTCCGGCATTTTAGAGCATCTTCTCCTTCGCGGCATAAATAACAGATTTCATTTTCTAAATCTTCCCCCAGAAAGAAGGAATCTAGATTTGTTAATGTGGTTTGAGCAATGGTTTCTAAGGCTTCTTTTGTAAAAAAGGCTTGATGAGAAGTGATGATGACATTTGGTAGTGACACCAGTAAAGCCAAAGTATCATCATCGATAATCATGTCGGAATAATCTTCATAAAAGATTTCGGTTTCTTCCTCATAGACATCAAGTCCCGCCCCGCTTACTTTTCGGCTTTTTAACGCCGCAAGCAAAGCTTGGCTATCAATTAGAGCGCCGCGGGAAGTGTTAAGAATATAAACACCGTCTTTCATCATATTTAAACTGTTTTCATCAATCAGATGTTTTGTTTCTTCAGTCAAAGGACAATGCAAGGAGATGATATCACTTTCCCGGAACAGCCTTTCCAAACTGACATATTCTAAATCTTCAGAGGAGGGATATAAATCATAAGCAAGAATTTTCATTCCAAAACCTTTGCATATGTTTGCAAAGGCACGACCGATTTTGCCGGTACCAATGATACCGACGGTTTTTCCGTGCATCTTAAAACCAAGCAAGCTATGCAAACTAAAATTAAAATCCCGTGTTCTGCTGTAAGCTTTATGAATTTTTCGATTCAAATTTAAAAGCAGTGCCATTGTGTGTTCCGCAACCGCTTCGGGGGAATAGGAAGGCACACGAACAACGGTAATTTTTTGATAAGCTGCTCTGATATCAACATTATTATATCCAGCAGAACGCAATGCTATAATTTTCACACCCAGTTTATGCAATTTATCAATGGTTGTAGCATTAATTTCATCATTTACAAAAGCAATCACACCCACCGCACCCTTAGCAAGATAAGCGGTATCTTGGTTCAGTTTGCTTTCAAAATACTTTATTTTGTAATTTTTGTTATATCTATTAAAAAATTCTTCATCATATGTTTTCGCATCAAAGAATGCAATTCTTTTCATTTAAATCACCCTCTTCATATAGTATAACCGAAAAATTAAATATCTTTGAAAATATTGCTTGAAAAAGCAAGAAGGTGAAATAAAAAAGGCGGGAATACCCGCCAAATTCTATTCTGTTTTTTCAGCTTGTTTTAGTTCTTTTTTCTCACCCAAACCTTTAACTAAAGTGAAGACAAAAATGGAAATTATCGTACAGACGGTTCCGTAGATAAACATAACTCTTCTTTGCGAAGTTAAATCCATAAAGACTCCACTTAAGAAAGGCGATAAGGATGAAGCAAGCATGGTTGCCGTATAATAGAAACCGGTAAATTTACCGACCGTATTGGTGTCGCTGTTTTCAAGCACCAGCGGTAAGGTGTTAACTACAACAATAACGTTTCCGAAATTCATTAAGAAATAGCATACGACAAACCAGATTCTGATTTCTCTTCCGACAAAGAATGCGGAAAAGAGAGCGACGGCGATACAGACAACTCCGATCATAATCGTGCGTTTTCTTCCGAATTTATAAGCCATATAGCCAACCGGAATGAAAGCAAGACCGGAGAAGATCAAACTGAGCATTTTTACAAAACTAGCTCTTTCTTCCGAAAAACCGAGATTATCGGTTGCATAGACGGAAAAAGAAGAGTTGATCGCATCAGTTGCCATCGTTACAAAGAATATTGCGACTAAAGCCAGCAAGAAGTTTCTAACCTTTTCCCAAGGAATGTCACGGAAACGAACCTTTACTTTACTAGCTTTTTGGTTCATGCCTTCTTCAATTCCAAACTTTTCGCAAATCTCTTGTCTTTCTTTCAACAATCTATTCTCATTAACCGTTAACAAGAAGATTACCAAAAAGACAATCATTAAAACATCAATTGCGATAAAGACAGTTGTGTAGGAACGATAATAGCCACCGGCGGAAAGGCTAAAGATAACCATGTTAACAACCATTGCTAAGACGGTTCCGATTCCGCCCATAAGATTGATAATCGCATTCGCAGGCGAACGGAGCGGTTCCGGAGTAACGTCCGGCATCAAAGCCACTACCGGCGAACGGTAAGTTCCCATCGCAATCAACACCAGTAATAAGACAACCAAATAGGCAATCAATGGTCCCGGATTCTTTTTAGTCAGATTTTGATATGTATAATGCCTTAAAGCGGGACGAACAAAATCTTCGAATTCTGGATTCGATGCTCCATCGATTTCTTCTTCAATCTTGACAAACTCATCCCGGAGAAGATTATCTTTTTCCGATGCGGTAAGATTTGAAAAATCATGACCTGCTTTTTCTAAATATTCTTGAAATTTACTTTTTTCATTTTCTTTCACATAACCCCATAATTCAGTCCTTGTAACCTCATTTGCGAGATTTTCAGCTTTCCGTAACTGTCCGCTTTCCGCAAACGGTAACCCAAGGAAAAGCAAAACTGCTAGCAAAGTTCCGAACAGAAAATACGGAGTCCTTTTTCCAAACTTAGTACTGGTTCGGTCAGATAATGTTCCAAATAAAGGAAGCATAAACAAAGCCAGGATATTATCCAAGCCCATAACCAGTCCCCGTAAGGAATCTGACAAACCGAATGTCCGGTTCAACATTAGTGGAACTATGAAATTATAGGTCTCCCAGAATGCGGTGATGCTCGCAAAGGCAAGACCGATAAAAATGGTTTTTTTGATGTTTAGTCTTAATTTCTCCATTTAACTTCCTCACTTATATAGTATTTTTAATGAAAGCAATTTCATTATATCATCTTTCCACATTTTTTTCCAGATATATTTTAAGTGTATTCATTTATTTCAATATAAAAAAGGAAGCAATGCTTCCCTTCATTTAATCATAAATGATTTTATCAACAGTTTTCCTGTCAAGTTTTTTGATTACTGCTACCAATAACTTTACTGCATTCTCATAATCGTCCTGGTGAATAATCGAAGTATGAGAATGAATGTAACGCGCAGGAATACAGAAAGACATTGCGGGAACACCGGCATGTACGAGACTGACCGCACCGGCATCAGTACCGCCCCTTTTCAGATAATCAACCTGATAGGGGATTCCTTCTTCCTTCGCAATTTCGATTACCTTTTCTCTTAAACCGATATGACCGACCAAACTGCTGTCATAAAGCAATATCGCCGGTCCCTCCCCTAGTTTTAAGGAATTATCAGTTTTTGGAGTGTCTTTTGCAATCGTCACATCCAACGCAAAACAAATATCAGGATTAAGCATAAAGCCTGAGGTCTTGGCGCCGCGGAGTCCGACTTCTTCTTGAACAGTTCCGGCTCCGTAAACAATATTCGGATGGCCTTCTTTTTTAAGTCTTTTCATAACTTCCAGGAAAATGGCAACACCGATTCTGTCATCCCAAGCTTTTCCGAGCAAGTATTTCGGATTAGCAAGCGGACTAAAGCTAATCGCTGGGGTTACCATATCACCGACTTGGATTCCGAGGCTTTCGGCTTCGGCTTTGTCTTTGACACCGATATCAAGATACATCTCGTCGATTTCGACGGTTTTGTTTCTTTCTTCGGGACTGAGTAAATGTGGAGGTTTCGAACCGGTAACCGCTCGATATTTTTTGCCGGTGGAAGTGGTGACGGTAAATTCTTGTGCTAGCATAACCTGGCTCCACCAACCGCCGATGGTTTGAAATTTTAAATAACCTTCATCGGTAATTTTTGTTACAATCATACCGATTTCATCCATATGTCCGGCAAGCATTATCGAAGGACCATTTTTATCGCCTTCGAGTTTACCGACAACTGAACCCAAACCATCCTGTAAGATCTCGTTTTCGGAAATCCCCATTTCGAAAAACTTATTTTTGATATATCTTCGAACTTCCCCTTCCCGACTACTGATGCCGTTAAGTTCACTTAATTCTTTTAGTAAATTTAAATCAGACATAAAAACACCTTCTTATACATTTAGTTCTTCTCGTTCTTCTTCTTCGGGAATAATAACATCATCTTTTACAGGTTTCGGATCTTCATATACTTTTTCAGGTTTTTCTTCCTTTATAATCTTCTTTGTCTCTTCACGGGCAAGTCGTTCATAACGGAAATTGCGATAATTGCGATAACCGCTGTAACCGATAAAGAAAGCCGAAAGAATAGCAAGAACCAAAACTACCCAAGCGAGGTTAGTTACTGTAAAGAATTTTGTAACAAAGACAACTACACCGAGGGTTAAGAGAATCAGGTGCGTAAAGAACTGCAAATAATCCGTACTTTCTTTGCGTAGAACAGCTGCATAGAAATAAATCGCACCTCTTAAGTAGAAGACTGCACCAAGTAAATAACGCATTAAGTTTTCACTATAATCATCTTTTCCGCCTTCTACAACCAATAAAATACCGGCGATGACATTCAAGACGATTTCAACTGTATAAATAATCTTTAACAGATTATCTTTCGTCGTCTTAACAAGCGGAACAACCCGCAATAAACCTAAAACAATTAACGAAAATCCCGCAATATAAAGGAATACTTCTTGCTTAACAAAAGCAAAAATCCCTACAGCAAGAATAATTGCAACGCCGATAAATTCAAAAAGCCAAAGATATTTTTTAAAAAAGTTTTTCATTTTTCCTCCTACATTCTTTCTTTAACACCAACACCGATTAATCCGAGTCCGTCTTTTAATACGATTTGGACGGCTTTAACCAAAGTAAGTTTCTCATTGGTAGAAACGGAATCATCGGTGATAATTTTCTCATCATTATAAAAGCTGTGTAAAGCCGCGGCCAGGTTTAAGAGATATTGGGTCAGCTTGTGCGGCAGGCGTTTTGTTGCCGCTTCTTCGATAACCAAAGGGTATTCCGCAAGCAACAATAAAAGTTTCGAAATCTTATTAAACTCGAGAGTCTTAAAATCACTGACTTCCCGGAAAGCAATATTCTGTTCCTCGCAGACCCGGAAAAGACTCGAGATTCTTGCATAGGCATATTGGACATAGTAAACAGGGTTTTCGTTAGAATTTTTTACTGCTAAATCCAAATCCAAGTCCATATGCGTATTAAGAGCCTTTTCAACATACATAAACCTTAAAGCATCGGTTCCGACCTCATCGATTAAATCGCGGAGCGTGATTGCTTTGCCGCTACGCTTGCTCATTTTAACTTCTTGGCCGCCCTGGATTGCTCGGACCATCTGTAAAATTTCGATATCAAGCAAATCAGGATTTCCGCCTACAAATGAAATGGCGGCTTTCAGTCTTTTAATATATCCGTGATGATCAGCCCCGAGTACATCAATTAAATGCGTAAAACCACGTTTTAATTTATTGGCATGATAAGCAATATCCGGAGCTAAATAAGTCAAGGTTTGATCGCTTTTGATTAAAACCCGATCTTTTTCATCACCGTATAAAGTCGTTTTTAACCAAACAGCGCCGTCTTTTTCATAAGTAAAACCCTTCTCTTGAAGATAATCTAAAGTTTCTTGAACTTCGTTGCTATCGTATAAACTTTGTTCGCTAAACCAAGTATCAAACTCAACCCGAAAATCTTTTAAATCCTTTTTCAAACCATCTAAAAGAAATTCAAGCCCGAAACTGCGGAAATCATTATAATAAGGGTTTTCAAGGTAATAATCGCCTTTAGCTTCTTTAATCCTTTCCGCAATCTCAATTAT
>DUTX01000068.1 GCA_012841865.1 Acholeplasmataceae bacterium | reverse complement strand
CCTTCGATTGTATATTCGACCGGATCTTCAACAGTAATAATATTGGTACTATTTTGGTTTAACTCTTTAATAAATGAATATAGCGTCGTTGTTTTTCCGCACCCAGTGGGGCCTGTAAGCAAAATTATCCCATGCGGAGTGGAAAGGATTTTGTCTAAAAGCTTATTATCTTCGGGGAAAAAGCCGATTTGTTCCCGTGTAAAATTAAATGCAGTCGTATCAAGAATCCGCACAACCAATTTCTCACCATAAACGGTGGGAATCGTTGAGACCCGAAAATCATAGTAAATATCCTTTATTTTTAGGCGGATTCTTCCATCCTGTGGTGAGCGCCTTTCCGCAATATTTAACCCCGCAATAATCTTTAACCTGGTTGAGACCGCAGGAAAAAGATTGATATCGAAGCGGGAGGTTTCGTGAAGAATACCATCGATTCGATACCGAACACGGACATATTTCTCAAAGGGCTCAACGTGGACATCACTTGCATTTAAGACGATTGCTTCGTTGATTAAAGATTCGACCAGTTTTACCGCCGGAGCGTTTTTTACATCAGCCTGATCAAGGTCGCTGGTTAAAGATTCGCCTTCCTGGGTTGTTTGGTCAACAAATTGTTTGATTGCCGTTTCCGTAGATAGTTTTGCAAAAACTTGTTCCTGCAATTCATCGATTTGGGTTCTGGTAGCAACCATTAGTTTATATTTGCCTTTTATGAAACTATTTATCTTTTTTAAATCACTGTAGGCAAAAGGATCAGAAATAGCTATATATGTAATCCCTTCAGCAATATAAATCGGAACAATCGCATATTTCGAAGCAAATTCCGCTGATACCATTTCAACAACCGCAGGATTGATATTAATGCTTGAAAGATCCACATATTCGAGGTTAAAGAACTGTGCATATATTTTCGCATTATCTTCTTCCGTCACGACGCCTTTTCTAAAAAGTTCTAAATCAAGCCGGCCGACTTCTTCGGTTCCTTCAGGAAAGATATCCGCAAGATCTTTGTTTTTTAAAATATTACTTTTTATATAAAGTTTTAGTAATTTTTTGTTTGTTTTTTCAGTCATAATACCTACCCTATCCAATTCGATCTATCGCATTAAGTAAATCCATCATCGGAATGAATACCGAGATAATAACAAAAAGAACCATAAAACCGACTAAAATCGTCATCAGCGGTTCAATTACACTCACCATTCTTTTAATGGATGCATTGACGTTTTCCTCAAAATAACCTGAGGTTTTATCCAGAACTTGTTCAAGCTCGGCTGTTTGTTCCCCGACAATCAACATTTGAATTAACATATCGGGAAAAAGGTCGATTGTCTTAATCGCCTTCGCAATCCCCTGGCCTCTTTTAATTTCGCTTGAAGCAAAAACAAATTTTTCTTCTACCGCTTTGTTTCCTAGCATTTTGCCCATAGTATCAATCGAATCAACTATAGGAATACCGCTTTTAATAAGTGTGGAAAGACCGCTGGTAAAGCGGGCAGTCATTTGTGCAATAACCACATTTTTAATAACCGGAAAATTTAATTTTAAACGGTCAATGGCCAGTCTTACCTTCGGTAATGTCTTTAACCATTTAAAAAGAAAGAAAATTAAGAAAAAACCTAAGACAATAAAGCCAAAATTCATTCTGAGAAATTCCGAAACCATAATCGAAATTTTGGTAACTTGCGGGAGTTCTGCATCAAAAGAAGCAAAGAGTTCGCCAAAAATAGGTACTACAAAGAGCGAAAGGACTGCAACAACACCGATACTTAAGAAAACCAAAAAAGTAGGATAAGCCATTGCCGAACGAACCTGCTTTTTAACTTTGGTGTCGTTTTCATAATAATCGGCTAGTTGCGGGAGCACCCTGTCTAAGCGGCCACTGATTTCGCCAATCCTAATCATGTTCCGAAAGAATACAGGAAAAGTTTTCGGATACTTTTCTAATGCTTCCGAAAGCATCCTTCCCTTTAAAAGTTCAATATGAACTTCTTCAAGAATTTCCCGAAGTTTTCTGTTCCTGGTACTATTTTTTAAGGTCTCAATACTTTTTGTAATCGTTATCCCAGATGAAATCATGATTGCAAATTCGCGGCAGAATATCGCTAAGACATCGGAACTGACCTTTTCAAGAAATGTAAAAAACTGGGTGCTTTCCGGAATTTTTCGTGCCGAAACAAGAAAGTATTTTTGATTGCTGATAATTTGACGAAGTTCTTCTTCGTCTTTCGCAAACAACACTCCCTTAATAACTTTATTTTCTAAATTTTTTGCTTTGTAACGAAATTTTGCCATAATAACCCTCTATATTAACTGAAAAGTAGAAAGATACCATTCAATAAATTTTAACCCAAAAAATAAAGAAATCGTAAAACCAAGCACAAGATAGGGACCAAAAGGAAGCCTAGCTTTTAAACTTTTTTTAGAAATCAATCTTGAGGGAATTTCAACCAAAACCCCAATAACGGAAGCGATGATTAAACCCAAGATTTGAAGTTCCCAACCAAGGAAGAGTCCGACTGCAGCAAGCAGTTTTAAATCTCCGCCCCCAATTAATTCTTTTTTTGCTAATCTGCTAAAGATATAAAATAATAAAATCAAAATCAAAGAAGAAAACAAAGATAAGAGCCGGCTTTTATAAGAAATAGTTAAAATCTTTCCTTCTAGTGGAGCAACAAAGAGTGCTAACAAACCCAAAAGGGCCAGGAATAAATTGATACTGTCGGGAATTTCAAAATATTTTAAATCAATAAAAGCAAGAATTATAAAGGCAAGCAAAACAAAACAGGTAATAAAAGTTAAGGATGTTAGTCCAAACAACAAATAACTAACAACCCAAAGACTTCCCGTCAAAAGTTCAACAAGTAAATAACGGATCCCGATTCCCTTCTTACAATTCCGACATTTTCCGCCTAAAAGTAAATAGGATAAAAGCGGCAGATTATCATACCATTTAATCTTCTTTTTACAATTCGGACAATGGCTTCCCGGTTTTAATAAGGAAATCTTTCTTGGAAGTCGGTAAATAACAACATTTCCAAAAGAACCGAAACAGAGTCCAAAAAATCCGAACAAAAATGCAATAAAAACTTCAAACATTAACCATTTCCCCAGCTAATTATTTCATAAATTTCATCTTGATACTTAACAATAATTTCCGCTTTGATCTTCTCATTTTTCGAATGTTGAAAGACTATTTTATATGTATCATCCACGATAGATACCTCAACAAGATAGTCGTCAAATTCCTCATTTCCTGCTTCGAGTGCCTTTTCATTTAAATACCGATAAACATCATCGCTAAGTTCCATCATCAAAGCTCTTTCATCAATACTGTTGATTCGCACCTTCAAATTCATAAAAAATAGAATCGAAAGTCCTGTTGCAAGCAATGCAAAAAGCGTAAACACAAGCATCACAATCATTAGTGTAGAGCCGTTTTTATTCTTCATTTTGACCTCCGACCCGAATCTCTCTTAAAAAATAAGTTTTATCGGTAAAGGTAACTATTTCTCCTTGATAATAAGGGGTTATTTTCAAACGATATTTGCCTTCGTTATAACCATATTCAAGTTCAAGATAATTTTTGCTTGCAGTCGCCCGTTTTTGAAAATTGCTGTCATAATAGAGTTTATCGCTGCTTGCAAGATCCAGATCAAAATATTTGTTTAAATTTTCAGGAAATGAAGCAGGCGAACCCGTATATAATTCATAAACATTTTCAATTTCCGTCAACATATTTTCCTTCACAAGAAAACGGTTATTAAGTCGCTGGTAACGAATAAAGAAAGTAGCGACCGCCACAACCAAAATACCAGCTATGGCGACGGAAACCAAAACTTCGGTTAAAGTAAAACCCTTGCTAGTGCTTTTCATCGCTCAACCTCGTCGGAAAAATAAAGTCATGTCTTCGATCAATTTTTGCGATAGCCGAGACTTCAAAAAGTTCCTTTAAATAAGGTTGGGTTATTAGTTGGTTTATTTCTAGGTCGTAATACATTTCTATAGCCTTGATTAACTTCGTTTCAATCTCATCTTCAACATAAAGATAAGTTTCAACTTGATAGTCCTTAATCAATCCGCCGCTGATTCGGAAAACCTCTTTCATAATCCGACTTGTTTCCCGATTCAATTTTCTTTTCAATGCGGTCGGAAGTGTTTCGCCGCTATCCCAATTTTTTAAGAGTTCCATAAACTTGTCGTTGAAATTCTTATAACCGTAATGAACGATATAATGAGCAATTACGGTTTTGTCTTTGATTGCTACGATTGTAGAAAAGTTTTTACCAACGTTAGTAACCAGATTGGCTTTTTCCGGTTGATTGATTATTTTTTTGCTTAAAATCATGTTTTTAAAATTATTCGGAGCAAGCGCAATCCTTTCAATTTTCAATCTAGTTTTCCGGATAAATTGAAGCAAGTGGCGATAAATCTCTAAGTTATAAAGCGCCACTCTGATATTATAATTTTGTTTTTTTTCCGGATACAATAAGGCCGAATAAACAAACTTATTTTCAAAATCCCCGTATAACTTTGCCAGTTCCAGATGTACAGCCCGTAACAGTTCTTTTTTTGATAAGCGAGGAAGTTCTAAATTTTCAATAAAAATTCCGTCCAAGTTTAAATTAACCAAAACCGGATATTTAAAATATTCTTTATGTATCAAATCTTGGCGAATGTTTTTTGCCAAAGTTCCCAAATGTTTAGCAAGGGAATTGTTATTTCGATCCAAAAGATAGCCTAATCGGAAATCAATCTTTATTTCTTTTGTTTTCTCAACACAGAGAACATCAAAATAAAATACATTGTCCACTACTGTTATTGTTAGGATATTTCTTTTCATAGACTGCCTTCTCCTTCAATTTCCACACCGCCAAATAAATAATAGATTCTCGAATGGCTGTTTTCATTATCGTCAAATATAAAAATTGCTACAGTTTGCGGATTAATAATTTCAAAGTCCAAAGTTTTAATATATTTTAGAAATAAAACATTATTGTTCTTACATAAAGACGCTTGATTTTTATCATATAAGAGGCCAGCCTCCGCTTTTCCAAAGGACAAGTTATCTTCACCTGTGCTAATAATCAGCCCTTCTCCCAAACTGTTGGTATCGGCAATGGTTTCTTCGATAAAATTCCAAGCAGAACTGATTTCGGCTTCTCTTTCTGCTTTCATCTCCGCATTTTTATAGGATGTAAATAAGCTAATAATTATCGAGCCGATGATTGCAAAGAAAATGCCGGATACGGCAATCGTTACAATCAACTCTGTTAAAGTAAAGCCTTTTTGGTTCTTCAGCACAACTTCACCTTCCTTTGAAAAGAAAAAACGACAAAGCGAATAAATTTAAAAAATCCATTTCCCAATAATATCGTTTTTTTAAATTCATATTAAAGCCCCCGGTCACAATACTAAATAATTACAATAACGTCACATTACAAAAATGCTTTTAAAGCAGGATTATTAGATATATTATAACATAAGTTCACAAAAAAGGAAATTAATTTTACAGTTTCAAAAAGAACCAATTATAAATTTTCTGGCTCCATAAGAAAATATTATCTCCACAATTAAAAATCAATTAGTAACAACCGATAAAAATCTTCTAATTTTCCAAACTTAAATTTTTCGATATCTTCTTGGTTTGAATTAATTAAACATTCAGTTAATAGATAAGTATCCATTCCGAGTTTCCCTACAACCATATCTTCCCTAACATCATTTCCGACCATCAAACATTCCTCAGCATGACAATTGATTCGGTTTAAGATGTCACGATAATAATTCAAATTCGGCTTGCAGTAATAATTATCTTCATAGGTTGTAATCACTTCAAAATCAGATGAAGTCAGCCCCGCCCATTTAATACGCTCAAGAGTAGCAACCGCAGGAAAAAGCGGATTTGTTGCTAGTACTAATTTAATATCTTTTTGTTTTAAGTAATCAATTATTTTTTTCGAATAAGGATTGGGTTTACAGGTTGCTTTTACGGCACTAAAATCTGTTTTGTAATAATCAGAAAATTCTTTCTCGATTGCTTGATAGTCGCCTTGAATATATTTTTTAAATGTTTTCCAAAAAACATTTTCATTAGTAGCAGAGCCATCATTGTTCATCATCGCAAGAGTGCCTTTCCAAAGGGCATCTAAAAATTCTTGAGGATCATACTTATCAGCAAATCTTTTTGAAACTCCTCCGAAATATATTTTAATAAATTGTTTTTCATCAAGCGGAAGTAAGGAACCGTCTAGATCAAATAATATTGCTTTATACATAGTAACCTCCAAGTTTGATATTGTGTCAATTATATCACGAATAACCTTAAAATAAAATAAAAACCGGACTTAAATCCGGTAATCTACTAAAATTAGAGTTTAAATCTTTATCAAAAATGCAATACGCCATTTATTATTTTGCTAATATTTACTATATGTCAAAACATAAAACCATATTAAAGTATATGCGTTGAAGTATAAAGTAAACATTTGTTACACCGTATATTGTAAAATCAGAAAAAACCGGAATCAGTTCCGGTTAAGTACTTGAATATGAAGACCCATCATGATGTCAAAACATTTTTCATTTAATTCTGGGTCATTGCTGGCAGTAGCTTTAGCATCAACAATGATTTCTACATTCGGAAGGGCAGATTTTACCATAATTGCATTTGAAAGAACACAAATATTGGAAACCAAACCGCACACTTCAACTACGCCATAATCTTTATCTTTTAAATAATTAGCAAGCTCCAAAGAAGGGAAAGTCGGTTTTTCAAAAACTAGAGAATCAAAAGTCAAATCTTTTACCTGACCATAAAAATCATGACCTACGCTTCCTTTTATACAATGTTTAACCGGAAGATATCTTCCTTCGACAGTTTCTGGATAATCTTCATCGTGAGTATCCAGCGTAAAGATCACATCATCGCCGTTATTTTTGTATTCATTTATCTTTTGTACAATTACATCTTCTAACCTTTCTGCACCGGAAAATCCCAGACTCCCAGTTACAAAATCATTTTGAAAATCAACAACAAGCAATAGTTTTTTCATATTTCCCTCCATTAAATAAATTATAAACATTCTTTTTATTAGAGTCAAGTGATATAAAAGGGAAGGTAAAAAATAAGTCCGGATCGGACTTATATTTTTTTTGAATAAATATTTCGGATTAAACCATTATATTTCTGTTTTTGTTTACAAAACCCGAAACCACAAGCCTCGAAATTACGAATGCTATAAAAATTTTCTGGGGCGATCGTACAAGCAAGGGTTTTAAAACCTCTTTTTATAGCTTCAGTTTCAAGTTCGCGGATTAATCGTCTTTGGAAGCCGTTTCCGCGATAAGCGCTATGGACGATGATAAGTTTGATATTTGCTGTCTTTATTATTTCATCGGGATTTAAATCTAAATCATAGCCGATGTTTTCGGAGGTGAGTTTTCCAAAATAAAGGATTCCGAAAGCAATCAAAGCACCTTTATAAATGATTCCTAAAGTGTAATGGTTAACCAAACAATCTAGGAGTGTTGCTTCAGAATTTCTTCTTAGTAACTCCTCATTTTCAAGATTTAAAAATGCATTTTCTTGGAGTTTCAATAATTCAGAGATATATATATCGGAAAGCGGTTTGATTTCATAATCATCCGCTAAATCCTTCATCTTCTTCATTGCTTTTGAAGCACCAGTTCATAAACTTCTTGGGGCACACAATTTTCCAGACTTCTTTCCTCATGGTAAATAGGAAGCTTATGCTTTTTCCGGTAATTAAGCCAAATCTTTTCTAACTTATAGATGTTTGGGAAGTTTTCCGGACTTTTCACAAGTTTCCGCGCTTGCACGCAAGGGTTGTGGACAGCTAAAAAGAAGCGATAACCGAAAAGATTATCAATCATCGAAATGTCGATAATATTTCTTTCGATTAAAAGATAAAAGGTTTCAAAGAAAGTAAGATAATTACTTATTTCCGCATTCGTTAGACACTCAATATCGGGAGTGCTTTCAAAATCGTATTCTTCAAAATAAGTGTAGGCTTTACGGTATTGGTCGTTTGTAGTAAACATTTGATTGAGGTTAACGATGAATTCTGCTTCTGCTAATTTCTTACCTCTAATCATTTCAATCAAAAAGGAAATGATTCCAGAAATTGCGGTCGCAAGTGCAAAGATTTCTGTTAGTTTTACCGTGCTTTCTCGATCAGCAATAAAGATAACAATCGTCATTGCTGCAAGGCCAATAAAAAGTAAAATAGCAAGATTAGGTTTTCTTCTAGGTTTAATCTTTTTCAAAATAGTTCTCCTTCTTGTGCTAAATATATTAGTATGTATAGGGTTTAGATTTCCTTATGATTTATTTAATATGCTTCTAAAAGTACTAAGCGCCCAGTCCGTATCTTCTTCTTCAAGCCAGGTAATGACAACAAGCGCAAGATAGTTTCCCCTTTTTACAATCCCATCCAAGCAATAATGAGGCATTTCTTCATCGGGAACGAAAAATAGATTTCCCCGATATTCACAATCTCCTGCTGCATAATAAACCTTCTCTCCTTGTGCTTCCTGAGCGTCATCGATTTCATCAATCGATATTTCTCGCATCTCTTTCGGAATTTCAATATCGCCGATTCGAATTATTCTTTGCTGGGACCAAAATACCGTCGTATCTTCTTCTTGTCTGCGGACAAAACAACCAGGTAACTCTATACTCCAATCTCCGGGAAGACTGTAAATAATAGTTTCGCTTAGGTAGCCTTCTCCTTTCAAACCTTCCTCGCCGGATAAGACCTTTTTAACACCATCTATCTCTGCGTCAGGGAGTTCTATTTCAGGATTTAGTTCCCGGGCTTTTTGAAAGCATTCGAGCATCATTATAATCATACTTTCTTCTTCCGGAAACCTCGGTTCAACCCAAGGAAATTCGGTTCGGAGTAAATAAAGACCTATATTTCGGAAGAAAAATTCGTCTTTTTCCGCATGTGGCCAAATATAAAAATCTAAAGCAAAATTTTGAAAATCTTCCTTTTCGATTACTCCTTTTACTTCTTCATAATTCCATCTTTTAAGCGGCGCAATAAATGTCTTCGGTCGTGGAAAAGGATGCCATTCAGGGCTATCCCAAGCAAGAAAAGGTTTTTTTTCCTCAAAGCAAGCTTTGATATGGGTTTCTAATTTTTGGAGATATTTTTCTCTAAGTTTCTGAAAATCACGGTCTTCAAAATATCCGCTTTCATCATCAACAAGAAAGCTAACCTTAAACTGTTTTGAGAGAATATCAATAAAATTACATAGAAATTTATGATAGCCAGGCCCCCAGTGAATGATAGCCGCCGAACCTTGTAAACCACCATCCACAAGTTCTAGGTAAAAATATGCTTTCGGGAAAAATTCTAAAGCAAAGGTTTTTTCATTTGGGTAAACCCGAAAATGATATTTTTCCGCAAGGCTTTTCAAAACTTTCAATAAACTACTTCTTCTAAATTTCTTTTTCTTCCGATCATTAGTCTTAAAATACAGAGCTAATTCCATCTTCGCCTCCCTTTAGTTTTATTCATTATAACACTTCAAAAACTGAAAAACAATTAAAAAATTAAAAACAAGCGTTGCCGCTTGTAATTTAAGCTTTTGAAACCAATTTTCCGACAGTT
>DUTX01000067.1 GCA_012841865.1 Acholeplasmataceae bacterium | reverse complement strand
CACTGAAACTCATTGGGGGAATCGCCAAGAGTAGGCCGAATGAAAAGGATTTGAATGATGCACAGGAATTCTTTCGGAAATTAATCAATAGGGGTTAATCTTGGAAAGGCGGGGGCCGGAATGTTTTGGATTCTCTCAGATTGATTGAGAGAAGGTTTTACAAAGATACTATTTTAATCTGTTATTATTCAATAGATAAGGGAGGAGGATTTTTGCTTATTGGATTCCAATTTGCAAATTTTAAATCTTTCAAGGACGAGACTGTATTTTCAATGTTTGCAGATACTAACAAAAAGCTTTTGGAAACAAACCTTTTTCAAGCAGGCAACATGAAAAGAAGCGCTGCGGTGTATGGCGCCAATGCTTCAGGAAAAACAAATTTCATTTAAGCGTTTGAGACTACAATTTAATTAAAACTTTTAATTGAATGCTAATAAAATGACTTTTTCTTGTTTTTTGTATAATAAAATGATATAATGGAACCACAAACCATCAAGAAGGGCATACATTATTTAATATTTCTGGGGATAAGCAATAATGTTTAGACTTTTTTATATGCCTATAACTTATCTCTAACTTGATTAGTTAGAGTTTTTTTATAAGGAGGTGTTTTAGTGTACTTGTCTTATCTTAGAATTAAGAATTTTCGATGTTTTGAAGATCTAGAGATCTCATTTAACCCCGGACTCACTGTATTGGTGGGTGAAAATGATTCTGGAAAATCCGCAATAATTGATGCAGTCCGCTTAGTCTTAGGAACAACAGATTTTGTATGGAGACGCATTGAATCAAATGATTTTTACAAAGAAGACATCACTTCAGAAATTGAAATCATATGCAAGTTTAGCGATTTATCCCCTTCGGAACAAGCTGATTTTTTGGAATGCCTGACTTATGAACAAGTTGAGAATAAAATGATTCCATGTTTATATTTGCATTGGACATGCAAGTATTTGACGAATTTTAAGCCTCCTAGAACAACGCCAACAATTTCAACCGGAAAAGACGGAAATGGGCCCCAACCATTTCCTGAAGCACGAGAACGGTTGAGAGCTACTTACTTAAAACCTTTAAGGGACTCCTACAGTGATTTACAATCTGGAAAGAGTTCACGACTATCAAAAATTATTCAAAATATTCCCAATATAACGAAGGGAGAAGCTAAATTTGAGAAAGGCAAAACAAAATTAGAAGATTTATCACTGATAGGAATAGCCGACTTATCGAATCAATTGCTTGAAGGTCACCATGTCTTAGGAAGAATAAGTAAAGAATTTGATAAAATTTTGAACAACAGAATGTTGTTAAAGAACGACTTAATTAGGACAAGGTTTAAGGTTACTGGCTCTGATGCCAGTGATAATAAAAAATTGATATCATTATTAGAAAAACTTGATTTGGTGGTCGACAAAGAAAGCCAAGAAGTCTATGGTGAGGTTGGTTTGGGTACCAGCAATGTTATGAGCATGGCTTGCGAATTGCTTCTGTACCAACAAGCGGAAGAAATCAATAAATCCTCCATTCTGCTGATTGAAGAGCCTGAGGCACATATCCATGCTCAACGACAGCTTAAGTTAATCAAATCATTGGAAACGGAAGCGGATAAAAATAAGCAGCAAATAATCATTACAACACACTCCCCGCTTCTAGCCTCTACCGTCAAATTGAAAAACATTATAATATTAAAAGATGGGTATGCTTACCCATTAGCTGAAGAAAAAACAAAATTAGATGATGAGGATTATCTTTACTTGGAAAAGTATCTGGACGCAACGAAAGCCAATTTGTTTTTTGCTAGAAGCGTGATGATTGTAGAGGGACCTGGAGAGGCGTTGTTGCTTCCGACGGTTAGTGAACTGTTAGGGTGGAGCTTTACAGATTACGGGGTATCCTTGGTTGATGTCAGAGGAAGAGGGTTGCGACGGTATGCAAGAATCTTTCAAAGGACAGAAGATAACACATTTTTAAAAATCAATGTAGCCTGTGTGACCGATCGTGACATTATGCCTGATTGTGCTCCAAAAATATGTTTCGGTGACAATAACCCAAATAGAAAGACAGAGTCAAATTTTACTAATGATGAACTTGAAGAACATGTTAAAAACATCAAACAAAAAACAGATGGACAATTTGTAAAGACCTTTGTTTCTAATCATTGGACTTTAGAATATGATTTGGCTTTTGCAGGAATTTGCCATAATGATATGAAAGAAGCTTTGATTAATGCTTTGGCTCAAGCATCTTCTGGAGATAACACAAAACAAAGAATAAATAATGAAATAGACAAATACAGTTCAGTTGAAGAAAAAGCAGCTTATTTTTATAGTTATTTTACAAAAAAAGGGGTTTCAAAAGCTGAATTTTCGCAAAGGCTTGCGCATGAATTAGAAAAAGTTTTTTTTGACCGGCCAGATGAATTGAGAGAAGCATTGCCTAACTATTTGGTCGAAGCAATCAAGTACGTTACTGTGGGTGATAACGATGGAATCGATTCTTAAAGATATTCAAATAAACGATGAAGACATAAATTGGGTTGAGTCATTATTGGGCGAAGATATTGATTTTAATTTTGAACGAAGAGAACTTATTAAAAACCTTGAATCAATAAATATTCAAGCTTATCCGGGAACTGGCAAAACAACTATGTTGGTTGCTAAATTGGCGATACTTGCAAAAAAATGGCCAAATACTAACAAAGGAATCTGTGTGCTGTCCCATACAAATTGCGCTCGAGAAGAAATTGAGAACAGGTTAGGAGAAACTCAAATCGGAAAAGCGCTCCTGAAATATCCGCATTTTGTTGGAACAGTGCATTCCTTTTTTGACCAATTCGTAGCCCTTCCTTGGCTTCGCTCCCAAGGATATAAAATTCATATGATTGAATCAGAATTAATTTTGAAGTTACGGTGGTTTTCGCTACCGAACAATACTAAGTTTCATTTAAAAAAATCAAATTATGATTATTCTGTATGTTGTTACAGTGTTTGCCTTGGGAACATTCCTTATAATAAGGGAGGTGATACAAAAGAAAAAATAATCAATGTTATTGAAGAATCGCAAAAACAAGGCTTTTTCACATTTGATGAAATGTTGCTTTTTGCGTGGGATGCGATTGAGAAATGTGACTCTATTCCCATTGCACTTCGGAATAGATTTCCTCTGGTGCTTATTGATGAAGCTCAGGACATCAATTCCAAACAATGGGACTTGATAAAGAAAGTATTCCCTGAGGACAATGATGAAATTGTCATACAAAAATATGGCGACTCTAATCAAGCCATATATAATAATTTTGTGGAAGCCCAAGAGGATAATCAAATTTTTGGAGAAACAGTTGTCGAAATTGGCGATAGCAAAAGGTTCGATGATAGGATTGCAAAATTGGCCAACACAGTAGCAACAAAATACAATAATATGCGGGGGACGAAAAATGAATTTTCCAGCAGAAACATTCCTCATACAATTTTCCTTTTTAAAAAAGAAAACGCAACCAAAGTCATTGATGAATTCGGACAACTAGCACTTGATTGTTTTTCAGATGAAGAATTAAAACAGAATGAAAAGAATGGCTGTCATGTTATTGGAATGGTGCACAGAAAAAAAGAGGAAGAAGCAACAAGAGAAGACCATTTTCCCAAAGGCATCTATGACTATTGGAAACCTTATGATGCAAGCATTGATAGAAAAAAACAAACTTTTTCTAGTTTGATAGATTATTTTAGAGCGGGAATTTCAGAATTTAAAAAAACTTATGAACTCAATTGTTTTATAATGAGAATTGCTGAAGGGATGCGGAGGCTTTTAAACAAAGCAAAAAACGAAACCTTTATTTCTGCATCCAAAAATCCTTTTTCATCAATAATGAAAAAACTACCTTTTGAAATACAACATGAGCTAAGGGAATATTTGTATGATTTAATCTTAGAATTCTTTCAATGCGAATCAGATAAGTATTTATCAAAAGACAATTGGAAGAAAATAAACGATAAATTAACTCATATTTTAGATCTCTTCGTATTGGAGAATAATTATAATAGTTTTGAATTTTTATCATGGAATCTCGGAGACTCCTCAACTTACACCAGGGGAAAAGCTGAAGTTGAAAAAATAAACCATTATAAGCACACTGATGCAAACACCGGTCGCTCTGTTTTCTTAAAATTTGGAAGCATTCATTCAGTTAAAGGGAAAACACATTTAGCTACCCTAGTGTTAGAAACATATTTTAAATCTCATAATATGAAAAAAATTCTGGCCTCTCTTTCAGGAGGAAAATGTACAAGCAACAAAATAAACAATAGCAGATTGAAATGTCAATACGTTGCCATGACGCGCGCAAAAGCATTATTATGCCTTGCCATGCTTGAAGATTATGTCAGTCCAGAAAACATTAAGGATTTACAGAAACTGGGTTGGAGAATAAAAAGAGTTACTTAAAAAATAAAAATGTTTAGGAGGGGTATATGAACATTGAATATCTGAAACCGCAAAGCATAGAGAGCATTTTTATTTATCTCCAAGCATTGAGATCATTAGTTTGTTACCTTAATAATTTAAAATCATCGCCTGTAAATTTGTTTACTGAATTTGAAAAGATTCCGGATTCAGTGTATAAAATGATGAAAATACTTCAAGACATTTATGAAATAATGCCAATCAAAGTGAAAATAGACAAGGGATTAAATGGAGTTACCATAAGTACGAAATTAGAAGATAATTTATTCTATGCAAAACTAAATATACCTTTTATTACTTCTCAATTATTAGAACTCAATAATTACGATAACAAATGGTTTTTTATCTTCAACTATTATTTCAGAAATGCGCAAACCCATTTTAAACATCTTGCTAAAAGAGATACCTTGATTGGCACAAACAAGAACATTTCAACTTATGGTTTTAAAACTATAATTGATAGGCAATCCTCAAAATTAGATGAAATATTTAAGGGTCTCCATAAAGTTTTATTATATTACGGTTCTATTGAAATGGACGGAAAAAAATTTGATTTTGAAAGACTGTGCATTAATGATGGAATGTTCTACATTAAAGGAAAAAAACTTCAGCTGAAAAAAGGTTGTGTTCCAAATTTAGATATAAAAGGAGAGGTATACATTGACAAAGATTTATATAAATTGAGATACAAAGAAACAGATTCTGAAAGAACTATTAATTTATTGAATGATGAAGTTTTAATAAAATGGTCAAATGATGAGCAACAATATCAGATAACAGCATTTATTGATATGGATTTTATTAGTAGATTAGTTATTGATTTAAAATTAGCATTTGCAAAAGGACTTAGTGACTTAAAAGATTTCATTAATAGATTTAAATATAATGAAATAAATGGATTGCAGAAGAGTAAATATTTAAAAATTATAAATTATTACATTGAATACTTAAAAGATACTCCAACAATAAAAGAATATCTTTAAAACGGCTGTATATGTCAACATAAAATTGGGTCAGATTGATATTTTAAAAT
>DUTX01000179.1 GCA_012841865.1 Acholeplasmataceae bacterium | reverse complement strand
TACTAAGTCATCCCAGAGATCATCAATATCTGTGCCTCCGGTAAGCTTTGCCCTATTTTTAGCACTTCTTGTAGGAAGCGAGTCATCTACAGGGATTCCTCTTTTGGGCCTTGTACCAACCATTTTGGATTGACCAACTAGGAGGGCGGGGTCATTCCAGTCATCACCAGCGAAGTTCATTAAGTTAGTTATTAGGCCTTTAAGTTCTTCTATTTCATACCCTGCGAATTGCCCTTTATTTCCTTCCAGTGCGTCAAGAACATCGACCATTAGGTCTGCGTTCTTTTCCCAATATCCTCTTGCAAACAATCTTGCAGCAGAAATTTCTCCAGCATACTTGTTGTCATATTTTCCATGATCAAAGTTAGTGAGCGTACCAGCACTCTTTTTACCAGAGATAGCACTTTGTACTGCTCCATCCAGGAAACGTCTGTATTTAGGCAGCGACTCTTCATCGTATATTGAAGCTAAAGAACGCATCTTAAGCTCAATATTCCGAATGAGACCGGTATCTGCTTGCGCCGAGTGGTCAGCTAACAGTCTATTAAATGTTTTTCCGTCAATTGTGATCTGGTAGGAGATGTTTCCAGTAGGGTCATCTACAGCTCGATGCAAAACTTCTGGAACTTCCATGATCTCCTGGTCTAAAGCTGCGCGTGCTTTTTGCCTAAGCTCAGCAATTTCGTCGTCATGCATACCAAAGTAGGGATTATTGGAGCGCTCTATGCCTCTTTGCTGTCTAGCTTTTAGCTCTTCCAAAAAGGCTTCCTGAGCAAGGTCAGCTTCTCGTGCCGCTCTCATTACTCTCTCGTTATCGGCAAATTGAGAATCTTTAACGAGGTCTTCATACTTAGAGGTAAAGGCATGAATCCAGACTTGGTCACCGTCAGAGTCACGGCCCATAACGGAAACTGTGGTGCGGTCAAAGATAAACTGATTTTGACCTAGAATATCATCATCTAATATTCTGGCTCGCACTAATTGAATCGAACTTCTGTCTGATGGGTTGGCGCCCGCCATGATGTATTGCGGCCCTGCACCATCAGACAGGTCTAAACCTAGATTTTCTGCCATAGATCTTGAAATATAAGCTGTGGGCTCGCTGGTTTCTATATTCAGCGAGTGAACTCGACCATAAGCAGAGGCAGCAAGGGGGGTGGTTCCACTCTGGAAGACTTGCCCTTTAGCGTAGAGAGCGTCACTAATTAATACGTTGTAGTAATCATCTACTGCTTTTTTGTAGAAGTTTATTCTTTCTTGCCTAGTATACCTATCTTTTCCGCGAGCGTCTTTGCGATTTTGGTGAGCAATTACGTCTTCTCTTGCTTTAAGCACTCTCTGGAGGTGTTTTTGTCGCTCTCCTAATTGCGGATACTTTCCTCCGTCGCGATGATAAGCGCTCATTTCATAAGGGGCTACAGGGATTAGGTCGTACTCATCTCCAAGATTTAATCCCATATCTAGGAGAAATGCGCTTTTTCCTGTAGCATCAACATCGAAGATGGTGCCCTTATAACCTGCTTTTCGCACCCTTGGGCAGAGAATTAGGTGGGTTTTCTGAATGGATTTTCGAGGT
>DUTX01000066.1 GCA_012841865.1 Acholeplasmataceae bacterium | reverse complement strand
CACTTCCAATCCTATATTGAACTTGATCGCAAGTTACATTAGCACTCCAACTAACATTCAAAGAAGTCATAGAAGCAGTAGTTAAATTATAGGAATTAATTGTTGCATATCTTGGTATTGTTGGTAAATCCATATTAAAACTTGAGGTTCTATCATTTAAACCGAAAGCTGAAAATTTACCGTTTACATAAAGTCTCGCCGTGCCATCTGGATTATGATAAACCCAATGATAAGTTGAATAACTCCCCGAAGTATAATCAGTTAAAGGAACATATTGAGAAGAAGTATAGGTTGTTCCTGCCCCCGGCCACTTTCTAACAACACGCTGGTAAGTGCCCCCAAAAGAGCCATTATTTGCTCTATATTCAGACATCATGGTATAATCGTTACGTAATAATGCACTATGTCCTTCAGCTAACCAAATATATGCATAGTGGTCTATTCTTATTCGAGTTCTATTGTTTGGTTTATCTTGTTCATAATAAACTCTTATTTGACCATAAAAATCTGATGTTCCTTCTGGAGTGCCTGTACCTGATTTTGAATAATAAGTTGACCATGTTCTTAAATGTGTGAACGCCATTTTTTATTCCTCCTCAACCAGTTTCTCTTTTTTAATTTTCCCATCATAAATGTCTATATTTTCTGTCGCCATACATTCACCTCCTAAACCACAGAATGCCAAACTTGATTGCCATGTAGCGCAATAAGTTCACCTGCAATTTGACCCTTTTTTGCTGTTATTTCATCAGTTGACATGCCTTTATCGGTAAATTCCGATACGATTTGATTTGTATTTGTGTTGATAATTCTATTGCCGTCATTATCCATTTTTTGTTTGATATTTGAAGCATTTGAACTTACTTCAATACCATCACCAATTTTTACATTTTGAGTAACTACTTCTGTTGCGTTTGAACTATATTTTTGAGCTATTAAACCAGCATTTAACATTAAATCTGATACATAGCAACTATCGTCATTGTCGCTAATTAATTTAATTTCTATTGTGTTTGACGCAACTTCAAAAGTATAAACTTCTTTAGTCCATTCTTCCTCAGTTAAATCAATAATGTGTTCGTTAACTTCAATTTTACAGTCTGCTAAAGATAATAATTTTTTATATAAAAAAGAAATCGTATAAATACCATTTGGAACTTGAACTATTTGGCTTCTTGTTCCATTTTGCATAAATAATGCCGATTTACCAAAAGTATTATTTTTTATTTCAGTATCGGTATATTCTTTACAAACTCCAGTCCAACCATGAGTTCCAAATAAACCAACTGGATTAATTAAAAGGTTATTACCTCCTTGTTCAAGAACCTCAGTTGCTATATGTTCGGCTTTTACTGAACCAGCTTTTAATAATGCACCGTCTAAAGTACCAACTTTTATAAAGTCAGCATTAAACTTGCCGTCAATAGTCCACGCTGTTGTATAATCGCCATCATATCCAGTGTTTGAAAATCCAATACCACCCATGCCAATTCTTAATACATTTGTTGCGTTTTCACGTGGCAATTCATCTAGTATTAATATTTCATTATCGTCAATGTAAACATTACCCAATTTATTAAGATTATTTATTAATGCTGTTTGTTGACTAATTACAGTTTCTTGTGAAGACAATCTTTGAATATTCTCTTTTATTTCATTTTTTATAACATCAAATTTGGCTTTAACATCTCTTGTAAAATTACCAAAGATTATTTTTTTAACTTTTTCTGTGTTTCTATCACTTTCATATTCAAGTACTTCTGTTAGTAAATTAACTAACGGGTGTTTTACATGAATTTTGTCGCCTATTTCCATTTCTTGATTTATATCAGAAGTAACCTCGTAACTAACCATCGGAAATTGATTCGTTTCTATAAAGTTGATTGCATTATGTCTTAACTCATTGATAAGGTTTTCTTCAGTTTGCATTTCTTCTTCTAATTCAGTTTCAAACGGTATTGTTCTTGTATATGGTTTTTCATATTGAGTTTCGCTTTCGATATATTCCTCAGGTAACATCAATCCATCTTTGCCGACTGGATATAATTTTGTTACAACGTTAGACCAATCTTCATATACTTCAATATTTTGCAAGTTTTTTCCATACGCAATTGTTTCTCCAAAATCTTGACCGATATTTTGTTTTAATT
>DUTX01000174.1 GCA_012841865.1 Acholeplasmataceae bacterium | reverse complement strand
GGAAATCAGATGTGATTGGAACCACTGTTAATAAGTGCAAATACTGCGAAAGGAGTAGAGGAGCCATGAAGAAAATGTTTGAATCGGAATTACGACGTCGTAGGAAGGTGCTCAAAATATCCCAAATTGAACTAGCAAGGATGGTAGGGGTGTCGTTGATGACTATACAGATGTGGGAAAGAGGGGCTACCACTCCCAAACCCGAGAACGAAGAAAAGCTGGAGAGGGTATTATCCACCCTGGAGAAGGAGATGGGTAAGTAATGAAGCGAACTAAGCCAACCCCAAAAAGGCTACCAGACGCCATACGAGCATGTCCCGAAAGCGGATTCTTCCAAATGAGAAATGAGGCCGTAAGAGATGAGAGAATGTCCTACAAGGCCAAAGGAGTCCTGGCGGCCCTTCTGTCGAACCAATCCGGTAGGTGGATAAGCCATATCAGCACACTCAAAAGATTCAGTTCAGAAGGGGAAACTGCTATCCGTTCAGCGTTGAAGGAGCTGGAGGAAGCTGGATACCTAATGAGGGTGTTCTACGTAGATAGGAAAACAAAACAGCGTCGAGGGAGTTTCTGGGCTTATACTGATTATCCCGGACAGTTTGAGATAGACGAGCATTTACAGTTCTTGGAAGAGAATGGGATGGAAGTCCAGGGAGGAAGTTTTAAGCCAAAGTACCTTAATGGAGTGGTAGAGCAAGAAAGCACCACCCCTGAAAAGCCATATATGGGAAACCTAAATATGGCTAACTTAGATATGGGGAATCAAAGCCTAAAAATAAAAATTAATAAAAATACTAATTTAAAAAATATATATTTATCTGATCCTGAAAATCCTAATAAAAAATCCATCCAAGAAAAAACTATTGAACTCCTCCCATTAGCCGAAAGGCTAGCCGGTATTATACGACAAGAAAAGAATATCAATATTACCTCCCAAAAGATTCATAGCTGGGCCAATGAGATCCGTAAGTTAATTAAAACAGACGGGGTGTCCCAGCCCCGAATTGAAGCCGCCCTGGAATGGTATTCTAAGAATATAGGTGGTCAGTACGTCCCAGTCATCGAAAGCGGGGCCAGCCTGCGTCAAAAGTTTGTCAAGTTGGAAGACGCTATGAAAAGGTCTGGCATCGCCCCTTCCTTTTGTCCTGGTGGTGGCCAGGCCTCTACAGAAAATCCCAAACACCTTATTCGGAACCATTTCCGGGATAGTAAAGACCTTGCCAGCTTCTTCTACAGGGATTGCTATATCCCTGCGGAGAACCTGTTTGACGACGGCGCTGGCAAGATTGGTATTACACAATCCCTGCTGTCCCTATATGAGAGTATTGAGCAGAGGCAGAGCAAGATAAAACCAGAACTGAGGAGACTCCTGCCAGGCCCCATTAGTTTGATCTCCAGATACATTGCCTGGATAGAAGACAGCGACTGGCTTACCAACAGGAATTTAAGCATGTTCGACATAAACCATTCACTGTTCAGGCGTTTTTGCCGGGAACAAGCGAAAAGCGATAACCTTGAACGGGACCCCTTGACAGGGCGGTCTTACCTTGGAGGATGATATACTTATGGAGTTTGACCAAAAAGTAAAGGCGGATATTGGAAAACCCTGTTTGACGCTTGTACCGTCTGATATAATTTACGCGGTAGCAGCCATTAGGGAGTACGGGGTAAAGAAGTATGGGGAGCAGGCTGTGAATTGGGACCAGGTAGAAGTGGTACGCTACCGTAACGCGGCCTACCGCCATTGGCTGAAGTATCTGGACAACCCGGCGGGGGTTGACGAGGAAAGCGGTCTACCGCACCTGTGGCACCTGGCCTGTAATATAGCATTCCTTTGTAGGCTTGAAAAAGGTAAACTGGAAGGAGGGGGTAAGTATGCGTGACGAGCAGGAGTTCATTGAACGTAGAATTGTCACAGGGATGATAGTTAGTACGGATTACCTTGAGAGGATTATGCGTTTTTGGAATCCGGCTTTTTTGGAGTCGTCAGAACTGAAGACTATCGCCCGTTGGTGTACCAATTACTTTGATAAGTACAAGAAGGCCCCGGACTCCGATATACAGACGTTGTATATGGAGGCCCTAAAACGGGAGGAGTTGTCCAAGGCAGACGCTCAGTATATTGAGGAATTGTTGGAGAGCCTAAGCAACGAATACGGCCGGGGGACGCGGTTTAACAGCGCTTACCTCTACGACCAGACAATCAAATACTTTAAAGCCCAGGAATTGGAACAGCATAATCGAGAAGTGGAGCTTTTGGTAGCAAAGGGACAAATTGAGGACGCTGAGAAGCTCGCGTCCTCATTTAGCCCCACTATATTCGAAGATAAGGAAATAGGGCTTGAGCTGGGAAGTAAGGAAGCCATGGCTGCTATAGACCGGGCCTTTACATCGGCTTACATTCCAGTTGTGACTTACCCAGGGGCGTTGGGGGAGCTGTGGAACGACCAATTAGTCAGAGGGGGATTTGTTGCGTTTCTAGCACCAGAAAAACGGGGCAAGAGCTTCATGCTATTAGAGATCGCCCTGCGAGCTATACGCCAGAAGGCCAATGTAGCCTATTTTGAAGCAGGGGATATGACGGAAGCTCAGGTACTACGAAGGATCTGTATTTACATAGCTCGGAGATCGGATAAGGAAAAGTACTGTCAGAAGCGGTTCCGGCCCGTAGGGGATTGCGTCCTGAACCAGCTTAACCTGTGTGATAGGTCTGATCGGAACTGCGACCATGGAGTGTTCGAAGTACCGCTTGACATCTTTTACAATAGTATCTCCCAGTTTATCAATATGGACACTCTGAAGGAAAAGTACGAAGAGCTTCCAGACTATGAGCCTTGTGACAGTCACAGCTGCGATAAACGCAAGGGTTCCGTCTGGTTAAGGAAGGTAGATCCTTGCAGGCCCCTGACGGTAAAGCAGGCCAAAGATGCTGTGAGGCGTTTCTTCAAGAAATACCGGCGGCGGTTCAAGCTGGTCAATTATCCGGCGGGAACCCTGACCATCTCAGAAATGAGGAAGGTCCTGGACTGGTGGGAGCGTACAGATAGCTTTGTGCCGGACGTGATTGTGGTAGACTACGCAGACCTGATGTCCGCAGGCGATGGGAATATTTCCGAGTTTCGGCACAGGCAAGACTATGTTTGGAAATCTCTCCGGGCCTTGTCCCAGGAGCGACATGTCCTGGTCCTGACGGCTACCCAGGCCGATGCGGAGAGCTATAAACGGGGGAGGCTTTCCATGAGTAATTTTAGTGAGGATAAACGGAAACTAGCCCACGTCACCGCCCAATACGGGCTCAACCAGGACCCCCAGGGCCGGGAAAAGAAGCTCGGGATTTTGCGGGTCAATGAGATTGTGGTTCGTGAGGGGGATTACTCAAACGACCGGGAGGTCCATATCCTCCAAGACCTGGCGGCTGGTCGACCCTTCCTAGAGAGCTTTTTTACATAGGACCAGGAAATTTTTTTCTAAAATTTAAAGAAAATCCCCATTTTTGTCCCCGCTAATTTCAGGTAAGTCTGTATAATAATATAGGAGGGTGGTGAAAAAAAAATCAAAGGTCGGGCACCACCAAATTTATATGCTTACCCATTCTAAAAAACCAAGTGAAAGGAGAAAACTATGATGGCGGAATTAAAAAAAAGTGACCTGATCAAGGCTGCAAAGGAACTCAACGATGTGCTGGGCCTGGACCCAGCAATCCCGGTCAAAAAGGTGGATGAGGAGGAGCTCAAGGAAAAGATCCTTGAAGCGAGTGGATTGGTTGAGCCCGCGGACGAGCTCACCAACAGCACTTGGAAAGTCATAAATCATCTGAAAGAGCTTCCTAGCAACGATGATGATGATGACGGTATCGATGATGATGACGGTATCGATGATGATGATGACGGTATCGATGATGATGATGACGGTATCGATGGTGATGATGACGGCAAGGATGAAGACGAAGACAGCGAAGACCCCCGTCCTGGAAAAGGCGAGGAAGAAAAGAAAAAAGGTCAAGGTGTGAGTAAAAACAGCGAGAAAGGCAAGGAAAAGGAAGCGACCAAGGAAAAGGAAGCGACCAAGGGAACTGGAAAGGCCAGGGCTGGTGTTATTAAAACCATCGAGGAACTGATCAAGAGGGCTGGTAAGAAGGGGATCACTAAACAACAAATTCTCGAAGAGCTCATCAAAAGGTTCCCTGAAAGGGACTCGAAAAGCATGAAAAATACCATCGGTGTCCAGGTTCCCTCCAGGATCAGCAAGGAAAAATTCGAATTGGAGAGGCTCGAAAACGGGGCCTACAGGGTAAAGAAATAGTCTCAAAAGTGGATGGTAGGCCCTGCCAGAGCCTTGCAGGGCCTTGACATTCCTCCAAAAGAAAGGGGTAACGATTTTGAAACATAATATCCTCATAGGGTTATCGGGAGGCATGGATTCCGTTACCTTATTGGGGCACCTCCTCAAACAAGGTCAAGCTGTTCATTGCTGTATATTCCATTATGGAGCAACCCTTGGGAAATATGAAACCATGGCGGCTGAATTGGTAACCAATTATTATCTAATTAATTATCCAGATAAGATTTCCAAGCGTCACATTGACATCTCCACAATCATGGCCCATTTTTCCTCCAACCTGTTAGCAAAATACAACCAATCTATTCCCGAGGGATATTACACCGATGCGAGCATGGAGAAGACCGTGGTCCCGAGCCGAAACCTGATATTCGCCTCAATCATGGCTGGAATTGCCGAATCTATAGGGGTAAAACAGGTGGCGTTAGGGGTTCATGCCGGGGATCATCCAATTTATCCAGACTGTCGTCCTGAGTTTGTCCAAGCTCTTAATGAAACCATCCAGCTATCCTCCGGTGGGAAAGTGGAGGTCCTCACTCCGTTTGTCGGCATGACCAAGGCAGATATATTGAGCCTGGGCTATGAGCTACCAGTGCCGGTACCTTACCATCTAACCAGGTCTTGCTACAAGAACCAGCCTATCAGCTGCGGCAAATGTGGCACCTGCCAGGAAAGGCTGGAGGCCTTCTCAATAATAGGCAGAAAAGACCCTATTCAGTATGAAGAAATGAAGGGGAGGGGCGGCTCTCGATGTGGTTAATCGTCCTTTATCTTATAGCAGTTGTGGGGGCGAATCTATCAACCGCCTACTTCGGGCCTATCTCTACACCATTCAATGCTTTTGTGCTTGTCTCCCTCGATTTAACAACGAGGGACGGTCTACATGAACGCTGGCAAGGATCCCGCCTGTGGTTGAGGATGTTTTTATTAATTGCGGCGGGGGGGTTCTTATCCTGGCTATTAAACAATGATGCCGGTACAATAGCTATCGCCTCATGTATCTCATTCATTGCTGCGGGGTTTGCGGATGCAATTGTTTATCAACTGCTTTTTAAACATCCAAGGTTTGTTAAGCTAAATGGGTCAAATGTCGTCTCTTCCACTGTTGATTCATTTCTGTTCCCGACCATCGCATTCGGGGGATTTATTTGGTGGGCAACCTTTGGCCAGCTCTTTGCCAAGATTGTGGGAGGGTACCTCTGGTCGTTAGTTCTACAAAAGTTATTGTGGAAGGAAAAAGAGGCTTGAGAATCTATTTGGCTGGTACCTCAATGGGGAGTCCTGAAGAAAATAGGAGAATGCAAAGGCTATTCGAAAAGGGGGTGTTTCTGAAGGACGGGTAAGCCCGGCAAGAAATTCCTGGAGTTGGTGAAGGGGTGGCATGAAGGTATACCTTGCTGGCGTTGTAGGAACCTCAATAGAACTAGGGGGAAGAAGCATTGCCCTACAACGCCGGATTCTTTTCTCCATACTGATGTTTTTTCTATGGGGGATCGAAAGTATTATTTTTGTGCATTTCTTTGGCCTAAAATATTAACTAATTTTAAAGTAATCGACCACTACATTATTCAACACCACCACGTATCTCCCACGGC
>DUTX01000065.1 GCA_012841865.1 Acholeplasmataceae bacterium | reverse complement strand
TTGTCACTTAAATTATAGCGAAGACTCACCTCATTGTAAAGATGAATATTATTAACTAATACAGTTATGGTGATTTTCACCATATTTTTTATTTTTTTGATTTACCCACAACAAGTTGACACTATCGATTAGTATTTTTTCTTGCCTAAATATTTTCAATGTGCTATAATATTAAAAGTATAAGAACTAGAGTTTATTTAATTATTTAGAAACTGGGGGCATTACCATGCAAATTAATAAGATTGACGGCGTCCTCTTTAAAACTATGGTAGTTAATGGCGCTGAAAATTTAAAGCAGAATTATCAGAGAATTGACGCCCTGAATGTTTTTCCAGTTCCTGACGGTGATACAGGAACAAACATGCGAATGACAATCGAGGGCGGAGTTAATGAAATATACTCTATGAATGAAGAAGATATTTACGAAGTTTCGAAGAAATTATCTCGAGGAATGTTGATGGGAGCGCGCGGAAATTCCGGTGTTATTCTCTCACAATTATTCCGCGGTATTTCAAAGGGTTTAGAAGGCAAAAAAAGTGCCAATGCAATTGCGCTTGCGAAAGCGTTTGACAGTGGCGTAAAACAAGCATATAAAGCGGTTATGAAACCGGTCGAAGGGACAATTTTAACTGTTGCCCGGGAAGCTAGCGAAAAGTTGCTCGCTATTTCCTCTTCAAGAATGTCCATCAATGAATTCTTTATGGAATTTCTTGATGAAGCGAAAGCTTCTTTGGAAAGAACACCCGAACTGCTTCCTGTTTTGAAAGAAGCAGGCGTTGTTGACAGCGGTGGTGCGGGTTTGATTGAGATTCTTGAAGGTATGGCTATGGTTCTTGACGGCAAGTTCGTTTCCGAAAAACCCGTTGAAGGAGCAATGCATACTGTTGGTACAAAGTTCATCAGCAAAATCGATAATGTTGATTTTGGCTATTGTACAGAATTTATTCTCCAACTTTCCAAAGTTGAAAACCCCGATAAAGTCGAGGAAGAAGAGTTTTCGAAGGTTTTCTCAACCCTCGGGGATTCGATTGTTATTGTTAAAGACGAAGATATCTTAAAAGTTCATATTCATACCTTAAAACCAGGCGATGTTCTTAATATCGGCCAACAATACGGTGAATTTATTCATCTGAAAATCGAAAACATGACGATTCAACATAATGAATCTGCCGAACTTAGAAACGGTGCTCTTAACCATCAGGAAGGCGAATGTCCTTGCGGTGAATTCCATTCGCCTGAGGTTAAAAAACCTGATGTTAAAAAGAAATATGCGATTGTTGCGGTTGCGACCGGCTCCGGCTTAATCAATGCCTTTAAAGAAATGGGTGCGGATTATATCGTTTCCGGCGGTCAAAGCATGAATCCTTCGACAGAAGATTTCATCCGTGGGTTTGATACGCTGAATGCGGAAAATATTATTGTTTTCCCGAACAATGGCAATATCATCCTTGCCGCTCGGCAATCAGCAAAGATTTATACCGAAAGCAAGGTTCATGTTGTTGAAACGAAGAGTTTGGCTCAAGGTTTTGCGGCACTGACGATGTTGGATTTAAACGGTGAGCCGGAAGAAATTATTGAAGATTTAAAACCTGTTATCAAGAATGTTACCACCGCTCTCGTGACTTATTCAATCCGTGACACCGATATCGATGGTCTTCATATTAAAAAGGACGATTTTATCGGCTTATGCAACAATAAAATCGTTGCTTCCCATCGTCGGCGCTACGATGCTGTAAAAGCCCTGTTAAAAGTAGCGATTACCGATGAAAAAGAGATTATTACCATCATCCACGGTGAAGGGGTTACCCAAAAAGAAGTCAATGAATTAGTTAAACATATTGAAAGAAATTATAGCAATCTTGAGATAGATGTAATCGAAGGAAATCAAGAAGTCTATAGTTATATTCTAGCGATAGAATAAAAATGGGGCTTTTGCCCCTTTTTTGTAAGGAGGCAAAAATGAAAGATGTTTTGCTGAGTAGTTTAGAGTATATCTCGCCAAGACAGGCACAATTATTTAAACGCCATGAGATTTTAACGGTCGAAGATTTACTTTTAAATTTCCCGACAAAATTTGACGATTATACAATCATTAGTATTAAAGACGCTGAACCCGAAGTACCGCTGACAATTGCGGGCGTTGTTCAAAGTAAAGCGACAGTAACCACCATCAAAAACAAACTCACATTGATGACTTTTTATGTTGATGTTGAAGGCAGAAGAATCAGAGTTTCAATTTTCAACCGTCATTTTTTAAAAAATAGGATTTTTTACGGAGTTTATGTGCGCTTAACCGGCAAGTTCAACGCTAATATGAAAGCTTTTACGGCTTCGGAAATCAGTTTTGAAGAACTTTCCAATAATATAACTCCCGTCTTTAATATTAAAGGGATAAATAATAACAAAGTTCTGGAAATCAAGGAACGTGTTTTTGAAGATTTCGGTGAAAAAATCATAGATATTTTACCGGAAGACCTACGCACTCGTTACAATTTAATTTCCAGATTTCATGCACTTAAGTTTATAAACATTCCTGAAGATCAGAAAGAAATTAAACTGGCAATCAAAAGAATTAAATTTGAAGAACTTTTGCTTTACCAATTAAAAATCAAATACTTATTGTATATGCGGAAAAACTTTCCCCAAGGTGTTGCAATCAAATACGATCAAAGTAAAGTTGAGGAGTTTATCAAAAAGCTTCCCTTTGTACTAACTAGAGACCAAAAACAGGCGGTTTCAGAAATCTTAAATGATATTGGCAGCCATTTCAAGATGAATCGCCTTCTTCAAGGTGAAGTTGGGAGCGGAAAGACAGTTGTTGCAGCAATCTCGCTTTATGCGGTAACGACCGCAGGCTACCAAGGAGCAATCATGGTTCCGACGGAAGTGCTGGCCCAGCAACATTATAAAACCTTTAAAAAGCTTTTTGAAAATGTGAATTTAAAGATTGAGATGCTTTCCGCATCCATCACAGCTAAAGAAAGAAAAGAAATTCTTGACGGTCTTCTTACTCAAGAGATAGATATTGTTATTGGTACGCATTCGCTTTTTGGAAAGGAAGTCGCTTTTTCAAAACTTGGTTTAGTTATCACAGACGAAGAACATCGATTTGGTGTAAAACAAAGAGTTTCGATTGTCGGCAAAGGCCACTTAATCGATCATCTGAAAATGAGCGCAACGCCGATTCCGCGGACCCTTGCTATCTCGCTTCTTGGGGATTCCGATATTTCTGTTATCAGGACTCTCCCCGGAAATCGCAAGGAGCCGATTACGAAATATCTTCATTATCAAGATATGACTCTTGTTCATGAACATATTTTGAATGAAATCGAACGCGGGCGCCAGGTTTATATTATTACGCCGATGATTGAAGAATCCGTAGTAATGGAACTGGAGAATGCAACCGATATTTATGAAAAATACAAATCTCGCTATCAAGGAATCTGTGAAGTTGGACTAATTCACAGTCGCCTGAAAAATCAAGAAAAAGAAGAAGTAATGCAGCTTTTTCAAGAAAATAAGATTCAAATACTTGTTTCTACTAGCGTTATTGAAGTTGGGGTCAATGTTATTAATGCGACAACTTGCGTCATTCTCGATGCCGATCGCTTCGGGATTGCGCAACTCCACCAAATGCGCGGACGTGTACGAAGGAGCGATGAACAAGCTTATTGCTTCTTAGTAAGCGATTCGACTGCAGAAACCGCAATTGCAAGACTAAAATTGGTGGAAGAAAACAATGACGGCTTTGTGCTTGCGGAAGAGGATTTAATTATGCGGGGACCGGGCGATTTGTTCGGGGAAAAACAAACCGGAAACATTGCCTTTAAGATGGCAGATATCGTTCTCGATCGCGATTTATTGGAAGTTGCGAATACGGAAGCGGAAGCAATTATTAACGAAGAGAGAATTTTTTCGGAAGAATATCAAGAAATACATGAAATGGTTCATCAAAACTATCTTGAGAAAAAAGAGATGTTGGATTAGGAGGACATTATGGTAAAACTAGCAATTGATGTTATGGGCGGAGACCACGCTCCTTTGGAAATCATCAAAGGTGTTGAAATGGCTCTGGAAAGATATTCCGACCTTGAGGTTGTGCTTTTCGGAGATGAAAATATTATTAAAGCCAATTTGCCGGAAAATAAAAGGGTAACTATTGTTCATACTCCCGATAAGATTGATATGGGCGAAGAAGACCCAATCAGAGAAATCAGGAGAAATCGCGAGTCCTCCCTTGTTAAAGCTTTTCAAGCAGTACGAAACAAAGAAGTCGATGGTGTAGTTACTGCCGGTCCGACCCAAGGTACGGTTGTTGCTGCACATTTGGTTATCAGAAGAATTAAAGGAATGAAGCGGGTTGCGCTTTGTCCACGTTTGCCTGAACTTGGAGGAAAAGGCCGATTTCTTCTTGATGTCGGCGCCAATACCGAACTAAAGAGCGAACACCTTTTACAGCTTGCTCAATATGCATCGATATATGCCCGTGAAGTTGCCGGAATCAAGAAGCCTTTGGTAGGGTTGCTTAATATTGGAACCGAACCGGGGAAAGGAAGAGAATTAGATAAGGAAACCTATGAACTGTTGAAAAACGATCCTAATGTTAATTTTTACGGTAATGTAGAAGGAAAAGAAATCTTTTCAACAGAATGCGATATTCTCTTAACCGACGGTTTTACCGGCAATATGGTGATGAAAACCTGTGAGGGTGTTGCGAAAGCGGTCGGAACATTCTTAAAAGAGGAAATCAATAGCTTTGGTAAAAAGTTAGGGTATTTTTTTATGCGTAAGGTTTTTAAGAAATTTAAAAAGACCTTAAGCCCAGATGAAATCGGCGGTGCTAATCTCTTTGGAGTTGACGGAATCGTCGTTAAAGCTCATGGATCCAGTGATGCTTATGCTTTCTCAAATGCAATTAATCAAGCACGACTTGCAGTTCTCGGTAATGTTATTGAAAAGATGAAGAAAATTATCGGGGAAGTACAAAATGATTGAAGATAAAATTAAGCAGATATTAACTGAACTTGAAATCGAGGTCAATGACATTTCCTTGTATGTTACTGCCTTCACTCATCAATCCTATGCCAATGAGCATAAGGTCCAAAGCAATGAAAGGCTAGAGTATTTGGGTGATGCCATTCTCGATTTTCTTGTTGCTGAATATTTATTTAAAAAATTTCCGGAATATCCGGAAGGGAAGTTAACACGAATTCGAGCCAAGTACGTTTGTGCAAGTGCAAACAGCAATTATGCATTACAAATCGGACTTGATGAATGTTTGTTGCTTGGAAAAGGCGAAGAAGAACAGGGAGGAAAAACGAAACCCTCGTTGCTTGGGGATTTGTTTGAAGCATTTTTGGGAGCGATTTATCTTGATTCGGGTTTGGATTCGATTCGGAAACTGCTTTCTAACCTTGTTTTTCCTCAAATCGGTGATCCCGAAAGTGATTTCTTTTTTGATTACAAGAGTCATCTTCAAGAATTTATTCAAGCAGAAAGTCGTCAGGGCGTCGAATATGTTTTAGTTAAAGAAACCGGTCCCGCTCATGACAAAACTTTTACCGTCAGTGTCTTTCACGATCGGATTAAACTCGGAACCGGTGTTGGTAAAAGCAAAAAAGAAGCTGAACAGAATGCAGCTCAGGATGCCTTAAACAAACTTGCTGTAAAATGAGGTGAAGTATGTACAATTTAATCAAAGACGATATTATATCATTTGATAAACTGCTAATCGACAAATACAATATTCTCGGAATTGACGAAACCGATACGATTATTTTAATTAGGCTGAATGATCTCATCAAAAGAGGGGAAAGATCTCTTTCTTTAGAAAAGATTGCTCCGACCATGAAAATCAAGGAAGAAGAACTCGGAAAAAGGATTGTTAACTTGGTAACCAAAGGTTTCATTACTTTAGAACTTTCTTCCGTGGATGCGAAAGAGATTTTTAGTTTAGATGAAACCTATCGCCGGCTTACTTATTTACTCGAAGCCGAAGATGAATTGAGAAAAGACGATCTGGTAAACCAAAAGATTAAAGCTACGGTTCTGCTTTTGGAAAAGGAGTTAAAGAAAACTTTGAGTCCTTTGGAACTAGAGATGGTTAACCGCTGGTATTTGGAAGGTAATTATACTGAAAGCGAAGTCGAAGAGGCGATTTTAAAGGCTTTAAAATATAAAAACCGCGGCGTTGCTTTTATTGACCGTTCACTCGCTTCTACCAAGAAACAAGCTGAAAAGCCGCTGCCAGAAGGTGAAAATATCCAGGAACTATTTAAAAAGGTCTATGTCAAGAGCAAATAGAATTTATACAGAACTTGAAAGAATGTATCCGGAAGTTAAATCCGAACTGGATTACCGGACACATTTTGAACTTTTAATTGCAGTTGTTCTATCCGCTCAAACGACGGATGTTGCGGTAAACAAAGTTACACCGCGGCTCTTTAAAAACTTTCCTGATGCCGAGGCGCTTGGAAAGGCGGAATTTTCGGAAGTTCATGAAATCATCAAAACGATTGGGTTATCCAATACAAAAGCAAGAAATATCATCGCTTTAAGCAAAAGATTGGTGCAAGAGAAAAACGGAGAAGTACCTGCGGATTTTGATTATTTGATAAGTTTGCCCGGAGTTGGCAGAAAAACAGCCAATGTTGTTTTAGGGGAAGCCTTCCGGATTCCAGCAATTCCGGTTGATACGCATGTGCTCCGTGTTTCCAACCGCCTCACCTTAAGTGATTCAAAGAACCCGTTAGTGGTGGAAAAGGATTTGAGTGCCCTATATCCAAAAGAAAAGTGGTATTACCTTCATCTAAGATTAATTCATTTCGGACGCTATTTCTGCAAAGCCCAAAGACCTAAATGCGAGGAATGCTCATTTACCGATTTTTGTCGTTATTTTAATAGTTGAATGTTAATATCTTTGGAAAACTTGGAAATAAAGGCTAGATTATAATATTTTATAGTATCATGAGGAGATTTTTGTGGAAGAATTTTTAAGAGAATATTTTACCGACAATTTTACAAGACCAATCGAGGGGGCTTACTCCTGGGAGCATTTATTGCAGGTAACAATCGTTGCCATAATTGCAATCACTCTCGGAATCTATTTCGGAAAGAAGCATGATTCGCGTTTTAAAGCGCTTAAGATTGCCGCTATTATTATGCTGGGTGTAGAATCTACAAAATATATCCAAGCATTTATTATCAAAGGTAACTTCAGTTGGATTGAATATAGTTTACCTTTGTTCCTTTGTAGCATTCAGTTGCTAACCGTTCCCCTTGCCGCTTATACAAAGGGCAGATTTCAAAAGATTATGTTGGATTTTGTGGTTATTTTCGGATGGCTCGGAGCTTTTCTCGGAACTTATTTTGCTGCAAATATTTACAGTTATGTTCCGGTTATTCATTTTCGAACCATCAACAGTTTAATTACCCATGCTCTTGCCGGCTTTGCAACGGTCTATATAATTAAATCAAAAAGTACAAGTTTAGAAAAGAAAAACATTCCTTATACGCTTACAATTTTGCTTGTTTTTGTTTTTCTGGCATTACTTGCCAATAAAATTTATCCAAGTCAAAATTACATGTTTTTAAATAGATCAGACGGAACGCCATTTTATATTCTAGAAAATATTGTACAAGGAAAACTTTTTAGTTACCGGTTACTGGTTATCTTAAGCATGTCCGCTTATATGTTAGTCTTTTATAGTCTATACTATCTTTTTATGAGAGTAAGAAAAAAGGAAAAATCATATAGTCATTAAACAGAAAATAAGAGTTTATTAATATAGAGTGTCAGAATAATACAAAAAAGCCCCCTACTAAATGCTATAATTTAGTAGGGGGTTAGTTATGAAAGTAAAGTTGTTCGATGAAAGCCATGAACAGGATTTGGAAGATGCGATCAATGAGTTTTTAGAAACCATTGACGAAGAGGATTTGATTGATATCCGCTATTCAATCAGCACGATGTATGATTATAAGGATCAGATTTATTGTTACAGCGCTTTAATCCTCTACAGAACTAAATAGTATTTTTATTAATAAAATCAGCATCCGGTGTAACATAGACTGTTTTATAATTGGTGTAGGTGACAAAACTACCTTTAGTTTTTGGCACCTTTTTTACATTTTTAATTAAAGTATAATCAACGGGGACATTTTCGGAATTTCTATTTTTGGAATAAAAAGCAGCAATCATGCCTGCTAGCTTGATTAATTCCGGAGTCAGTTCCTCGCATCTAAGAATAGTATGTGATCCCGGTGCATTTTTTACATGGAAAAAGTAATCCGTCTTTTGAGCTAATGTATGGGTTAGGTAATTGTTTTGGATATTGTTTTTACCGACCATTATCAGAGCATTAGTTTCTGTTCGGTAAGTCGTAAGCTGTGGTTTTTGTTTTTTCTTATTTTTTGGTTGCGGAGAGTTAGTTTTTAACTCAGCGAGGATTTCTCGAATTTCAAGAGTACCGGCGTTTTGAAGTTGTTCTTCCATAGTTTCCCAATAAAGAATTTCCGTATTTGTTGCCTTTATTTGTTCTTTTAAAATAACGAGCGTTCGCTTTGCTTTTTTATATTTTGAATAAATATGTTCCAAGTTTTGGGCGGGCGTAAGCAAGGGATCAAGGGGAACCAAGACTTTTTCTCCGAAATTATAGAAATTTTCAACCTCAATTGCGCTTGAACCTTTCGTAACAAGATGTAAGTTTGCGCTTAAAAGATTTCCTGTTTTTTCTAAGCTTAAATTCTTTTCCGCTTTCCGATAATCCTCTTCTTGTTTGCGTAATTTTTCTAAAGCTTTTGCTTTTTCTTTGCGAACTCTTTGTTCCAGTTTTCTTTGTTCAGCATTGATAATATCTTGATGTTTGATGACCAGATAGAAATGTTCCAACAATTCGGAAAGAGTCGGAAAGTGAGTTGTTTCTGCATTTAAATGCTGAAGCTTGAAGCAATAAAAATGGTATTTTCCGTTAGTTTTCAGCAAAACCGGTTCGGTTTTGTTCTTGATGATATTTACATCGTTTTGAAATCGCATTTCCGCATATAATAAATTAGAAACCCCTTGGTAGTGGTTATATTCCAAGACCTTGTCCGATAGATAGGGGTTAGTGCGGTTCTGATTAGCGGGAAGTTCGTATTTGACCTTCGGAAGGATGATTCTTCCGTCTTTTTCGCTTATCACATAGGTCTTTTTCAAACAATCGATAATTATTTCTTCTTCATCCAATAACAAGAGATTGGAGTTTCTTCCGAATAGTTCAAGCACAAGTTTAACCTTTTTTGGAAAACCGAGTTCATCATGGGCAGCAAATTCAAAGATTATGATTCTGTCATTATCTATTTGCTTGAGACTTAATATTCTTCCGCCCTCTAAGTTTTTCTTTAAAAGAGTATATAATGGGAAGGTTTGGTTTGCGGGGAGATATTCGGTTTTAAGAAAACGTAAATGACAGCTGTCGGAATGAAGATCGATTAAGAGATCGCGCTTGTTAGCTAAAGAGAAGATAAAACTATTGCGATCTAAATTATGGATTCGATTAATCCTTTGTTTTATTAATTTAGGTTTGATTTCTTCCAGCAAATGGTTAATAAAAACACCATCAAAACTCATTTATATCACCTTATCCATTTTATCATAAAGAGCGGTAAATTACAAAAAGAACTTCATTTTTAGTAAGGTTTATGATATAATAGAAATAATAAGATGGTGGTTAGACATGAAATTAAATGATAGAGGTTTACTGATTGTAATATCCGGTCCTTCAGGAGTCGGAAAGGGTACTGTAAGAAGTGCTCTTTTTCAAATGGAGGGACATGATTTAGTTTACTCAGTATCAATGACGACTAGAAAACCTCGCGCCAATGAAGTTGATGGGCGTGAGTATTATTTTGTTACCCGCGAGGAGTTTGAATCTTATATCAATGAAGGCAAAATGTTGGAATTTGCCGAGTTTGTAAACAACTACTACGGAACTCCTTTGGATCAAGTAACGGAAATGCTTGAAGCCGGAAAGGAAGTTGTTTTAGAAATCGAAGTTCAAGGCGCCACGCAAGTGCGAGAGAAGATGAAGGATGCGGTTTTGATTTTCATTGCGCCGCCTTCGATGGAAGACCTTTATCGAAGATTATCTTCTAGGGGCACAGAACCACCGGAAATCATTCAAGCAAGAATTGATAAAGCAAAAAGGGAAATTGATCTTGCTTATATGTATGATTATATTGTCGTTAATGATACCGTTGAGAATGCGGCCGATAGAATTATGGCAATTATTAGAGCCGAGCATGCTAAGGTAGAAAGAACGATTCATAAATATAAAGAATTGTTGGAGGTAAACAATGAGTCAAAATAGAGACGGAATGCGTTATCCTTCCATTGATCAGCTGGTTTCAAAAGTAAAATCTAAATATCGTCTTGTTGTCGGAGCGGCTAAAAGAGCCCGCGATATCAGCAAAGGCGAAGAGCCGTTGATCGAAAATCCCAATAGTAAAAAGAGCATCGGGATTGCCCTGGAAGAGATACATTTAGACAAAATTATTATTAGTGATGAAAAATAAGGCTGTTTGACTCAGCCCTTTTTATTTGGAAAAATGTTTACTTAAAAAAATTAAACCATGAATTTATCAGTTTGTTCATTTATCTGATCTTTTGTGTTAAAATAAAGCAAGATGAATTTAGTATTTAAGTAAGGTAAGAAAAGGAAGAAGATTATTATGATTCAAATAACAAATCTTTCTAAGACGTATAAGCCTAAAAAAGGTCAAATAGTTGAAGCCCTTAAGGACATCAATTTAGTAGTTAATAAAAAGGGATTGGTCTTTTTACTAGGAAAATCAGGAAGCGGGAAATCTACACTCCTGAATATAATTGGGGGTTTAGATGGGTATGATCAAGGCGATGTGAAAATATTTGGAAAATCTATAAAAGATTTTAATGAACAAGCCTTCGATGATTATCGAAATACTTTTATTGGCTTCATTTTCCAAGAGTATCATTTAATAGAATCATATAGTGTATATAAAAACATCGCTTTAGCTTTGGAACTCCAGGGACAAAAGGCTACTAAAGAAATTGTGTTAGAAGTTTTAAGACAAGTTGAACTCGAAGCGGAAATTGAGAGAATGCCTTATGAATTATCCGGTGGGCAAAAACAAAGGGTTGCAATTGCCAGAGCATTGATTAAAAATCCTAAAATTCTTCTGGCTGATGAACCGACAGGTTCTCTTGATTCTGAAACATCTAAACAAATATTGGAACTCTTAAAAAAACTATCAAAAGATAAGCTTGTTTTAATAGTATCTCATGACCGCGAATTTGCTTATACTTATGGGGATAGAGTTATTGAACTTGCTGACGGAAGAATAATAAAGGATTCTAATCCGCAAAATTCTCCTGCCCTAATATCTACAGAAGTTAAAACTATTAAAAAGGCAAGATTACCTTTTTCTGATGCGATTACACTTGCCTTAACATCCCTTAAAATAAAACCGGCTCGATTGATATTTACTATTCTTCTATCTTTATTTGCTTTTGTGTTATTTGGGTTTGTTGATACTGTTGCAAGTTACGATACAATTGCGACGATTGTAAAATCAACCCATGAGAATGGGGATACGCATATGCCGATTGTAAAGCAAATGTATGATATTCGGAATGAGTATTACGAAAATGCTTGTATGTCAAAAGATGATATTCTTGGACTTAAAGAAAGGTTTCCGAATCGGAAGTATTTTCCTGTTATTACAGGAAGAGTAGATATTAACGGTACCATGTTTAAAGAACCCTTAGGAACAAATGAATATTATTCGCTTAGTTTGAGTGGATATGTAGAAATTACAGAAGAGTTTATTGATACTTTTGGATTTGAACTGATTGGTGATTTTCCATCTAATGATAATGAGGTAGTTATTCCTTATTACATATTTGAAGCCTTTGAAAGTTTTGAATATCGTAAAGGTGAATTTAAATATGAAATTAAAGAACCAAAAGATTTAATCGGACTAAAACTGACCGACGATGAAGATTATATAATTGTCGGAATCTTAGATACAAATTTTGATAGTGAAAGATTCCGACCGCTTAATGATATTAATGCTGATTGATATCATAAACATTTTCAATTATTACAAGCTTTAAACCATATAAAATCCGGAAGTGTTCATACATATTTATATGTAAATAAGGGCTATTATGAAAGAAATATCCAGCAAGAAACAAAAACTCAATTAAAATTTGATTATATTACCATAGTTTCAACTACAGATTTAAAAGATTATGACCAAATGAATGAGGCTAAAACATTGGCTGAAGCTAATGTTTTTCGAGTCATTGATAAATTACCGGGACATGTAAATTTAAAAGATAAAAACCAAACAATGCTTCGGGATGATGAAGTTTTACTTAGTTATGACTCCATTAGTAGTTGGCATTTCTTTGAAAATAAAGAATATGATGATTACATTTACGATAAAACATTAGAATTAATCACAGAATTTGCTTTAACTCATTTTAATGAAATAAAAGAAGATTTTAAAGATGGCAACTCCACATATCAAGATTATGCAACTTATATATTTCTTGAAAAATCGTATAATCATTTCCATTATGGTTATACCAGAGAATATTTTGAGAGGATTGCAGAAAGAAGCTATCTTGATGAGGTTGTATTTAAAGAGCTTGATCTCTTAGGAATAAGATTACAAAATGACATCAGTAATCGCTATACAGGGCTTAAGTTTGCGGGCTTCTTTGAAGGATATGGTCTGCTTGTAACTCAAAAGGGAATGGATAAGATTATTGAAGAAGGATCATATTATGATTTCAAACAAATTATCGTCAATTTCTCAGATGATATTAAAGATAATATTAGGATGATGAAGAAGCTGGAAAAAGCTGATTTGAAATATTCTATGGATAATGATGTTGCTTATGTTGTTATGTATGCTGATAATGGCTTAAAAATGGGTTCTTTAATAGCCCTAGGAGCAAGCATAATATTTGCTATCTTTGCCTCATTGCTGTTTTACAATTTTATGAGTACATCTATAAATCATAAGAAAAAAGATATCGGAATCCTTAGGGCGGTAGGCGCTACAAAATATGATGTTTATAAAATATTCTTTAGTGAAGCTGCAATGATCTCACTAGTGATTTATATCTTATCGCTTGTATTAGTAATTATTGGTGTAAATATTATAAACAAATATATTTCTTTATGCCAATTGAAGTGCTAAATTTTGGTCTTAGGCAAATTGCTATTTTGCTTTTGGTTAGTTTGTTTGTTTCTGGTTTTTCATCGGGAATTCCTGTTCGGCGCTTCTCAAAACAAAAACCTATTGATGTAATTAAAATTGTTTAATAGTTTAATCAAAAGGTTTGATACCATATCGAACCTTTTTTAAATGATTAGAAAAAAACGGTATTTTTAGGAAACTTTAAATTTCTTCTGGAAAAATGACAAAAAGAGGAGTATAATGGAAATAGTTTAGAGGTGATAGTATGAGATTTCAGATGTGGAGCGCTTTTCATATTATTTTTATTCTAAGCCCCTTTATTTTTGCAATTATTATGTATCTGTTTACTAAAAACTTAAAAGCAGAAACCAACCGTAAAATTGGCATTATTCTTTCGATAATTTGTATTGTCCTGCTTCTTTTACGGAATATCGAGATTTTCATCAAGAGCGGATACCGAATCCAACCGGAAATATTTCCTTTTCAAATTTGCCATTTCGCAAACTTTATTCTGCTCTTTGCCTTTCTCTTTAAAAATAAAACCATGTATACAATTGCGTTTTGTTTTAATCTGCCTTTTGCTTTTCTCAGCATCCTTTTCGCAAACTCTCTCGAAAACTACCAAACCATAATTAATTTTCGAGGCATGGCCTATATATTTGGACATCTCTTGATTGTCGGTGTCGGACTTTGGGCTTATTTTGTTGATTTGGTTCAAATCAATCTGAAGTCGCTTTCGAAAGGAATGGTTTTCCTCTCGGTCCTCTTCGTTCTTTCCGTTCCTTTAAATAATCTCTTCAATCACTTAATGTCCGGTTTTTCTTCCAATTATTTTTATTCAATGAAACCAGAAGGGGGAACACCATTGGAACTTGCTTATGGATGGGGGAATATAATTGAAGCGTTGGGAATGAAGTTTAATCCGATTTACTTACTGGTAACCCTTTTGTTTGGACTTGCGATATATTTTTTCTTTGGATTTTTGGGTTATTTCTTCAAACATGCTCGTTTCCAAAAAACAAATATCTACAAAACCGCATAAGCAATTAGCAGGAAACTTTTCCTGCTTTTTATTTTTTCAAATAATCTAAGATTGTTTAACTTTTTTTTCCGGAAATTTTATGTTATGATATATATAGAAATGAGGTAATAGGATGTTTGCGAAAGTGGTTGTTGATGTACAAAGCAATAATACCGACGACACCTTTACATATGCCGTTCCGGAAATGCTATCCGACTGTATTCATGTCGGTTCCCGAGTGTATGTGGAATTCGGTTTTAGGAAGGTTTTAGGCTATGTCCTTGAACTTGGAGCAGAAACTGATTTTACCGGAAATTTGAAAGAAATTATTGATGTGATAGATTTTGAAGAAGGACTTTCGCCGGAACAGATTGAGCTTGCGAGAGAAATTGCAATTAGTACGAAAACATTTCTTACGAGTTCACTTGCCTTAATGTACCCTTCTTTTTTAAAAAGTAAAATCCGAAAATTTATTAATGTTTTAAATGAAGAGGAACTTGATCCGGAACTGAAGAAACTATTTAAAAATCGGAAGAAGCTTCAGGTAACACGGGAAATTTTAAACAACTATACAAAAATTAAGAAAGAAATAGAAAAAGGAAATCTGGAATTAACTTCGGACTTTTATCGTTACGGCAAATATAAACGCGAAAAATATTTTTATTTATTAAAAGAAGATTATGAACACATGACACCCAAAAGATGTGAAGTTTTGGATTTCGTTAAAGCGAGAGGCGAAGCAACTCTTGATGATATATTAGAAAATACCGGTTACAGCGATTATCTGGTTAATAGGTTGGTACAAGAAGAGTATTTGGCTTTTGAAGAAAAAGTTCCGCTTGTAGAAAGGATGGAAGAATTAGCAACAAAAGCAATCGAGTATAATTTTGACCAGCAACAACTGAAAGATAAATTTAACAAACTTAAAGGAAAACCCTTCCTGCTACATACAAACGATGAAAAGTTTAAACTTGATTTGCTTTTGGATTTGGCAGTTGAAGCGGTTGCTTCCGGTAAACAAGTTTTAATCATTACTCCGACTTTGCTTGTTCATAAACAAGTAAGCGTATATTTTCGAAAATACACTCGCGGTTACCGTATTTTTACTTTTTCATCAAAACTTTCCACAAGCGAATATTATTACAATTTTAATAATGTCAGAAGCCAAAATGCGGATATTGTTATCGGCATGAAAACGAATGTTTTCCTCCCCCTAAACAATTTGGGTTTAATTGTGATGGTGGATGAAGACGATGTAAATTATTATGTTGACCAAACCCCGAAATATAATGTCCTGGAAGTTTTGAAATTTAGAAGCAATTATCAGAATGCAAAACTGCTTATGACTACCGGGGCACTTCGAGTTGAAACTTATTATAATTATTTTGTTGCAAAATATTTCTTCTTAGAGTACCTGACAGAAAAAGAAAGCGAAACAAAACTTGTTAATATGCGTGATGAGGTCGGCGACCTACTCTTAAGCAACACCTTAAAGCAAGCCTTGAAAAAAAGGCTCGAAGCAAAAGAAACTTCGCTTTTAATCTTGAATAATCTTAGTTATAATACCGATATCATCTGTAACTCCTGCGGACATTTTCAAAAATGCCCAACCTGTAAAGTGGGCCTTGTTTATCATAAGCAGAAGAATTTTTACCGTTGTCCCAGCTGTAACTTACAGATCGGCAAACTCATCTGTGAAAATTGTAAGCGTGAGGAATTTCGACATTTCGGTTTCGGACTTGAGCGCTTAAAAGAAAGGCTTAAGGAACTATACCCTGAAGTAAAGATAACGCAAGTGGACAGTGAATCAATGCAGGAAAAAGATGCTTATGATGATTTTTTCTTAAAACTTGAGGAAAATGAAATCGACATTGTCATCGGTACAAATCAGCTTGCCGGGCTTTACCATCCCGCAATAAAATTAATCGGAATTATCAGTTCTGACAGTATCTTAAACCGCAATGATTACCGAAGCAGCGAGATAACCTTCGGTTTGATTTCGAAATTTAAGCGATATGATGCGGAAGTGATTATTCAAGGTTATAATTTAACGCATCCGGCGATTCGTTTTGCTTTAGAAAGTGATTTTGAATCTTTCTATAATCAAGAATTAGAATTTCGAAAGAATTACCGTTATCCGCCTTTTGCGGAATTGAATAAACTGGAAATCAGCGGAGAATATAAAGATATCTACTATTATGCCAATTACTTTAAAAAGATCGCCTTAAAAATACTTAAAGGGGAATGTTTGGGACCTGTTTATGACGGGAGCATCAAAGGTGTACGTATTTTGGTGAAACACAATAATTTTGAGCGTTTATCGAATTTAATTGATGAAGTAAATAAAAAATTTAGCGAGAGGAAACTGACTGTTAATTTCGAACGTTACCCAAAAGTTAATTAGGAGTGAAGAACATGAAGATTGTATTTATGGGAACCCCGGAGTTTGCGGTTCCGATTTTGGAAAAAATCCAGAGTCAACATGAAGTCATATTGGCTGTAACCCAACCGGATACATATAATCAACGAAAAAGAAAAATTATCTATTCACCGGTTAAAGAATTTGCTCTAAAGCACGGACTTCCTTTATTTCAACCGGAAAGCATTAAAACAGAAAAAGAAAAAATCTTAAATTTAGAAGTCGATTTAATTGTCACGGCAGCTTATGGGCAATTTGTTCCCAAAGTACTGCTAGAACACCCCCGTTATAAAGCCATCAATGTTCATGGTTCGCTCTTACCGAAATATCGGGGCGGAGCACCGATTCAAAGAGCAATCATGAACGGGGAAGAAACAACCGGAATTTCCATCATTTATATGACTCCGAAGATGGATGCCGGCGATATTATTATGAAAAGAGAAATACCGATATTAGATGAAGACACATCGGATACCATGTTTGAAAAGTTAAGTTCACTCGGAAGCGAAATGATCTTAGAGGCAATTTGTTCCTTAGAAAAGGGAACAGTTAAACCGGAAAGGCAGGATGAAAAAGCCGTTACCTTTGCCTATAACCTTACCAAGGAAGATGAGCTTTTGGATTTTCAAAAACCCGCCCGAACAGTTTTTAATCAAATCAGAGGTCTTGCATCAAATCCCGGAGCGTATTTCCGGTTAGATGGATTTGAGATAAAAGTTTATAGAAGTCGCATCGCACCCTATAACACCTCTGTTGCACCGGGGAGAATCATCAAAATTTCAAAAGACAGTTTTGATATCAGTTGCGGTGAAGGAACTGTCTTACAAATAACCGAAGTTCAGGTTCCGTCCAAGAAAAGAATGAGCACGAGAGACTTTTTAAATGGAAACGGCAGAAATTTAATTCAAATTAACAAGGAGATAGATCAATGAAAACAAGGGTTTTCTATTCCAGAAATGAAATGTTTAAACTTAACCGTGACCGGCTGTTAGAACGCGGTGTTACAATTGAGGAGATTGCGGAAATTGCATTCCAACAGCAAGGCCGCTATAACAAAAATATTTCGATGCGTATCTGCATCGAAAGTGTTGAGAAGATTTTGTCCTATCGGGATATTTTCCACCTTGTTCAATTAAGCATCGAAATTGACCGCTTGACTGAAGAAGGTTTGTTTCGGAGTCCGATTCAGGAAATTATGAAAGCAGATTTAGGAATGTTTGGGATTGATGAAGTATTCGGGCTCACGATTGCCCAACTTTACGGTACCATCGGTCAGACTAATTTCGGTGATATCGATGTCAATAAACCGGGAGTTGTAAAAAGATTGAACGATGAAGGCAAAAAGAATTCCGAGCGTTGTCATACCTTTTTGGACGATGTTGTCGGAGCAATTGCTGCAGCCGCTTCAACTCGGGTTGCTCAAATAATCAGTGAGGAAGAATCTGCAAAAGACCCACATTTTGAACCGATGCAATTACCTTTGGAATGGAAGGAGGAAAATTAATGCAGAAAAAGCTTGGACCGGGCTTGCTTTTAGGCGAAGACGGTAATCTTCTTGAAGCAGGTTACGCTACCGAGCTTATTAAGGAATACAATCCTGAAAATGTTCGGACAAGCAAAATGCGGATAAAAGAATGGGATTATTACTATGTCGGAAATTCCGAATACGGCATTGCATTGACTATTGCGGATAATTATTATATGGGACTTGGCAGCATTTCTTTTCTTGATTTTGTAAACAAGGATTATATTACCAAAAGTGTTATGACTTTGTTTCCGAAAGGAAGAACGAACTTACCGAAGACATCCAGAATCGGCGATGTCAGTTTTGAAAGAAAAAGAATCAAACTGGAATTTTTAAACGATGGCATTAGTCGCAAACTGAGCGGTTATATGAAGAAATTCCGTAAAAATGAAGATATTCATTTTGAGATTGCTTTATTTGATGAACCAAAGGATTCGATGGTGATAGCCACTCCTTTCTGCGAAGAAAAACATTTCTATTACAATCAAAAAATCAACTGTCTTTGCGCTAAGGGTAAGTTTATCATCGGCAATCAAGAATTTGTACTAAAACCTGATTCTGCTTTCGGAGTTTTAGATTGGGGTCGTGGTGTTTGGACATATAAAAACACCTGGTACTGGTCCTCAATGTCTTCAGTGTTAGACGGCGTCAGAATCGGTTTTAATTTTGGCTACGGTTTCGGAAATACCTCTGCAGCCACTGAAAATATGGTTTTCTATGACGGAAAATCTTATAAACTTGATGATGTAACCTTTGAAATCCCTCGAGACAAGAAATGGCGGTATGATTATTTGAAACCTTGGCGGATAACATCCCGAGACAATAAAGTAAATCTTGTTTTTGAACCAATTTTTGACCGTTATGATAATGCTAGTGCGTTAGTTGTGAGCTCTAACCAACATCAAGTTTTTGGAAAATTCTCAGGATATTTACCCTTTGAGGATAAAACCTTGGAAATTAAAGACTTAGTTGGTTTTGCGGAAAGGGTTGAAAACCGTTGGTAAGTTAAAGGCTGAAAGGCCTTTTTTTGGTTTATGTTAAAAGAAAAAAGGCCTTTCGGCCTTTCAGTTAAATTTACTTTTCTGGATTATTATCCGCCTTTTCATCTTCATTTAAAATAAAATATTCTTCAGTAAAGGAATCAAGCGGAAAGATGATTTCTTTTTTCTGTTTTTCAAATTTAATATAATAATTATTATTGCCGATTACTTTCGTTACTTGGCCTTTTCCATACTTTTTATGATTAACAAATTTTCCGACCATCTTATTCCCCCTTATAACTATTTTTATTATACCATTTTCTTCAAGAATTTTCAAGTTTATCGGAAAACAGGGAAAAGAAGAAAGTATTTAATTGTTTTAGGTGTTTTTGAATAAAACTATTTTTACTGATTTCTCACAATCTCATAGATAGAAAAATATAATTTATTAGCAGATTTTTTTTACTTAGGAAGTAACCTGGGTTTTTCTTTTTGCCTACACAATTACCGAGTTGCCTAATAATATAATATTGTATTATTAAGTAAGGAGGTCGAAAAGTGGTACTAGAATTGAAGGATGTATGTATGCGATTCTGTACTAAGGAAGGAAATCTGCAAGTATTAGATAAAGTAAACTTTTCAATCCGGGAAGGAGAAATCGTCGCACTGGTCGGACCCTCCGGAAGCGGAAAAACCACCGCCCTAAATATCATTGCTGGGCTTTTAGAGCCATCTAGTGGCGAAGTGATAGCAAGAGGAGATATCGGTTATATGTTTCAACGCGATAATCTCCTGGAGTGGCGCACAATATATAAAAATGTTATTATCGGTTTAGAAATTCAAAAGAAATTAACTCCCGAGAACATTGAAAAAGTAAAAAGGATGCTTAGGACTTATGGTCTCTGGGAATTTCGAAACAATCATCCCTCCGAATTATCCGGCGGAATGCGTCAAAGGGTTGCGTTAATTAGGACGCTTGCGACTGGTCCGGAACTTTTGCTTTTAGATGAGCCTTTTGCTTCTTTGGATTATCAGACTAAACTCTTGGTCAGTGAAGATATCTATAAAATTATTAAAAAGGAAAATAAAACGACGATTATTGTTACTCACGATTTAAGTGAGGCTATCAGTATGTCTGATCGGATTATTATCTTAACCGATAGACCGGCAAAAGTGAAGAAGATCTATAAAATTAAACTTTCCTTAGACGAAGTAAAGACACCACTTACCGCAAGAAAATCACCTGATTTTAGAATTTATTTCGACATGCTTTGGAGGGAATTGAATGAAAAAATGCCTTAGTAAAGAGTATAAGCTGGCGAAGGTGAAGTTGGTCCTTGCACAAATAGGTTTGTTGCTATTTATTCTTTTTGTTTGGGAAATCGGTGCAAGGATTGGACTATTGGATGAGTTTTTTTTCAGCAAACCCACATCAATCGCAGCTTTGTTTTGGAAGTATTTTAGAACCAATGAAATCTTTAAGCATGTTTTAATATCTCTCTATGAGACCGTCTTAGGCATTGTCATCGGCAGCGCTGTCGGGATTTTAATTGCAACAATTCTCTGGGCGAGCGAAAGACTTTCCAAACTCCTGGAACCTTTTTTGGTAATTTTAAACGCGCTTCCAAAAACTGCACTTGCTCCAATAATGATTATTTGGGCCGGAACTGGAGTGCGGGGTATCGTTGTTGTTTCGATTTCGATTTTGATTGTTGTGACCATCATTTCTACTTTTAACTATTTTATCAGTATTGAACCGGAGAAAGTCTTGATGATGAAGAGTTTTCGGGCAAACAAATATCAAATCTTTACAAAACTTATCTTTCCGAGTAATTTAGTAAATATTATCAGCGTTGTTAAGATTAATATCGGTTTAGCATGGGTCGGAGTTATTGTCGGAGAGTTTTTGGTTTCAAGAGCAGGAATCGGTTATTTAATCATGTATGGCGGCCAGGTATTTAGGCTTGACTTAGTGATGATGGGCGTTGTCATTTTAAGTATTCTTGCATATATTATGTATGAGATTGTGAATCTGATAGAAAAAATTCTTTTAAAAAAGCGAGGGAAAGGTATTTGAATTCGTTAAGAAAATTTTTGTTTCTACTTGTGTTTATTATAATCGGACTGTTTTCAATAAGTTGTAAGAAAAGCGATAAAATCAAGGTGAAGCTAGCTGAGGTCACTCATTCGGTTTTTTATGCTCCGCAATATGTCGCTATCAAACTGGGATATTTTGAAGAAGAAGGTTTAGAGATAGATTTAATTTTAACTCCTGGTGCTGATAAGGTTATGGCTGCCCTCTTAAGTAAGGATGTTCATATCGGTTTTTGCGGACCGGAAGCAGCGGTTTTCGTTTATAACCGCGATTATAAAGATTATCCCGTTGCCTTTGCACAATTAACGCAAAGGGACGGCAGTTTCCTTGTTGCCCGCGAGAATATCGAAAACTGGAATTGGGAGATGCTCAAGGGTAAATCGATTTTAGGCGGCAGAAAAGGCGGAATGCCGGAAATGACTTTGGAATATGTTTTGAAAAGCAAAGGTTTGGAAGTCGGACGTGACGATCCTTCGAAAGAAGTTTTAGTCAGGACGGATGTTGAGTTTGCGGCAATGGCGGGAGCATTCGAATCTGGTCAAGGTGATTATACAACCTTATTTGAACCGCTTGCAACTTCCATGGAAAAACAAGGTAAAGGTTATGTTGTCGCTTCCATCGGTGCAGAATCGGGAGATTTGCCCTATACTTGCTATCATGCAGCAAAATCTTATGTCGAGAAAAATCCGGAAATTATTCAGAAATTTGTGAATGCAATTTACAAAGGACAACAATGGGTGAAAGAACACAGCGCCGAGGAGATTGCGGAAACAATTAGTTCGTTTTTCCCAGAATTAGAGTTAGATGATTTGACTATGGTTACCCAAAGACACAAAGATATTAATGCTTGGCAGGAAACTCCTTATTTCGGAAAAGAAGGTTATGATAAAATGCTTAATATCATTGAAATGGCCGGAGAACTGACTGAAAGACCGCCTTATGAAAAAATCGTTATTAATACCTATAATGAAAAATTTTAAAAGTAACAAGGAAAAGAATGATTGATTAATCATTCTTTCAGACTGTTGACAAAACCAACTTTATATCGAAACAAAACAATAAAAAGCTGCCGTTTTCTAAGCGATTCGAAACTTGGCAGCTTTTTTGCTTTCATTACAAAGGGTATTCCTATGAATACTCTGCTTTATGCCCTTTTGGTCTTCCACTTAT
>DUTX01000064.1 GCA_012841865.1 Acholeplasmataceae bacterium | reverse complement strand
TTTATTTTGACTTCTAATCCACATATTATTTCACCTCCCTTGTTCCTTGTATGCTTTGTCCTTTTCTAGTTCTTTTTCAAGAACTAAATAATAACAATTTTTTGGATCCCATTCACAAGTTCCATCATTGTAAAAACAATCGGAACATTCAATTCTAAATGGTTTTCTAGTTACTTTAACTTTCTTTTTTCTTGCCATCATGATCATCTCCTTTTGGTTTTTTATAAATATCATCTGCTTGTACATCTAAGATTGCTCTTTGTGAATATTTTTCGGCTTTCCGACAAGTTTCAGGATTAACCTTCTTATATCTAAAGACTTTAAAATTAACCCCTTTATTTAACCTCCAACCTTTCTTAAAATTTCGTTTATGTTATAAAATCAAAGATTGTAATCAATCCTTTTTCCTCATTTGCTTGCATCTCTTTTTTGAGTTCATAATCAACATCAAGCATTTTTTCTAATGCCTCTTTATAAAAGTTTCTTTTAATTTCAAAACCATAACAACTACGATTTAATTCTAAACAAGCTCTTAGTGTTGTTCCACTACCTGCAACTGGATCAATTACTACATCTCCCTCATCAGTAAATATCTCAATTAGCCTTTTTAAAACTGGTATCGGTTTTTGTGTAGGGTGTATTTTAGGGTAAGAATTATCGACTTTCCATTCAAACCAATTAAATATCATTTTTCCTTCGTTGTTAAACTTTGGAAGTTTTTCACGATATAAAACTAAAGCATATTCTGTCGCACCCACTATTCGCATATTAGCCTTTAATACCTATGCAGAGTAGTTTTTGATAAATGTTAGTGGAATATATTTGTTAAAACCATATTTTTTGCCATATTCAATAATTGTATGTTGTTGTTCAAATGAGCAAAATATAATCATCGCTGGTGCTTTCCCTCGTTCCTTAGGCTCATTAATAAGCATTTTAGAACAAAAGTGCATATATTCGGCAAGATTAAAGTTTTTATCGGTATCAAAAAATTGTTTGCCTGCTTTATCACTTTCACCATTTTTGTTATTGCCATCTATATACCATTCAGTACTTGAAGCATAAGCATTAGCACCTAAGTTATATGGTATATCTGCTATAACTAATTGTGCCTTTGGTATGTGGTATCTTTTATAATTCTGAAAATGGTCATTGAATAATTCTATTTTTATTTTTCGCTGTCTTGGTTCACTTTGGATTATTTCTTTCATTTTTCCACCTCTAAATCGGTTTCTAATAAGCCTCTACGAAATATATCCACAATCTTCCCCGTTTTTTTGTAGTATGAATATCTAGGATTAATTTTCACTCAGTCACCTCTTATATAAAATCAAATAAATTTGTTTGGTAGTTATCTATGCTTGTGTCTATAAACATTTTTTTAAATATTTCCATTAACACATTTACCACTATGCTATTTCCTGCTTGTTTATAGAGCTGGCTGTTTGAATTAACTTTACTTGCTTTGTCAAAATCTTCATCACTAAACCCCATTAATCTCCAACATTCTTTTGGTGTTAGTTT
>DUTX01000063.1 GCA_012841865.1 Acholeplasmataceae bacterium | reverse complement strand
TTCATCCGCATCACATTCTTGATATGGTGATAATCTTGTCCGTGGATGGAAACAGTATTTCCTTTTATTTGTTCGCTTTTCACGAAATATCTTTGCATATTACACCTTCATAATCTTACTATACTATTATACATTATTCTTGATAAAAATAAAAGAAATAATACCCGCAGGTTCTGCAGGCATTAATTTCTAAAAAATTTCTTTATTTTTGAGAAAACCGACTCGCTCATTTCGTTGGTTTTCGAAAGTTTCTTAAAGAGATCTTTTTGTTCAGCGGAAAGTTTGTTCGGGGTAACAAGGTTTACAATTACATACTGATGCCCCGTATCCATAGTTCGGGAATTGTTGATGCCCTTTCCCGACAATTTGAATTTAGTTCCCGTTTGCGTTCCGCTCGGTATTTTCAAATTAACATTTCCGGTTAAAGTCGGCACAATAATATTCGCACCGAGTGCGGCTTGACTGAAAGTAATCGGCATTTCCATATAAATATCAAGGCCGTCACGGGAGAAGATTTCGTGAGGACGAACATTGACATTGATGTAAAGGTCGCCGTTCATTCCGCCTTTGCGTCCGGCTTCTCCGTAACCGGAGAGTTTCAGACCTTGACCGTCTTCAATACCGGAAGGAATCTTAACTTTAATCTTGGAAAGTTTCTTAATCCTTCCGTCTCCGCCACATAAACTACATTTGTTTTTAATGATTTCGCCACTGCCCCCGCAGGTCGAACAGGCAGTTTCGGTCTGAATCCGACCAAAAATACTCGCCTGTTCAACAATAATCCGACCACTGCCATGACAACGGGAACAAACCGAAATGTCACTTTTTGATTCGGCACCGAGGCCATTACAACGGGAACAGGTTTCATGTTTATTGATGGAAAGCTCTTTTTCCGTACCGAATGCTGCCTCTTCAAAAGAGATTGTTAAGGAAGTTCGCAAATCGCTTCCTCGGCTTGGCCTTCTAGCATTTCCGGAAGTTCGCGTACGGCCTCCGAACATCGAAGATAAAATATCTTCGAAGCCACCAAAACCGCCAAAACCGCTGAACCCGAATCCGTCAAAACCGCCCATTTGGGGACCGTCATGTCCAAAACGATTATATTGATCGCGTTTGGCGGGATCGCTTAAGACCTCATAAGCTTCCTGTACTTCTTTGAATTTTTCGGCTGCATTTTCTTCTTTACTGACATCGGGATGATATTTCTTGGCTAAGGTCCGGTAAGCTTTTTTGATTTCTTCTTCGGTCGCAGTTTTCGGAACTCCTAATACCTCATAATAATCTCTTTTGGCCATAAATCAATCACTCTCTTCCGAAGACTTTACTTAACGTCGTCAAATTCCGCTTCAACAACATTGTCGTCATCTTTTTTATCTGTTGCATCGGTTTTATTTTGTTCTGCTTGTTGGGCTTTTTGATAAGCTCTGGTCGCAACGCCTTGGCTTGCTTTAAGTAACTCGTCTTTCTTAGCTCTGATTTCGTCGATATCATTTCCTTCAAGTGCCTTTCTTAAAGCTGCAGATTTATCTTCGATTTCTTTCTTTTCGTTTTCCGTTACTTCACTTCCAAGATCTTCAACAGCTTTCTTCGCTGCAAAGATTACTTGTTCGGCTTCATTCCTCAAATCGGCTTCTTCTTTCTTCTTCTTATCTGCTTCCGCATTTTCTTCCGCTTCCCGAACCATTTTTTGAATTTCTTCTTCAGAAAGTCCGGAGCCATTTTGGATTGTTACCGATTTGCTTTTGCCAGTTCCAAGATCCTTAGCACTGACGTTGACGATACCGTTAGCATCAATATCGAAAGTAACTTCAATTTGTGGGATTCCGCGCGGTGCCGGCGGAATATCTCCGAGCGTAAAGCGACCGAGTGTTTTGTTATCAGCGGCCATCGGCCGTTCCCCCTGCAAGACATGGATTTCAACTGCAGGTTGATTATCGGCAGCAGTCGAGAAGATTTGTGATTTTGAAGTCGGAATCGTCGTATTTCTTTCGATTAATTTAGTAAAGACGCCTCCTAAAGTTTCAATACCCAGTGAAAGCGGAGTAACATCCAAGAGCAATACGTCTTTTACATCGCCAGCGAGAACTCCGCCTTGAATTGCTGCGCCCATGGCGACAACTTCATCCGGATTAACACTCTTGTTGGGTTCTTTGCCAAGCTCCCGTTTAACCAAATCCTGAACCGCAGGAATTCTAGTGGAGCCACCAACCAGCAAGACTTGATCGATATCTTTTGCTGTCATCTTCGCATCACTTAAAGCCTGACGAATTGGCTTCAAAGTTGCTTCCACAAGATGCGCTGTGAGTTCGTCAAATTTGGCTCTTGTTAAGGACATAGTTAAGTGGACAGGACCGTTAACACCGACAGAGATAAATGGCAAATTGATATCAGTTTTGGTAATACCGGAAAGTTCCTTTTTAGCTTTTTCGGCTGCATCTCTCAATCTTTGCATCGCCATTTTATCTTTGCTTAAATCGATGCCTTGTTCTTTTCTAAATTCAGCAACCAGATAATCCATGACAACTTGGTCAAAGTCATCGCCGCCTAAACGATTATTACCGGCAGTGGCGATAACTTCAAAAGTTCCGTCCGCAAGGGATAGGATTGAAACGTCGAAGGTTCCGCCGCCGAAGTCATAAACCAGAACGGTTTGTTCTTTATCGGTTTTGTCGATTCCAAAAGATAAAGCCGATGCCGTCGGTTCATTAATGATTCTTTTTACATCTAAGCCTGCGATTCTCCCCGCATCTTTTGTTGCTTGTCTTTGAGCATCGTTAAAGTAAGCAGGAACGGTAATAACCGCTGCCGTAACTTTTTCACCCAGATAAGCTTCCGCGGTTGCTTTTAAGTTTTGAAGAACCATTGCTGAGATTTCTTGCGGTGTATATTGTTTATTATTAACATCGATTTTTTCATTACTTCCCATTAAGCGCTTAATCGACTGAACGGTGTCAGGATTGGTGATCGCCTGTCTTTTCGCAACCTCACCGACTAAAATTTCATTGTCTTTAAATGCTACAACTGAAGGAGTCGTTCTGCCCCCTTCCGCATTCGCGATTACTTTTGGTTCGCCGCCTTCCATTACGGCAACACATGAGTTTGTGGTTCCTAAGTCAATTCCTATTATTTTAGACATCTTCTTTTTCCTCCTTGTTAATTTTGTTGACTTTGACTAATGCGGGTCTTAAAACCCGGTCTTTAAACATATAACCCGTTTGGACTTCTTCTAAGATTATATTATCCTCTACTCCTTCTTGATACTCAATTTCAATGGCATGATGATAGAGAGGATCAAATTTTTGGTCCTTTGTTTCAATCTTTTTAATACCCTCATCAACCAAAATCTGAGCTAATTGTTTATTAATCATTTCAAAACCAATTAAGAAATTCTTTAGTTTCTCATCATCGGTTTCTACATTAACTGCCTTATCAAAAATATCGACAACCGCAACTAATTTTTCCAAAAGTGATTGCGCGCCGTATTTGCGTTCGCGGATTCGTTCTTCATTAATGCGTCTTTTAAAGTTTTCCGCCTCCGCCAAAGTCCGCAAATATAAATCATTTAATCTTTTCACTTCTTCCTGAAGTTTTTTAAAATCTTCAAGATTCTCTACTTCTATTTCAACCTCCACAGCAGCATCTTCTTCCTGATTTTTGTTTTCAGGTGCAGTTTCTTTTTCTTGCATCAATTCTTCTTTTTCTTCTTCACGATAACGATTATGCATTTTCACCTATACCACTTTCTTAATATTTTCTGCTATATATTCCAATAGGGGAATAATCTTTTGATATTCCATCCTCGTTGGCCCGAGCACAGCAATTGCTCCCCGCTTGCCGTCATCAAGCTCATAGGGAACGGTTATGACCGTACAGTCTTTTAAGGCCTGAACGGTGTTTTCTTGACCTATCCGAACAGTGATTCTGTCCGTGCTTGTTTCTACAACCTTCAATATTTCTTGGTTTTCGATTGCATTTAAAAATTCTTTGACTTTACCCACATCCTGGAATTCCGGCAAACTTAATATATTGCTTTGGCCGGTCAGGAAATATTTATCCTGAACCATCTCAGTAAAGATTCTGACAAAGGTGCTGACTAACTCGTCATAATAATCAAGATATGCTCTAATCTTGCCATCGCTCAATTGAGCTTTAATTGTTTTATCAATGTCGGTAATCAGGCATTCCTTTAAGATATCATTCAGAATCAAACATACTTTTTCCAGATCGCGGATATTTAGATATTCCGGAATCAAAATTTTTTTGCTTTCCACATACCCATGATTGGTGACGATTAAAACTACGGCGCGACTTTCATCAAGCGCCACCAATTGGATTTTCTTAATCCGGGAATTGTGACTTTGAGACCCGAGAACAATCGTAGCATAATTGGTCAGTTCCGCGACCAATGACATAGATTCTTTGATCGCTTCCTCGCGACTGCTAATATGTCTTCTAAAAATCTGATCAATTAAGGGAAAAGATTTTACTTCTTGTTCTCTTTCCGAAAGTATCATTTGGACATAGTAACGATAGCCATTTTCGGAAGGTATCCGACCGCTCGAACTATGTGTTTTCTCTATTAGTCCCTGTTGTTCCATAAAGGCCATATCGTTACGGATGGTTGCGGAAGAAACATTTAGACCATAAACATTGACCAAACTCTTTGAACCGACCGGCTCATTGGACTGGACATATTCTTCCACAATTGCTTTTAAAACTAATTTTTGGCGTTCGGATAACATAGGCGCCTCCTTTATTAGCACTCTAAACCTTAAAATGCTAATACTATTATACCTTTTTTAATTAGCACTGTCAAGCGTAATATGCTAATTTATTTTATGAATTATAAAAATATTTATACATAAATAAAAATAGGAATTTATCCTCCATAAATTCCTGTTTATTTGATTATGTAAAATAATTGGAGGTTAAAGTATACGCGTTGTTTTATTTTCATCAAGGTAATACTCTGAAATTATTCCGTACAATGCCGAAAAAGCGTAGCAAAAAAGGTCTTTGTTTTCTCAGCAAAGTGAGAATCAACATAGACCTTTTTATCAACAAAATTCTTTACAGACCCTCTATTTTCTGCGGAAACTTCGCAAATAATCCTTCTTTTCTTTCGGAACTTGCATAGAATCACAAATTTTACTGATAGCTTTATTATGGGTAAACTTATCAAGTCTTCCATCAAAAAGCCGGAGTGTCTCTTCTGGATATTTTACATAAAGAACGGAAATCAGCCAAGCGAGAGCCATTCTGACATAGTATTCTTCGCTTTTGATTGTTTCGATGACATTAAAAATATAATCTAAATAATCATCGTTTATGTAATAACAGAGAAGCAAAATCAGTCCGAAACGAATTGTATAGGTAGATTCACTCTTTAAGCAAGAATCAATAAATGATTTTCCTTCTTGAAGATGCTTTTTAAAGATTTTAAGTGAAGAAGCGACGGAATCACATATACTCCAATTATCAATTTCCGGTAGGATTGCTTCCAAATAGCGAAGTATAATCGAAAATTCCTTTTTTAAACCAGCTATGATAAAGCCTTTAATCATTTTTTCTTCGCTGTATAGACTCTTTACTGCAAGATATTTTTCATAATCTTCCTTTAAAAATTCTTTCGCAAGTTTTCTTAAAACCGGAATCCTAATCCCGATATGAGTGGAGCCCGGAACTAGATTGGCTGTAAAATCATAATAAGCTTCATCTTTTAAAGATAGTAATCTTTGGCGTAAGTTTTCTTCAAATTGCATAGCGACTCCGAATGTATTTATCAATTTCTACAGCAGCTTTTTTTCCAGCCCCCATGGCTAGAATCACCGTCGCCGCTCCGGTAACGATATCACCGCCGGCATAAACACCTGGTACGGAGGTTTTTAAGTTTTCATCAACAACAATACAACCCCATTTATTGACCTCTAATTCGGGCATTGTAGAAGCGAGTAAAGGATTTGGGTGATTGCCGATTGCCATAATGACGGTATCGCATTTAATTTCAAAATTGGTGCCGATGCCTGGAACAGGGCGTCTTCTGCCGCTCGCATCGACTTCACCTAATACCATTTTTACACATTCAAGTGCGATGACATTCCTTTCTGAATCACCAATTATCCGGACGGGGTTAGTTAAGAGTTTTAACTGTACTCCTTCTTCTTCCGCATGTTCGATTTCTTCCAAACGTGCTGGCATTTCTTCGCGGCCGCGTCTGTAAATCAGATATACTTCTTCCGCATCAAGACGGATTGCGGAGCGAGCAGCGTCCATAGCAACATTGCCGCCGCCGATAACCGCGACTCGTTTCATTTTTCGAAGCGGAGTGTCATATTCTGTTTGATATGCTTTCATCAGATTGATTCGAGTCAGGAATTCGTTTGCAGAGTAGACACCGTTTAAATTTTCGCCCGGGATACCTAAAAATTTCGGCAGTCCCGCACCGGTTCCGATAAAAACGGCTTGGAATCCTTCATTAAATAAGTCATTGATCGTCTTAGTGCGCCCGATAACCATATTTGGATGATAAGTGACTCCAAGCTTTTCCAAATTCTCAATCTCTGCTTTTACAACCTTCTTCGGCAACCTAAATTCCGGAATCCCATAGATTAAGACCCCGCCTAAGGCATGGAGGGCTTCAAAGACATGAACCTCATAACCTTTTTGAGCAAGTACGGAGGCACAGGCTAAACCTGCGGGACCGGAGCCGATGATTGCTACTTTTTCTTTTTCAATTTTTGCTTGTTGGATTTTTGGTTGATAGTTATCGCCGACAAATCTTTCGAGTCTGCCAATCGCAATCGCCTCGCCTTTAATCCCGCGAACGCATCTTGCTTCACATTGGGTTTCTTGCGGACACACCCGCCCACAAATTCCCGGTAAGAAGTTTGCTTCAAGTATTGTTTCGGCCGCAGATTCTAAATTATCATCACGAAGTTCTTTTATAAATTTCGGAATATTGATATTTACCGGGCAACCCGAAACACAGGGAGCATGTTTACAATCCAAACAACGCGAAGCTTCCAGGACCGCTTCTTCCTTTGTATATCCTAAAGCGACCTCGAAAAAGTTTTTGATTCTTGCTTCAGGCGCTTGTTGTTTCATTTCTACTCGCTTTTTCATACACCCAACCTACAATCCGCTTCCCGCTCTTCTTTTTGATAGATTTTGGATCTTTGGATTGCTTCGTCAAAATCAATTCCAAAAGCATCAAATTCCGGACCGTCAACACAAGCAAATTTAATTTCACCGTTAATTGTAAGTCGGCACCCTCCGCACATTCCAGTTCCGTCAATCATGATTGGATTCATACTGACAATGGTTCTTTGCTCGTATTCTTTGCCTAAAAGGGCAACATATTTCATCATCACGAGTGGACCGATTGCATAGACGACATCATATTTTTCAGTTTTTAAAAGTTCTTTTAAGACATCGGTAACCAAACCTTTTTGTCCCGCAGAGCCATCATCTGTTACCAGATATAAATTATTGCTGATTTTGTGGAAATCATCTTCAAGAATAATCAAATCTTTGGTCCGAAAGCCGAGAACTGTATCGACGTAAGCACCGCAGCGTTTTAATTCCCTGGCGAGCGGATAACCGATTGCACTTCCGACCCCACCAACTACGATACATACCTTTTTTAAACCTTCTATATCAGAAGGTTTTCCTAAAGGGCCGACAAAATCAAGAATATAATCCCCTGTTTGGAGGGCATTTAGTTTGCGAGTCGATAAACCGACAACCTGAAAAATGATTGTGATAGTGCCTTTTTCGGCATCATAAGAAGCAATAGTTAAGGGAATTCGTTCTCCGAATTCATCGACTCTTAGAATAATAAATTGACCGGGTTTGCATCTTTTCGCAATATCCGGTGCTTCGACCTCAAATAAAGTAACAGTGCTGTTGAGATTTTCTCTGCGAACTATTTTATACATTTCTCAAACTCCATTTCAAAAAAGGATTTGTGTTTTTTTCATAGTTCAAATTGGTTTTATCCCCATGACCGGGATAGACGCTATAATCGTCTGCCAAAGCATAAAGTTTGTCGAGACTTTTCCGCATTGCTTTCGAATCGGAGCTGACCAAATCGGTACGTCCGACCGCTCCTTTAAACAAAGTATCGCCGGTAAAAAGATAATCATCAACAATAATACATAAAGCACAGGAGGCATGCCCCGGAGTTTCTAAGAACCGAAAGGTTTTCCCAAGTAAATGATGGGTAGTATCAGATTCGATAATAACCATTCGCTCTTTTGGAATCGGAAAGCGCCAATCTTGATTGATTAAACTGCTTGCGTTTTTCTCCGGGTCGTTTAGTTTTTCAAGCCCGGCTTCATGCAAATATACGGGACAATCGCTCTTTTTTAAATAAGTTTCTAAAGCAAGAAGATGATCAAAATGACAATGAGTGAGTATTATCCCTTTCAGTCTCTCTTCCCGCTTTTCAAAAACTCGTTCATATTCAACAGCAGGATCAATAATTACTTCACCTTCGCTATTTTCTAAAAGATAAAGATTACATGCAATAAGCGAAGATGTAAAGCGAGTTACTTTTAAGTTATTTTCTCGCGACATAAGCGGCTCCGTAGATTCCGGCATCATTACCTAAGGATGCAAGCACAAACTCTGTATCTGCGACCGGATAAAATGCAACCTCCCGGAATTTAGCAACCAACTTGTCCAACAAGAAACTCCCGGCTTTTGAAACACCGCCGCCGATGACAAATGCTTCGGGATTAAGTGCGGCAGCAATATTCCCAAGCGTTCCTGCGAGAACATCCACCATCTGATTCACTGCAGCAAGCGCAACTTCATCTCCTGTCTTCGCCAAATCAAAGATATTCTTTGAGCTTACTTCCAGATCATGTAATTTGGTCTCCCTGCCTTGCATCAGCTCTAAAGCCGTAGTAACAAGGCCTGTCGCACTCGCATATTTTTCAAAACAATCAAATTTGCCACAGTTACATCTTCTTTGTTTAGCGTTTAAAATTTGGATATGACCGATTTCGCCTCCGGCACCAGTCGCTCCTTCATAAACTTCGCCGTTAATGACAATACCACCGCCGATTCCGGTTCCAAGCGTTACCATTACAAAATCGCGGTATTTTTGGGCGCTGCCTGCTGCCATCTCGCCGATAGCGGCAACATTGGCATCATTTAAAACCCGAACCCGAGCATCAGGGTATCTTTCTTTGATAATCGCTTCTGCTTCTACAATGCCCCAACCCAGATTCTGACAACCGTTTACAACACCTTTCACCACCGGACCGGGAACACCGACACCGATGCCTACAATGTTATCCCCTTGGCTTAATTCATCTATTTTATTAAAAACATCAGCAAGAATCCTCTTCCCTTGATCACTTACATCGGTCTTAATACTTGTCTTTAACAACAATTTATCATAGTGAAATTTTCCGATTTTTATTTCGGTTCCGCCGATATCAATTCCAAAAATACAATTCATAATTTCCTCCATCTTGATGAATTATAACATATAAAAAAGAAATTGTTAAGCAGAAACTAACAATTTCCGGGTTACGTTCTTTATTAATAATTGGAATAATTTACGATGATTACTTCCCCACCAATTTTAACAATCTGGTTCCAGGGAATGATCGCATTATTGCTTGAAGAAAAGAAATTGGCAAGTCTGGTATTGGGTTGAACAGTAATCGAGATGATGCGGCCGCTGGTCGGGTCAATCTCGAGATTCGAGATTCTTCCCAATTTGCTTCCGTCAACGACATTGATAACATCTTTAGTTTGCAGGTCGCCATAAAGCATGATCTCACCAATATCATTATATAAGAATCTAATTGATAATATACATCATTTTTCGCGGTTTGAATCTTTGTAAAGAAGTTCAAGTCCGATTTCTTCCTGGAAGTTTTTCTTCTTTTTCTTCTTTCCTTTTTCTTCTTTCGCAAGAATATAAAACTGATAGCCTTTATCAGTTTTCGTAATATAATAATTTTTCATTTTCTTCACCGGAAATAGTTTTTCCGATAAAGACTTGTTTTATAAGTAAGTTTCCGGATTTATTTGCGGGAGATCTTTCCAAAGTTTGTCGAGATTATATTTTTCTCGTTCTTCCGTTAAAAAGATATTAACTAAAACCTCACGCATATCAATAAGCGCCCAATAACCTCCGCTTAAACCTTCGATTCCTTTCAAATAATATCCTTTTTCTTCGCTTAGTTTCCTTAGTTTCTGAACGGTTGCGGAAAGCTGACGCGAGTTATTGGCGGTAGCATTTACTACCAAATCATAAAAAGGCGTAATTTTAGCAGTATCATAAATCTTGATATCTTCAACTTTTGCATCATAAAGGGATTTAATCACATCTTTTAAGATTTCCATTTTACCTCCTGGTATTTCTGATATAATTTTAAACTTAATTCGTCAGGATAAATCCTTAACTTACTTTTAATTTTCTCTAAGATCGCCCCGTAAAAATCAATCCGCGATAGTCTTTTTGCTGCTTCAAACTCAGGGCCTATGCGGCCATCTTCTGTAAAATCTGCAAGAAAAATCACTTCACCAAGCAAACTCATCTTAAGCGAACCAAGCGTATGAGTCGCAATCGCAGCAAGAATCTCTTCATCTTCTAATCCCAATTCTTCTTTGATGACAAAAGGTCCGAGTAATGAATGATGCACTTTAGGATTTTCATCTAATAGCGCAATATCAAGCTCATACCTTTTTACTATCTCCCGGTAGCGCTCTTTTGTTTCATATTTCGCATAATCATGGAGCACCGCCGCTATCGCTGTTTTTTCTTTATCAAGTTTGAAATTAAAGGTATCGATCAACTCTAAAGCTTTCTTTTTTACCGCAAGCGAGTGCTCGTAACGAAGCTTAATATCCTTACTTCCCGAACTTAGATATTTATTCCAAAGGATTACATCAAATTCTGCGCTTGTTTTCAAACTATCGCCTCTCTAAAACTTATTTTAATTTTCTCAAAACAATAAAAATCCACTTCGCCTTTACCGATTAAAGTAATAAAACCTAATCCGGATATAGCAATATCTTGCTTTTTCTCTTCAAAAGTAAAATGATATTTTTGGATTCCGCCAAGTTTTTTTCTTTCGGTCGGATCGGGAATAATTAAAATATCGTCTTTATGTTTCTCATAAAAGTGAGATGCAGCCGTAATTTTTGTGCGGTGAACGAAAACGGGATTCGGAACATTAATGACAAAAGACGAAGACATTCCAGAGACAAAATCCAAACGGCAAAAGCCGCCGATAAAAAGGGTTTGACCCGGAAGAAGTTGGTAAACTCGCGGGCGAATATATTTTTTCGAAAGTAATAATTTCTGATGTTGATGGCCTAAATAATAGGTTGCCTGGTTATGATTTAAAATTCCCGGCGTATCAAGCAAAAAACTCCCGTCCGGAAGCGGAATTTTTAAGATTCCAAGAGTTGTGGAGATTGCGGTGCTTGTAGTTAGAAACCGTGCCTTTAAGCCGAGTTTTTTAATGATTGCATTAATGATTGTGCTTTTACCGACATTGGTTGTCCCGATAAAACAGACATCTTTTTTTCCTTTTAAGCGAAATATCTCCAGAAGTAATGTTTCAATATCTTTTTTCTTCAAAGAAGAAATCAACAATGTAGCTTCCGGTGTGATATTCTTTTCTGCTAAAAATTTACGAAAATAATCATGGACTTTTCCACTTATTACAGAATTTAAAAACAAATCAAATTTATTTGCGACAATGATGATTTTACTTTTTGGAAAGAGTTCTTGAAGATTATCAATAAAGGTTCCTTCAAGGTCAAAAATATCAACGATATTCACAACCAAAAGCTCTTTTTTTCCAAGTTCAATGATGTTTTTTTGAAATTCTGCTTCGTCGATATCAACATCTGTCTTTTGATTGTAATGAATCAGCTTATAGCAGCGCTCACAATAAAATTCATTTCCGTGCTTACCCAAAACATCGGCACGGACAAAACCGGGCCGATGCGGATCACTCGTCTGAACAAGAGCGCCGCAACCTACGCATTTATTTTTCATTTCGTAATCCCTTCAATCTTTTGATATACATCCGGGTAACGACGTTTAAAACCATTTAATACCTGCCTTTCGTTAAGGCGGTTAAGTTTGGTATACCAAATTTCGCTTTTCTTCTTCACCGGCCGGACTAAAATCACATCGATTCCAAAGCGATTGCCGCCTAAGACATCGGTCATCAGTTGATCGCCCACTGCAATAATCTCTTGGTTGCTCTTAGGTTTAACCATTTTTATAATCTTGCGATAACCGCGGCCAAAAGGTTTTAAGGCATTAGAGACAAATGGTAAGCCCAAAGCTTCCGCAAACACACTAACCCGTTTATAATTATTATTAGAAATCAAAATAATTTTAAAACCAATATTTTCAAGCTCCGAAACCAAAGCTTTTATTTCCGGTGTCGGCAGGATGACATCGTAAGGTATTAAGGTGTTATCGATGTCAAGTAGTATTATTCTTTTTCCGTCTTCATATAATTTATTGTAATTGATGGAAAAAACATCTTGGTAGCAATCGTAGGGAATAAATTTCGATAATGGGTAAAACAACTGTAACATATAATCCTCCGTTAAAATATTATACCAAAACTTCTGCTAAAAGTCTAAAGAAAAGGAGAAAATATATGATTGAATTATTGGCGCTCCTCTTGCTGCCCCTTTTTGGAACCGTCAGCTCCCAAAGCTTTCCGGAAGTCTTAAGTTCCGAAGAGGAAGAAAAATATTTAAAACTCTGGCAGGAGGGCGATGATGATGCGCGCACCAAGCTGATTGAACATAATCTCCGTTTGGTTGCGCATATTGTAAAAAAGTTTGAAAATACCAAAGAAGACAGGGAAGATTTGCTTTCTATCGGCGCTTTTGGTTTAATCAAAGCTGTCGATACCTATAATTTTACATCCAATACGAAACTGGCAACCTATGCCGCTCGTTGCATTGAAAACGAGATTTTAATGTATCTGAGAAGTTCACGCCGAAAAAGACAGATCACTTGGCTTGATTCTTCAATCGGTTCCGATAAGGAAGGAAACGAAATTAAATTAAGCGATGTCATTGAAGACCCCGCGAAATCAGCACTAGAAAAACTGGAGTTTGAAGAGAAAGTTGCGACCATCAACGAAGCTTTAAAAATCTTAAATTCGCGCGAACTAGATATTATTTCGCGGAGATTCGGTTTAAACGGCAGAAAAGTTGAAACGCAAAGAGAGATTGCGAAAAGTTTAAATATTTCCAGAAGTTATGTCTCGCGAATCGAAAAAAGAGCCTTAACAAAACTTTATCTAAAAATCAAAAAATAAACCGTCTGTTCAGTTTTCCCTGGACAGACGGTTTTATTCATCAAAGTAATTTTAAAATTTCTTCAGCATTTGTATCCGGATTAGCCTTTTTAAAAACTTTAATAATTCTTCCTTCCTCATCAAGAACATAAGTTGAACGACTGACACCGAAGGATTTTTTTCCAAAATTAGTCTTTTCAACCCAAACTTCATAAGCCTTGATTACTTCTAAATCGGGGTCGGAAAGCAAAATAAAGGGCAACTCATAATCATCAACAAACTTCCGATGCGAATCTATTGAATCTTTACTGATTCCGATTACAACAATATCTTTTTCCTTAAAACCTGTAAATGCGTCCCGGAATGCACAGGCTTGTCTAGTACAGCCGGGGGTATGGTCTTTCGGATAAAAATAGATTACTACTTTCTTGCCTTTAAACGAAGAAAGGCTAATTTGATTTCCAAACTGATCATTTAAGGTGAATTCCGGAGCAATTTGACCTACTTTAAGCATCTGACTCCTCCTTTCTTTTCTTTATTATAAACCAGAATAATTTTTAATATTATGAATATGCTTTTAAAATAAAAAATCTGGCAAGAGACCAGATTTTTACTCATATGATTCCTTTTTTGGAAAGATCAAATCATTCCAAGAGAATCCTCCTATGAATTTCAAAACGACCAATAAAAACAATACCACAGCCACCAGGATTACACCACTGCGTCGCATCAGATCACCTCATTATATTATATGATGAAAGGTGATATTTGGGCATTTTAAAGAATCGGAATGCCTAGGCGTTCAAGTTCCTTTAAATCTTCATCTTCCCAAAGCGAAGCCTGTACTTCGCCGATGTGACACTTTTCTAACATCACGAGACAAAGCCGGCTTTGCCCGATACCGCCACCGATGGAAAAAGGCAGTTTATTGTTGCTGATATTCTGATGGAAGGAAAACTTAAGCCTAGAGGTAGTATTTGTTGCTTCCAGTTGCTTTGTTAAGGAAGTGGCATCAACCCTGATACCCATAGAGGATAACTCTATCGCTGTGTTTAAGGGTTCATACCAGATGAGTATATCGCCGTTTAAATTCCAGTCATCATAGTCGGGTGCTCTTAAATCATGGGGTTTTCCGTCCCCTAAAGGCCAACCGATTCCGATGATAAAAACCGTTTTATGGACTCGCGCAATCGCGTTTTCTCTTTCTTTGGGAGATAAATCCGGATAGAGTCTTTGAAGTTCTTGCGCTGTGATAAAGAAAACATCTTTGGAGAAATTAAGTTTCAGTTTCGGAAAAGCTTGATTAACCATATCCTTCGTTTCCGCAATTGCACTCACGATTTTTCTAACGATTTTTTGTAAATAATCGAGATTACGGTCGCTTTCAAAAATGCATTGTTCCCAGTCCCACTGATCAACATAAAGAGAATGCAAATTATCGAGTTCTTCATCTTTTCTGATTGCATTCATATCGGTATATAAACCATAGCGGGGCCGAAAATCATATTTTCCTAAAGCCATTCTTTTCCACTTCGCAAGAGATTGGACGATTTCCACAATTTCTCCGGTTGCTTTTAGTTCAAAACTAACGGGGCGTTCAACCCCGCTTAAATGGTCATTAAGACCAGATTTTTCATAAACGACCAAGGGCGCTGTAACTCTGGTTAAATCGAGTCTTTCCGCTAGTTTCTTTTCAAAATTGTCCTTTACCAGCTTGATTGCCTTTTGGGTCTCCATCAAGTCAAGTAAAGGAACATAGTTTTTTGTATAATCATAAAGCATAGGGTTAACCGTTACTTTATCTTTTTAATCGTTACGTAAAATTTTTCGCCGTTATCCGGTTTTACAAGCACTTTATCTCCGACTTTATGATGTAAAATCGCTCCACCTAAGGGTGATTCATTGGAAATTTTACCGTTTAAGGGATCGGCTTCAAGACTGCCAACAAGTACGAATTCATCGACGGAGCCGTCATCAAATTCTAAAGTGATTGTCTTACCTAAATTTGAGGCAGAAGAATTATTTTCAATAATAACTGAATTTTTTATAATCTTTTCCAGTTCTTTAATTCTTGCTTCGATTCGGGCTTGTTCGTCACGCGCTGCATCATAATCAGCGTTTTCCGAAAGATCCCCTTGAGCCCGCGCTTCTTTTAATGATTCAATGATGCGGCTTCTTTCAATGTTTTTTAAATCATCCAGCTCCATTTTTAATTTATCTAATCCTGCTGTAGTCAAGTGATGTTTTTCAACCATTTTGTTCCCTCCATAAATTTTAAAATTATTATATCAAAATGCTTAACAGAAAGCAAGCGTTTTATTTTTTATTATTTATATACACATTATATTCACATCATGTTAATTTAGACATTTGATAATAGCGTTTTTCGAAACATATCATAGGGCTTTAAACGGAAGGGCACCCGAAACTTTACGATCTGTTTCGCATGCCGAGCAACAGCGATTGGCTCCATATTTTCATCATACATTTCTGTAATAAAAAACGCAGTATTGGAAAGATTCGGTCCGAAGAATTCGACTTCGGTTCCGACCTCGAAATAATTCCTTTCCTCAACTGTTACTATTCCCATTTCCTCATCATAATCAAGGACAATACCGAGGAATTCATTTGTTGGTTGAGTGGAACTTTCATAAAGTTGAGCATCCTCTCCGGCTGTTTGATATAAAAAGCCGGTTGCGGTCGCACGATTTTCAGCTTTGTTGATCTCTTCTTCATAAAATTTAAAGTCCTTAATTTTACCGGTCTTAATGTATTCATCGATTAACATCCGGTAAACCCGAACAACAGTCGCTATATAATAGACCGATTTCATCCGACCTTCAATTTTTAGTGATTTTACACCCAAATCAATTAACTCCGGAACCGCCCTTAATCCCTGCAAATCTTTGGAACCCATTTTAAAATATCCCGGAAACACTTCTTCTCCTGCTTGGTAGAGTAAATAATTCCACCGACATGAATGCGCGCAACCGCCCCGGTTCGCATCTCGATTTGTTAAGTGATTGCTTAACATGCAGCGCCCGGAATAAGAGACACACATTCCGCCATGAATGAAGACTTCTAAATCAAGGTCAGTGTTTTCTCTGATTAAAGCAATTTCATGCAAACCGACTTCCCGGGCGAGAACCGCTCTTTTAAAGCCGTATTCTTTAAAGAAATTAAGGGTAGACGAATTAGAGGCGGAAAACTGAGTGCTGAGATGAAGTTCTAATTTCGGAGCGTGGCGTTTAGCCTTTTTTGCATAATACGGACTTGTGAGAATGATTCCGTCTACTTCGGCTCTTTCAAGTTCTTCTAGATATTCCGACAAGCCCTCTAAATCTTCGCCATGAGGAACGATATTCATCGTCACATATACTTTCGCATTATGTTTATGAGCAAACTTTACACCTTCCTCAATATCCGCAAGCGAAAAATTGCTGGCCCGGGCTCTTAAGCTGAATTGTTTACCGCCGATATAAACGGCATCGGCTCCGTAATGAACCGCAATTTTAAGTTTTTCTAAATTTCCCGCCGGAGCTAGCAGTTCGATCATTCTTCCTCCTTTAAAAGAACGCTTTTCTTTTCCAAAAAGCCTCTTTCAATATTTGCATTTATTTTAATTAATTCTTCATACAATGATTTAACTTCAGTTTCAGTGCTTGCTAGCGCTTTTTTATACAAAGAAATAATTTCTATTACTTCTTCTTCCTCTATAAAAGTCGGATTGATTCGGCCGAATAAAAGCTCATCTTTTAAGTAAGGAAGCTCTAAAAAAAGCGCATAACGATAAGAAGTATAAATAAAGGTCCCATGTTTAGACTCATAAACCGGGTAAAGCGCTTCTCTTTTTTCTTCTTGCAGGTGCAACAAAGTATTATCTAGATTTTTGTTTAAGTTATAGTGTTTGGAAAAACTACTTAAAAGCGGCCTTTTCGAATAAAAGATTTGATGGTGGCCGTAGATTTCAAAAATACCATTTCCGACCTTACTGATTGCAAGGATATCATTAAAATTAAGTTCGTTGCTGATGGCAACCTTAATTCCCATTTCTTTGTAAAGATACGCATCGGCGGAATTTGTAATCAGAGTTTTCGGATTATAAATTAAGCGCCCTTCCTCACCTCGTTTTCGAAAATAAGAAAGAATCGAAAAGTCGCCAAAGATATAATAATCAATTCCCAGTTCTAAAAACTTTTCCAGCTTTGAGAATAAGAAAGACAGTTCATCTTCGGCGATGATCCTGTCGATGTTAAGAACGCTTATTAGCTTATTTTTCTGACAATACCTTACTATTTCTTCAATTTCCTCAAAAGCAAATAGTGATTCCACGGCACAAGAAAATTCTGAATCGGAAAAAATAAGTCCGTCTGCTTGGTATTTGGAGATGTTTGTTATAGATTTCAAATCAGCAAGCAGTTTCATCGTCTTTACACCTTTCTGGAAACAGCAATTCCGTCCCCGATAGCAAAAAATTTGGTATCATAATTCCTATTTCTGGCTAAAAAATTATTATATGCTTCAACCTTTTCGACTAAATGACGAAGATTCTTGCTTTCAATCATTTTAGAATTATTTACAAAACCATGAAACAATAAATTATCAGAAATGATGACCCCATCCGGAGTCAACAAGTGTTCGTATTTCTCAAAGAATTTAATATATTGAGCTTTGGAAGCGTCAATAAAAATAATGTCATATTCCGAAGAGAGCTTGTCCAATTCAAATTCTAAAGCATCTCCTAAAAAGACATTGATTCTTTCGATTAATTTTGCTTTCCGAATGTTTTTGCTTGCTTCCGAAAACATAAATTCGCTTTTTTCAATCGTATCAATCAGAACTTCTTCGTCGTAAGTTGCAATATTTATCGCCCAAAAACCGATCGCTGTTCCGATTTCTAAAATTCTTTTTGGTTTTAAAACATCAAGCAAATGCAGGAAAAAAAGCAAAGCTTCATCGTTAATTACCGGTATTTTGTTTGTTTCCACATATTTTCTCATATCCTTAATTACTTTGCTAGTCGGCAAAACATTAAGGTTTCCAAAATATTCGTTCATGTTATCACCTTGAATATGAACTATTATACACTAAAACAACCTTTTATACAAGTATTTTATAAAAGCGGATATTTATCATCCGCTTCTTTGTTTCGAAAGAAATTTAACTGCTTCCTTATATTTCGAACTATTACATAAATAATTAACATAATAATCCTCATAAGCCCGTGATAAAAGATGGTGATAATAAGTATTTCTTACCGGAAGCAAATTATACTTCAAATATTCAATTACCAAATGTTTCTTATCACTTGTCATTTTTAAAACGAAAAACCTGATCAATTTGTATAAAAAAGCATCGGTTTCTTGATAAGAATGTTTTTCTGCAATATCGACCGCCTGCCTCCAATAATTTTCGTCATTGATGTTATCGGCGGCATAAACCAAGAGCCCGATAAAGCGAACATCTTGAAACAAATCTTCTTTAATAATCTTATCAAAAACTTCAAGATAGTTTCTTCCTTTGATTAAAATCACTAATTTCCAATAAAAAACTTCTTGGTAATAATCATAATCATCTGTTTCTTCTTGGAAATTCATTATCTCCTTTTCTACCTCTTCATAATATTCCTCAGCTTTTAAGGAAAGTAACATTAATTTCATGATGGTTTGTTTCTTGGTAGGATAACCGATATTGATGTTTTTCATTAATTTTAAATAATGTTTCATCGCCATCGGATATCTTCCCAGATGTAAACCGACCCGAAAATGTTGTTCATGAATAAGCCAATTCAATTCCGGATATTCAAAATTATCATGTAAATAACGGAGATGATCATAGGCTTCGTTGAATTGATAAGTCTCGATATAATATTCTACAACCAAAAATAACATTACGCCGACATCATCACGAAGCAAGGTGTCCTTAATCTTATCTAAGGTCCGAATGACTTTTCGAAACTCGCGGTAATCTTTTTTGTTTAAAAAATATAAACCTTTGATTAAATAATTATTAGCATTAAAAATTGAATCTTCGATTTCTTCGTAAAGAACTTTTATACCTTCATAATTTCTGTTGAGATAATATTGTAAGAGCTTCCTGATCCCATCTTCTAATATGTTCTTTCCAACCTTATCGTAATCAAGATTAACCTTTTCAAAGATTGCCTTAATATAAGATTCATCTGGTTCAATAGCGTTCTTCTCGACTTTACAGAGGTAACTGACCGAACATATCCCCTTTGCCATTTCCTCTAAAGTCATATGCCGTTTTAGCCTTTCGTTTTTAATAATCTGGCTGTACAAGTAAGTTTTGTTACTTTTTGTTTTTCTGCGTAACAGTGCTTTGAGCTTTTCTGGTTTAGTTATCATTTCACCCCTCCTAATTAGGTATTATAAACCAACAACTGAGAAAACTCAACCTTTTCAGTTTGAGAAATTTAGAGATATTTAGAAGAGATTTATAAGTATCCTAAATAGGAAAAAAATATTTCGAAAAAAGGAGAATAATCAGTGCTAATTAACAAATATTTATTATTCTCCTACAATATAATCTTGTCTCGATTTATGTTGTGCTAGATTCGTTTGGGTGAAAAGACCTAAATCTTTCAAGCATAAAAACCAACCAGGTAAATGAAATAATAAAGATTAACCTCTGCCATATACCAGAGTAATCCAAAAGGTAAACATTAATATTGAAAGAATCGTTGCTATTACCCAATAGCTAAATCTATTGTCCGAGGCTTTATTGTTTTTTCAATAAAAGCTGATGAAATTGTATAAAAAGTGAACGAAAAACCCACTAATGTTTCGAAAAGAGAATGTAATTTGTCTTCCAATGAATTAAAAATAACACCCTCAATAATAGGAGCATGATTCATTTTTTCTTTTTCTAACTAACCGTTTTAAACCAACACTCAGGAAAACACAATCTCGTAAATAAATGTGATTAGAAAATCAAAAAGGAAATTGATTTTCCAATAAAAAAGTCATTCCTTAACTGATAAGGTAATGACTTTTTTACAATCTATTTGCTGGACAAATTATAATCCTTATTAATTGATATCTTATTAAATTATAATAATCAATGTAAATAAATCTTCTTAAAAGTTTATTCTACTTTCTACGTGCGGGTAACAACGCGGACAACAGTAAGACGCTCGAGAACACAAATATTGCGCTCCCTAGCCAGATTGACAAAACCGGGAAAACTGAAGTAATAAATAAATAATCTTGAAAACCGCACCAGATTAAAATCCCGAGCAGTATAATCGCAATGCCAACTCGAACCAGTCTCAAGGGAATTCGTTTCTCCCGATAAAAGGTCAAAATCATCCTCAATGCCAAGAGCAAACTTGCAGAGATTAGCAAACCGATTACCACAGAGAGTAGATAATGCCCCCAGATAATCCTTCCCATACCGACTGAGGTGAAACCTCGCCACTGCGCCCAATCATTGAGCACATAGGCGATAAACGGCCAGCTCCGCTGACTGTTTGTAAGAATCACAATAGCATCACCTGTTTCCGGGACAGCTTGAAAATGCGTCATGATGCCTTTGCCCTGACCACCATGGGAAACGCTTCGTAAACCATTCGGCAGTTTTTCAAGATAATGACCAAATCCATACCCTTCAAATACCAAACCGTAAACTCCAATTTTATTACTTTCGGATTGATACATCTGCTCTATACTTTCTCTACTTAATACTGGGTTTTCTTTCAAACCAGCAGCCACAAAACTCGCTATGTCCTCTGCTGTAGCAAAAAGCCCACCCGAAGCTTTTGAAGGGTAAAGATAGACCGGAACTGGCTTTTCGCTAAGGCTATATCCTGTAGGAGGATATGGCTTCATCGTTTTGTCTATCTCAAAAGTTGCGCTTTCCATCCCCAGCGGTAATAAAATCTCCGCGCGTATATATTCTGAAAAGCTTTGTCCCGTAACTTCTTCAATCAGAATTTCCAAAAGGTTATAGCCTACGTTTGAATAGGAAAATCCCGTCCCTGGTTCTCTCATCAACACCGCTTCCTCTGTCATCACTACTCGGTTAGAGGGCATTGTTTCGCCGGGGGCATAAATTTTGTTGAAATCGCCCAATGGCATCCCAGCGGTATGGCTTAATAGTTGCCGAGTCGAAATCTTTTCTGTCGCTTAGTCGGAATCAGGAAATTCCCAACTTTTTAGATATTCGGATACCGGAGCATCCAAGTCAATCAAATCCTTTTCTACAAGTCGCATAACTCCCCAGGCTGTAATCGACTTTGCAATTGATTGCACACTCATTGGCGTATCGACTGTCAACTTCCTTTCACTTTCTAAGTCCGCATAACCATACGCCTCAGTCCATGAAATTTCGCCATCCTGCACAAGCGCGATGCTGCAACCAGGAATCTTATACTGTTTCATCAGAGCAGGGATGCGCTTATCCAAATGTGCTTTATATTCATCAAGCGGAGCATCATAACGCATATTTTGCTTGATTTGCATACTACCAGAAAGAAAAGCGGTAAACAGACTAAACAAAATAGATAAAAGGATAAACCAAACCCATATTTTGTAACGCCGGAATAATACTGTTTTTTTCATCTCCGCACCTCCTAATTACTCTCAATGTTTATCACGGACATTCCACGTCTATTTTAATTATTTAAGGAAGTAGTTTTACTATGATTAATCCTTGAGAATTTCAAATATTTGTATTTATAATGTCATTATTAATAGATTCCCATAAATATAATGAAGCAAAGGTTCGATACGGTTTCCACTTATTGCTAATTGCTCTTAATTCGTTTTTATTTAAATTACTAGAATTATACAACCATTGTGTTGCGCGTTGTAACCCAACATCATTTAATGAAAAAACATCAGTTCTTCCAAGCGAAAAGATTAAAAACATTTCCGCAGTCCAAATACCTATCCCTTTCATCTTTGTTAATTCGCTTATTATATCATCATTTTGTAAAGTAGAGACTTTATAATTGTTTACACTAATGATTCAAAGTAATTATCAGAAATTGTTATTTTTATATCTCCAATATGTTCTATTAACTTTCTTAGTTTTTGGTCCGAATTACTGAGATAAGATTTAATCGTTTCATTAGTTTGTAAATAAATAACTTTATCCATGTTATTACCTTTATATAATTATACTGATATATTATCATATTTTGTTTTCCATAAGAAGAATTTTATTAATTTTAATAGCTTTTAATGCTTTACTGGATTACAATATCAAAAAAACCGAGAACAATCTCGGTTAGATATTTAATAAAAATGAATATTTTTTAAGTTCTCTTTCTGATTCACGAAAATCAGGAAGATGTTTTTTTAGGAAGGCTCGAAAAAGTTTGCCATGATTTGGATATAAAAGATGCGTAAATTCATGAAACATTACGTAATGAAGTAATTTCGCAGGCAAATGAACTAAAGCACGATTGATGGTTATTCTTCCGGTTTTATAATTGCAGCTTCCCCATCTACTTTTCATTTTGCGGATGGTAAGATAAGTGCTTTGGGTAATTGAGTCTTTAAAGAGTGTTTTAACTCTTTCAAATTCTCCTTCAATATATGAATAATTGTCCCGGAGAAGTTTTTCAACCGCACTCTTGGGGTCATTTTGATAATAAATTGTGTCATTACTGATTAAATAAGGTGTCTTTAAATCCGCATTTTGTTTTAACGAATAAAGTATACCTTTAAAATATGTTCTCTTAAATTCTAGACATGCAGATATTCCTAGTTCTTGATCATTAGCATCTAACTCGGATGCGGTCTTTTCCAACCAGGGGCGGTTCTTTTCTAAAAAACCTAACACAACCTTGTCGGAACAAAAGTGAGGACAACTGACCAAGATTCCCCCGGTTCGATTCATTTTGATAACTATCCGCTTCATCTTTTTTCTGGTGATTGTGACTGGATATTTTTTTTCATTAATTCTAAAACTAATTCCGGATTTCATATCATAAATTATATCATAAATTTTAACTTTTTGCTGCTTCATAACGATAATTATTGATGATTTTCTTTAATACATAATTATTTTTATTAATACTGAAATTGATGTTTTGGTAAAGAAGATAAACGAGGATAATCCAAGCAGCTAACCCAAAACGATTAACAAGAACTATTACAAATAAAGCGCCTAAAAATAAATAGGAAGTTGTTGAGGCGAGGCGAAATTCTCTGAAAGGTGATTTAAAGAAACCGAGAAAGGCTTGAAGAATCAAAAAGCCATCCAAGGGATAAATGGGAAGCAGATTGAAAACTATTAACAAGAGGTTATAGTTTAAAAACAGTTTTTTAAAATAGGGATTTGGTAAATATCTTGAACCAAAAAACAACAAGAGATTTACAATGATACCGGCACCGTAAAGAAAGATTTGTTTGATCCAAGAAATATTTACTGTTTCTATTTTTAAAACCCCCCCGAGAACAGTAAAGGTTAAATGTTCAATCTTTACCCCATAGATTCTCGCAACCAAGTAATGACCTAATTCATGAGCGAAGATAACAAGAAAGAAGATAAAGAATTCCAAATAAAAACCGGTAAAAATAAAAATGAAAAACAAAAGCGAAAGCGAATAATGAATTTTAATCTTCATCAGGCAAAAAGATCAACCGGTTCTCCTTTGGAATAAACATAGAATCTAAAGAAATTCTTATCATTCTTCCGTCCCGGAAGACCGATAATATCCCCGCTTTTTAAATATTTGTAAATATTAACATCAATGCTTTCTAAATTATTATAGACATATTCATAACCGTCAATGCCTTTTACGGTTACTTCATATAATCCGTTAACCTTATGAATCTTAACGACTACTCCCGCTTTATAATTCTCGACCCCTTGATAATCATCCAAGACAATCAATCTTCCGTTTTTAATCACCTGCGAGTTTTGGTAAACTTGATAGGTCGGAGCGGAAACTTGATCGGTAATATCAACGGGAAGAAGAAAGCTTTCCTTACCGTTAAGCTTTTGAATAAAGGGGAGAATATTTATATGTTCCGCAAACGGCTGTCTCACTTTCTCCAGTTTTACAACCTTTACTTGGTCTAAAAACACGATTGCAAACAAGAAAGCAGAACAAATCAACAGCTTGTATAAAAAACGGTCGATAAGGTTGAAATCATCTTTTTCCATGAACATATCACCTCGATTACTAGCATTATATGAAGGCCCAGTCCATTTTATTATATTTTCTTGTTTTCAAGGAAACTATAATACTTGTTCTTGCCGACAATGATATGATCAACAACGATGATATCCATGAGTTTCGCAGCTTCCACTATCCTCCTTGTGACTTGAAAATCCTCCTTGCTTGGAAGCGGATTTCCGGAAGGATGGTTATGAGCGATGATGATACCGGTTGCGGAATATTTTAAACCCCATTTTAAAACATCTTTCGGATTAATAATGGTTTGATTGACAGTACCGATACTGATGGTTTTGGTGGCGATTGCTTCACTTTGAGTATTCAGATAAACGCAAACCAAATGCTCCTGACTTTCATTTTGGATAATCTCTTTTAAATAAGCATAGGATTGATACGGATTGGATAGCACTAATTTCGGAGTTACGGGCAGATTTATTCTTCTTCCCAATTCAATCGCAGCAAGTATTTCAATCGCTTTGGCTTCACCGATGCCTTTTATTTTCTTTAGTTCCGTAACCGTTGCTTCGTTTAAGCGATTAAGATTCTGAAATTCTATCAATACCCTTTTCGCAAGATCCAATACCGAGAGATTCTTAGTTCCGGTCCGAAGAATAATTGCGAGCAACTCATGGTCGGAAAGCGAACGCACACCATATTTAATCAGTCTTTCCCTCGGCCGGTCGCTTGCGGGAATCTCCTTTACTAAAAAACTCATCCCTACCTCCTTCATTATTATATTAGAGGCAGGGATGATGATTTCGTTTTTAAGCAAGTGTTTCTACAATAAGTCGATATGCATCCAGTTGTAAGAGTAGGAGAGTTGACTCCGAATCATAATCTTCCTTTAGAAAGGATATGACGACTAAGACTTCCGGATATTTGCGATTTAAAGCATATTTCGGACTCACTTCAACTTCTTTATCTTCCAAACTGTTCAAAAGATTGTTAATGCATTCGCTCCAAAATTCACATTCTTCATCATTTTCAATCACAGAATTTAGTTTATCCAATAAGTATTCTTTAACGACAATCGTATGAATGCCATGATCCAGATATCTTGCTGCCAAACTAGCAAGGTTCTCTTCTTCTAAAGCAATGCCGCCATAGATATAATGGGAATTGTTCCCTTTTTTGACTGCCACAGCCTTCAGGCCTTTTTTATTAAGGTCTTCCAAAATTTTAAAGGCTTCAGAAGGTTCTTCCACTTTTGCTACCTGCAGGAGATGGACATACCCCTTTTCTGTAATTGCCGGTTTGTCTTCGGGCTTCTCATTAAGATTGATTCGCGAAGATAGGAAGAAGCCGAGGATGCAACCGATGACCAAACCAAGTAGCATTCCAAAGATATCAATTTCCCTTTTTTTCATACATATACTCCCCCTTATGGACAAGTATATTGAAATTGGCAAAGGAAAAATGTCAAAAAAAGATAGACGAATCTATCTTTTTGTTACGGTTAAAATACAATATCTTTTTTGTTTTTGTCAAGAGAATGAGGGAAACTTATGGAGGACATCGCTCACTAAATATAAGCTTCCGCAAAACACCGTTATTCCTTTAGTTGTTTTTGCTTCTAATAATAAACTATCCAAATTCTCTTCAATTCGCTTCCGGGGATGGTTTGAAATTGCATAAAGCAGTTTCGCATCATCGCTCCTGTGATAGGAATAACGAGAAAAGACTATTTCATCCGCCACTGCTTCGATTATCGGAAGCATTTTTTCTTTGGCTTTGTCGTGGGAAACAGCAAAAATAATTCTTAAGAAGTTTTCGCCTTTAACCGTTCTTAAAAACTCTGCAAGACTGATTATCCCGCCCAAATTATGGGCTCCGTCAACCAGTATTACCGGCTCCTGCATCAAAAGTTGGAGCCTTCCGGGCCAAAAAGTTTTTAAGAGTCCTCGATAAATATCTTCGCGCCTAACAAGATAAGTCTTTCTTAACTCTCGGATCACTTCAAGAGCCAGCACGGCATTTAAAGCTTGATGACGACCAAGTAAACTCAGTTTCAGATCCTTAAAATCCTCATAATCAAAGAGAGTTTCTGAAAGACTGACTCGGACATTCCTAAGGTCCTCTTTTTTTATTAAAACCAAGGGGCTTTGCTTTTTCCGACATGTTGCTTTAAAAAGCTCTCTTAACTCAGGATTATCGCATGTAATTAAAGGTACTCCCTCTTTTACAATCCCGAGCTTATTTTCCGCAATCTCTTCCAAACTATCTCCCAAGACATTCATGTGGTCATAAGAGACATTCGTAATTACAGTTACCAAAGGTTTAACTATATTCGTCGCATCAAGCAAACCACCTAAACCGACCTCGAGCACCACAAAATCAAGTTTTTCTAATCTTGAAAAATAAACAAAAGCAGCTAAAGTTACAAATTCAAAAAAAGAAAGTGGGTCAAGATTATTCGCTTCCAAAAGCGGATATTTAGAAATAATATAATTTCCGATTTCAAGCAATTTTTCATCAGAGATAAACTCACAGTTATAAGAAATTCTTTCATTAAATTTAAGTACATAGGGCGAAATATAGGTTGCGACATTATATCCCGCTTCCTGAAGAATGTTCTTAACAAAAGCTACGGTTGAACCTTTGCCGTTAGTGCCGCCGATATGGACGTATTTTAAATCCTTTTCCGGTCTCCCGTAAAGCTCACATATCCTATTAAATCTTTCCAAAGAAACTTTTGGCGTTAAACGCTTTTGCGCTTCAATCCAAGTAATCAAATCTTGAGCATTATTAAACATTTTCCACCTGACAATATGCTAATAATCTTTCGTGTAATCTCAGGAAATGATTTAAATTCTTTACTTCTCCTTCCAGAAGTTCCGTTTCTAAAATTCCTGCGATTTTGTATAAGAGTTTGGCTCCGGTATAAAGAGTAAACCCCCGAACTTTATGAACTAAATCTCGCATTGCTTGATATTCTTGCTTAGCAAGATATTTTTCTAATTTGGCTTTTAAATCATGATATTCTTCAAAATATAATTTTAAGGAACGAAAATATAATCTTTCGCTTCCGCCAAGCATCTCTAAAGCGAGATTCTTATCTAACTCATTTTTTCGTAGTTTCTCAATTCCCTTTAAAATTAATTCTTGCAGTTTTTCTTCCCTAAACTCAATTTCTTCTTCGGTTAAAACAAGAACAAGTTTACCGGAATCAAGTTTAACAACCAAATCATAAGCTGAATATTCTCCCTCCACAGTTTGAAAATCAACTTCAAATTCATCCCTTTCCGGTAAAGTGACCGGCTTACCGATGATAAGTACTCGGTAAGCCATAATCACTCTTCGTAATCAGCAATCAACTTCTTGATTTCCTCAAGTTGACGCTGATAATCTTTCAGTTTTGTCTTTTCCGCTTCGACCTTTTCCGCCGGCGCTTTATTTACAAAGCCGGGATTACTTAAGAGTTTTTCACATCTTTCGATTTCCGATTGCATCTTCTTCTGGTTTTCATAAAGTTTTTCCAGTTCTTCTTTTAAATTAACCAGTTCATGCAAGGGCACAGCAACCACAACATCTGAAAGAACACTAACACTTTTTTGGGCGGTGTCGATTTCTTTTGCGGAAATTTTTATCTTGTGGAAGTTGGTAAACCTTTTTAAGAAATGTAAATTTTCTTGAATAAACTTGGAGATTTCCGGATTTCTAATTTGTAATTCGAGGTTGATTTCCTTTTTAAAGGAAACATTTTTCTCTGCCCGTAAGTTTCGGATGTTGGTAATAATTTCATAAATAATTTCAATATTGTTAGCGTCATTGAAATCATAATCCGGGTTTGCTTTTGGCCAAGCGCTGATTGTTATGCTTCCTTCCTCAAGCATACCATAAATTTCTTCGGTAACAAAGGGCATGAATGGATGCAAGAGTTTTAATACAGCTATTAAAACATAATTTAAAACGGCGCAAGTATTGATTTTCTCTTCTTCGTTTCCTTCCCCAAAAACTACTTTGGTCATTTCCAGATACCAAGAAGCAAATTCATCCCAAGCAAATTTATAGATTACTCTCGCAACTTCGCTAAATTCATATTTATCGTAAAACTCATCGGCCAATCTGATTACATCATTTAAGCGCTTTAAAATCCACTTATCAACCGCATTTAAAAGTTTAGGGTTAATTTTGCTGTTTTGATAATTGTTTTCAGCAAATTTCAAACCGAGATAGCGGCTGATATTCCAAATCTTGTTGATGTAATTCCAAGCTGCTTCAACCTTTTCTTCGGAAAATCTCACATCTTGGCCCATCGCCGTTGAAGTGGTGATGAAATAACGGAGACTGTCGATTCCGTATTTATCGCGAACTTCCATTAAATCGGCGCCGTTATTTAAGGATTTGCTGACTTTGCGGCCGATTTCATCCCGAATCATGCCGTGGAAAACAACATCTTTAAAGGGCCGGGTACCCAAGAGATATTTAGATTGGAAAGCCATTCTGGCAACCCAGAAGAAGATTAGGTCAGAACCCGTAACCATAACATCGTTCGGGAAGTATCTTTCCAAATCATTTGTCTTCTTTGGCCAACCCAAAGTTGAAAACGGCCAAAGCGCGCTTGAAAACCAAGTGTCGAGCGAATCCTCGTCTTGAACCCAGTCCGGCCCGGGAGCTTCCAAGCCAACATAAATTTCATCGCCTTTATAATAGGCAGGAATCCGGTGGCCCCACCATAGTTGCCTAGAGATGCACCAATCTTGGATATTATTGAGCCAGTTGTTAAAGATCTTTTCAAAACGTTCCGGAATAAAACTGATTCTTCCGGCACCTTTTTGCATCTTAAGCAATTCTTTTGCTAACTTATCCATCGCAACAAACCATTGCCGTGAAAGCCTGGGTTCAACGATGACACCGGTTCGTTCGCTATGTCCGACCGAATGAACCATCGGTTCAACCTTTTTCAAATAGCCTTCCCGCCTCAAGTCTTCAACAAGACGTCTCCGGCACTCAAAACGCTCGAGACCTTCATAAATACCCGCAAGCTCATTCATAATTCCGTCTTCATGCATACATAAAGGTCGGCCTAAATTATGCCGCAATCCGACTTCAAAGTCGTTCGGATCATGCGCAGGCGTAACCTTAACAACGCCGGTGCCGAATTCTTGATCAACATATAGATCAGCAATAACCGGAAGCGCCCGTTTTGTTCCAGGGATATAGACAGATTTCCCAATATATTTTTGATAGCGCTTATCTTCGGGGTGAACCATCAAAGCAACATCTCCGAACATGGTTTCCGGTCTTGTGGTCGCAATCACGAGTCCGCCCTTTCCCTCAACAAAGGGATAGAGAATCGAATAAAATGCTCCTTCGATATCTTCATAAATAACTTCAACATTGGAAAGTGCAGTTTTACTTTGAACATCCCAGTTAATGATTCTATCCCCGCGATAAATAAGACCGTCATTATACATCCGGATAAATACTTCATTAACGGCCCTGTTTAAGCCTTCGTCAAGCGTAAACCGCTCGCGTGTATAATCAAGGCTTAAGCCGATTACTGCCCATTGTTCGCGAATCAACTTGGAATAATATTCTTTCCAATCCCAAACCTTTTCGATAAATTTTTCTCTTCCTAAATCATAACGAGAAATGCCTTCTTTTCTAAGTTCAGCTTCAACCTTAGTTTGAGTTGCAATACTGGCATGGTCCATTCCGGGAAGATATAGAACATCGAAACCTTCCATTCTTTTTCTCCGGGCAACGATATCTTGCAAAGTTGTATCAAGAACATGCCCGAGATGGAGTTTTCCGGTAATGTTCGGCGGTGGAATCACGATTGTAAAGGGTTTTTTCGAAATATCGCCGGCGGTAAAATAACCTTTTTCCACCCAGGTTTGATACTTACCCTTTTCAACCGCATTAAAATCATATTTTGTCGGTAAATCTTTTAGTTTCATTATACACACCTCCAGATAAATAAAAAGCCTTAAGAAGAATCTTAAGGACGAAAATTTCCGCGGTACCACCTTATTTTCAAAACAAAAAAAGTTTTGACGCTTGAAATCAAATAACGCTGATCAGACGGACAACTCTACTCATAGTTCAAGCTGTCGACTCCGAGGCGACCTTCGCAACCGCTTCTTAAGACTTTGCACCTACCGTCTCTCTCTGGGAAAAAGGGGGGCTGCTACTCTTCCTCTTCTCAGTCTTTGCTTTGCTATATTATATTCTAGAAACTTTAGAAAGTCAAATATAATCTTCCTTTTTCTCGACAAATATTATTATTGTTTAAAAAGGGGAATGTAATTCATCAAAAATCAATTAGATGGTGCTGATAAATTGGTTGCTTTCTTCGTGATATTGGTATCCGACCAAAGCCAATTTATTTTCTAATTTCTGCCGATTAATTCCCATTTCTTCACATAATATCCCAAGCGAGGAATAATAATCGCGAAGTTTCGTATTCACAATACTTAGAAGTATATAACTATCCATCAATAAATAATGCACTTTCTTGCCTCCTTTAATTATTGCCTCCCCTCTACCTTAGATATTTTACCAATATCAGAAAATAATATCCAAAAATATGCTCAAAAAAAAGAGGAATAAATCCTCTTTACATGATTCCGGAAATCGTTCCGTCATCGGTCATAGTAATCTTAGTTGCCATCGGTTTTTTTGAAAGCCCGGGCATCGTCATAATCGTACCCGTAAGGCAAATCACAAACTTCGGACCGGTCGATAGTCGAACCTCTTTAATACTAATCGTGTGGTTATCTGGCACGCCGTAAATTTTCGGATTATCGGTAATCGAATTAGGAGTTTTCGCCATACAGATATAGAAATTGCGGTATGCTTCATCTTGATTGATACGTTTTAATTCCGAGAGAGCTTCGGGAGCATATTCAACCGCACTTGCGCCGTAGACTTTATAACATATCTTTTCAATTTTTTGAAAGAGATCTTCTTCCGTTTTATAGATAGGTTTGTATTTTAGATCCTTTAAATTTGAAAGAACTGCTTTTCCAAGTTCCAGACCGCCTTGTGATCCTTGCGAGAAAACATCAGCAAGACTTAAAAGAACATTATTAGCTTTCGCCCATTCTTTCATAAATTCTATTTCGGCTTCGCTGTCGGAAGCAAATCTATTTAATGCGACCACCGCAGGCAGTTCAAAAGTGCGAACGGTTTGTAAATGTCTTTCTAAGTTTTTAACGCCTACTTTTAAAGCTTCCAGATTTTCCTGATTTAAATTCTTAACGGAAACGCCGCCATGGTATTTCAATGCTCTGATGGTAGCAACAACGACAACCAGATTCGGATTTAAGCCTTCTTCTTGGCATTTAATATCAAGGAACTTTTCTGCTCCGAGATCGGCACCGAATCCGGCTTCGGTAACAACATAATCAGCAAGTTTTAAAGCAAGCCTAGATGCAATGACCGAATTGCAGCCATGAGCAATGTTAGCGAAGGGGCCGCCGTGCACAAGCATTAGATTATTTTCTAAAGTTTGAATAAAATTAGGTTTCAAGGCTTGTTTTAATAAAACCATTAATGAGCCGGTAATTCCTAAATCTTTAATCGCAATCGGTTTTCCGGAAAAATCATAAGCAATTAAAGTGCGATCGAGGCGCTCTCTTAAATCCGCATAGTCATGAGCAAGGCAGAGTATTGCCATAATTTCAGATGCAACTGAGATGTTAAAATAATCTGGGCGCGGAACTTCCTTTTTCGAATCAAGTCCGACGGTAACCTTCCTAAGAGCCCGGTCATTTAAATCAAGACATCTTTTCCAGGTAATGCGTTTGGGATCGATTCCCAGTTCATTTCCTTGGTAAAGATGGTTGTCAATGCAGGCGCTCACTAAGTTGTTTGCGGTTGTGATTGCATGAATGTCGCCGGTAAAATGCAAATTGAGGTCGACCATCGGATTTACCTGGGCATAACCGCCACCCGCAGCTCCGCCTTTGACACCAAAAACGGGTCCTAAAGAAGGTTCGCGGATGCACCCAAGTACTTTTTTGCCGAGCCGATTTAAGACATCGACCAAACCAATTGTAATCGTTGATTTGCCTTCGCCGGCAGGTGTCGGCGTAATCGCCGTGACCAAAATTAATTTTCCGTCGGGGCGATTTTCCACCCTTTTTAAGAGTTCAAATTCCGCTTTTGCAATATACTTTCCGTAAGCATAGAGTTCGTCATCATTGATTCCGTATCTTCCGGTCAGTTCGCGGATTTCCTTCATTGTGGAGGAATTGATGATTTCGATATCAGATAACATAAAGTCTCCTTTCCTTATTCTATATGATTCCCTGAGCCTTCATGGCTTCATAAACACGGATAAATCCGGCAATATTGGCGCCGATGACCAAATCCCCCGGTTGGCCGACACGGACTGATGTTCGATAACAATTATGATAAATTCCTTTCATAATTTCTTTTAGCTTCGCATCAACCTCTACTTCCGACCACCGCAAATGTTGCGAGTTTTGGGACATTTCTAAGCCTGAAGTCGAAACTCCGCCTGCATTGGCAGCTTTTCCCGGAGCAAAAAGGATTTTTCTTGCTCTAAAATAATCAATCGCTTCTTCCGTACAAGGCATATTAGCTCCTTCACAGACCATCGTTACACCACTTTTTACAATGTTTCTCGCATCCTCTAAATTGATTTCATTTTGGGTAGCACATGGAAAAGCGATATCGGCCTGAACCTTCCATAAATCGCGATAATCCGCTGAAAAATCACAATCATTTAAAAGCGAATATTCGGAAAGCATTTTCCTTTCATTCTTCAATTTTTTAACAAAATCGACATCCAAACCTTTGTCAGAGGCAATCATTCCGCTGATATCACTCATACCGACAATAGTTGCTCCGAGTTTTTTGGCTTTTACCGCCGCATTGGAGCCGACATTTCCACTTCCGGAGATAATGATTCTTTTTCCTTTTAAATCTTCACCTTTTAAATTCGAAAGCATTTCCGCAGCAAAATAACAAAGTCCGTAACCAGTAGCTTCCGGCCGGAGCATACTGCCGCCGTAACTTAAACCTTTGCCGGTAAAAGTTCCGGTAAATTCATTGGTGAGTTTCCGATAATAGCCGAAGAGAAATCCGACTTCGCGGGCACCGACCCCTAAATCACCGGCAGGAATATCGATATTAGCGCCAAGATGACGATATAATTCGGCCATATAGCTTTGGCAGAAACGCATTATTTCGCCTTCGCTTTTATTAACTGGATCAAAATCTGCTCCGCCTTTACCGCCACCGAGCGGAAGTCCGGTTAAAGCATTTTTGAAGGTTTGTTCAAAGGCGAGAAATTTAATAATCGACTGATTTACGGAAACATCGAATCTAGTTCCGCCTTTATAAGGGCCGATTGCGGAATTGAATTGTACCCGGTAGCCCCGATTAACCCGAACGAAACCGGCATCATCAACCCAAGGAACTCGAAATGAAATCAATCTTTCCGGTTCAACCATCCGTTCAATAATACCGAGTCTTTCAATCTCAGGATCCGCATCGACAATCAAATCGATAGCTTCAAAAAATTCTCGCACGGCCTGAATGAATTCAATTTCGCCTGCATTCTTCCGCAAACACTCAGTAAATACACGTTCTAAATATTTACTCTTAAACATTTTTGTCTCCTTTATGTTTTCAATTTTAACATATTTTGAGAGCGTTTTCAAGATAAGGGAATAAAAAAACACTGCCGGGCAGTGTCATTTATTGAGGAGATAAACCGAAATCGTAAAATATACCAGAAATAAAGCCCATAGAAGATATGGTAGCAAAAGATAACCGCATTTAGGTTTGATTTTTAAAAACTTTCGGAAAGTGAGTGCAACCATTACCAACAGCAAAACCGACCAAACTAAAGCGCTGAAAAGGTTTTGAAACCCGAAAAAGATTGGCATCCATAAAAGATTAACCAAAAGATGCAAGTAATAAAGGTTAAATGCCTTCTGTTTATAAGCGTGATCATAATCCGCTAGTTCCGCACAGGTTGCAGCAATCCCCATTATAAAATAAATAATGCACCAAACGATTACAAAAGTTTCTTGGGGAAGTTGGGGGGCGGGTTTGTTTAAACCGGCATAAAAGACCGTATAATCGGGAATCAACATCCAGATGATAAACGAAAGCATAATTGGTACTAATATATGAAACGCAAGGCTTTTGATTCGCTTTTCCATCCTATCCCTCCTTAATTCATTATATGTTTTTCTTTAACTCTTATTCTTTTCCCGCAGCAGATGTTTTTTGATTTTCAAATAGCTCGTTTTTAGGTTGTTTAAGAAAATCCGATCTTTAAAAATTACCAATAGTAATAAATAAACTAGGATAAAAATTCCGAAAGAGAGCATTAGATAAACAAATCTTTTTAAGTGAAAACGAGAAAGAATACCGTCGATTACAATGATTGGGAGCGAAAAAAGAAAATAAGAAAGAATTCTCAGGTTAATTAATTTCAGGGATGAAGTGACTTTTCTGCTGATATAGATTCTTAAAATTAAAGTAACTAATAAATATGAAAGAATTAAAGTAATGATTGCGGTAACGGGAGTGAGCCGGTTTAAAAAATATAAAACAAAATTTGAACCAAGATTAAAAAGACCACCGATTAAATTACAGATGATAATCGGTTTTTCTCTTTCCGCAAGATACAAAACCCCTTCTCTTTGAATATACACAAGCGCATTAAAAAAAATGTAAATTGAAGAAAGTTTTAAAGGAAGAATACTGTCATTATATTTCCCGGCAGCATAAAGCACGATAAATTCTTCCGCCGTGATAAAAATATAAAAGAGAATCGGAATAAAGATCATCAAGAAAGCCTGCAAAAGTTCATTATAAAGTTTGCGGTAATCTTCGCTCTTTTTTTCGTGGAGGAGATTTGTTAACCTTGGAATTGCAACCACAAAAATAGAAATCACAACATTATAAATAGAAGTTACGATGTGATTTGGAATCGTGTAAGCAGTAACGGCAGCATCACTGATTAAGAGACCGAGCATAATTTTGTCTGTTTGCACATATAAAAGCGAAATATTAGTAATCAGAAAAGCAAGGAAAACACCGCGAAAATGGCGGAAGAGATTTAGCTTTCGAAAACTCATTTTATTTTTTCGAAACAGATAGATAAAACTGGTTAAATTATCAATAACAAAGGTAAGTGATACAATCAAACCATAACGAAAGAGATAATCTCCTTTAATAAACAAAAAGATTGCACCAATATATCCCCCTTTTACAAACAATGATTTTACAGTTATAAAAAGATAATTCTCTTCGGCTTCATTCAACCATTCAACTAGAAGAGTGCTTCCTAAAAACTGAATCATTAGAATGTAATAAATCAGTTTCAGCTCGCCATTGCTTAAATATTTGATGTAAAAGAGGTAAAGCAAAGCAAAGATTACATTTATACAAACGCCGATTAGAAATAATTCGGAAAAAAACTTAGAGACTTTTTCTTTGTCTTTGCGAATTTTGCTGATGGAGCGAACTCCATAGGCATAAACCGCCCCCGTCGCAAGAGCCAAAAACAATTGTAGCTCGACAGAAGTTTTAGTATAGATGTCATAGGAAGTGCGGCTTAACATTCGGATAATATAGGGACCGACGAGTAACGGAATTAAGATATTACAGATGCTTAAAAAGATTTTTAAGACCGCATTTAATCTGATGGAAAATTTCATTCGAAACACCTGTAACTTATTATTAGCAAAAAAAATGGAAATATCGTCTTAAATTTTCCAATAAAATTTTCCCTTGAAAAAGAGAGTAATTTTTGGTATAATTTGTTTAATTTAGGAAGGAGGAGTCTATGTATCCAGTATTATTTATCGGTCACGGAACACCCCTTAATGCGATCGAAGATAATGAGTTTACAAAAGGGTGGAAAGAGGTTGCGGAAAGGATTCCGAAACCAAGAACCATTCTTGTCATCTCCGCCCATTGGGTTACAAGAAAATTAAGAGTCCATGTATCAAAAAAACCACGAACAATTCATGATTTCTATTATTTTCCAAAAGAACTTTATGAGATAAATTATGAAGTGGCGGGTGATCCCAGAATTGCGGAAAAAGTAATTCAACTTACAAAAGCAAAAACGGATAATGCCTGGGGACTCGATCACGGAGCTTGGAGTGTTCTTTACCAAATGTATCCTGAGCAGGATGTAAAAGTCCTCCAATTAAGCGTTGATTATTATAAAAAACCGGAAGAACTTTTTCAAATAGGAAAAGCATTACGTGAATTGCGTTCCGATGCAATGATTGTCGGAAGCGGAAATATCGTCCACAATCTCCGCAAAGCTGATTTTTGTAAAGCGGACGGTTATAATTGGGCAGAAAAATATGATGATTTAATCCGTGCCAAAATTTTCGAAAGAGACTTTGAAAGCATCATCAATTATGGCAAAATTCCGGAGTCTCAGCTTGCCTTTGCAAGTAGTGAACATTTTTCGCCCTTACTTTATGTTTTGGGGGCCGTAAGCGCTAAAGACGAAATACAGGTCTTCAATAATGCCTGCACCTTCGGTAGCGTATCAATGACCTCATACCTTTTCGCTGCTAAAGATTGATTTGAATAATTAACAGTCAAGTTTTTTTGACTGTTTTTTTGTATATTGCTTGCTAAGAAGATAATCCTATACTATAATCAAAAAAAGGAGAATGCCATGATTTCTGATCTTGATCTTAAACACCTGAAACGTTGTGTGGAACTAGCAAAAATTGCTCTTAAAAAAGGAGATGAACCCTTTGGTTCTATTCTTGTCTCGGGGGAGGGCAAAGTCCTTTTTGAAGATCATAACCGTGTCGCTCAAGGTGATCAAACAAGGCACCCGGAATTTGCAATCGCTAGATGGGCTGCGGCTAATATGAAGCCTGAAGAAAGAAGCAAAGCAACGGTCTATACCTCTGGTGAACATTGCCCGATGTGTGCAGCTGCTCATGGTTGGGTCGGTTTAGGAAGAATTGTTTATGGAAGTTCTTCGAAACAACTGGCAGAATGGCTTAATGAATTAGGGGTTCATCCGCCCAGGGTCCGTAGTTTAGCTATTGAAGAAGTTATCCGTGACGTTGAAGTAAAGGGTCCCGTACCGGAAGTTGCGGAAGAAATACGAAAACTCCAGCAGCAATTCCATTTAAATAAAACAAAAGCCAAGTGAATATTTCGCTTGGCTTTTCGTCATTGGACATCTATCCAACGCAAATCTTTTTCTTCTTTGTTAAGTTTCGGCATTGAAAGCGTTAAAGTTCCGTTTTCATATTTGGCTTTTATATCGCTTTCTTTTACATTTCCGATATAAAAACTTCGGGATGCCGTACCGACATAACGTTCACGGTATACATATTTTCCGCCTTTCGGAGCTTCATCAGTTGCTTCTTCTTCTTTCTTTACATAAACCGTCAGGTAATTGTCACCGACATGAACCTTGATATCCTTTTTATCATAACCGGGAATATCGATATTAATAATGTATTTGTCTTTGGTTTCGATAATATCGGTCTTCATCTTTTGCATGTTACGACCAAAACGCGAAAAAGGAAATTCAAAAAAATCTTCAAAAAATTCATCCTTAAATAAATCAAAACTATGATTATGTTTAATCGGTGTCAGTTTCATAAAAAATACCTCCTTTAAAAGTATTATTTTACTTCTCGGAGGTTTTTATTCATAAATCACTTTCCAGTTTCAAAAGCAACTCTTTTTTATCAAGTCCTTCCGCATAACCGGTTAAGTTGCCTGTTTTACCGATCACACGGTGACAAGGGATGACAACCATAATCGGATTTTTGTTGCAGGCGCCGCCGACACTTCTCGCACCAAGAGGATTTCCGATTCTTTTTGCAATCTCACCATAAGTAGCAACTTTTCCATAAGGTATTTTCAATAATTCCTGCCAAACTTGCTTTTGATAAGGAGTTCCTTTAGGAAATAACGGTAAATCAAAAGTTTTTCTTTGCTTTTGAAAATATTCCTCAAGTTGTCTTTTCGCATCCAACAAGAGCGGTGTTTCCGAAATAAAGTGCTCTTTAGCAGTTGCATAGATTTCCGTAATCATTCCCTCTTCTTCTACAATCACCAGTTTTCCAAGCGGAGAATCAGTTATTATTTTTTTCATATTTCTCCTTTATTCTTGAGTTGATAAATTGCCATCACATAATTTAGATTTGTGATGATGCCTTTTTCTTCAAGCTCTCCAGTTTTTTTGAAACCGCATCGTTCCAGCAAAGCAATTGAAGATCGGTTTCTAATTTCAGTATAAGCAAGCAGCCTCTTTAATTCCAGGGTCTTAAAACTATAATCAATAATCGCTTTTAAAGCTTCGGTCATGTAACCTTTTTTATGATAACGGAAATCGAGACCATAACCAAGTTCGCCGCTAACTTCAGCTTTCTTAAAATTCCAAATGCTGATTGTTCCGATAAGACGAACTTCGCTTTTCAGTTCCAAGCCCCAAATAATCCATTTCCCGAGAGCAACCCCTCGATTCATTCTTTCCAAATATTCAAGGGTTTCATTAATATTTTGATCGATTGTATTATCGACATATAAATTCATTCGCGGATCTTTCCGCATTTCATATAAATCCTGCAAATCATTTATTCTTAACTCTCTTAAAATCAGGTTTTCAGTTCTGATTTCAGGAAAGGGTTCGAAACTGAATTTCAAGCCGCTGACCTCTCTTTCCAGAATATCCATTCCGCTTCTATTATACACAATTTTCGCTAATTCGAAAAGTTTTTCTTATCTCTTAGCATAATTCGAAAAAAACTTGGGAAAATATGAAAGAATAGTCACTTTGTGCTTTCCTTGACAAAGAACTAGGAAAATTGTAAAATAGGAAAGAAATCTAGTTGTAATATAAGGAGAAGAAATGGATTTTTTTGATTTTCTATTGCAATCATTTAAAGAAATTACTTGGCAAAATCTTGTGATGTTCGCAATCGGATTCTTATTGATTTTTCTTGCAATCCGCTTTAAGGTTGAGCCTTCATTATTATTGCCGATCGGCTTTGGAGCAATTTTGGTAAATATCCCCTTATCTGGCGTTCTCACCCAAATGATCGGTGGTGAAGAAGCGCATGGAGCAATCCAGATCCTCTACAATTTCGGGATTTCCATGGGTGAACTCTTCCCGCTCCTTCTTTTTATCGGAATCGGAGCGATGATTGACTTCGGACCGCTCCTTTCAAATCCGAAATTAATCTTTTTCGGAGCTGCAGCCCAAGTGGGAATTTTTGTTACCATCATTATCGCTACCGCAATCGGTTTTGATCTAAAAGATGCCGCTTCCATCGGTATTATCGGAGCCGCTGACGGTCCCACCACAATTTTGGTTGCGAATGTCTTAAAATCACAATATGTCGGTCCGATTACAGTCGTAGCTTATTCCTATATGGCTTTGGTACCGATTATCCAACCATTAGCAATCAAAATGGTTACAACCAAGAAGGAAAGAAAAATCCGGATGCCGTATAATCCGAAAACAGTCTCCAAAACCGCAAAGGTTATCTTTCCGATAGCAGTTACTTTAATTGCCGGTTTGATTGCTCCGGAATCACTCGCTTTAGTCGGATTCCTGATGTTTGGAAACCTGCTCCGTGAATGTGGTGTCCTTGATGGACTTGCGGAAACCGCAAGAACATCTTTGGTAAATCTGATTACTCTTTTATTGGGACTCTCAATTGCCTTTACAATGCAAGCTAAAGACTTCCTGACCTGGCAAACAGTAATGATTATGGGCCTTGGTCTCGCTGCTTTCGTCTTTGATACGATTGGTGGTGTGTTGTTTGCGAAAGTGATTAATCTCTTTACGAAAAATAAAATCAATCCGATGGTCGGGGCCGCAGGAATATCCGCTTTCCCGATGTCCGCAAGAGTTGTTCAAAAAATGGGTCTCGAAGCAGATCCGGAAAACCATCTGTTGATGCATGCCGTTTCCGCAAACGTCTCCGGTCAAATCGCCTCGGTTTTAGCCGGAGGAGTAATTCTCTCGCTTTTTAGCGGTTTATTATAAAGGAGGACGCAAATGTTATTATTAAATCTAAAAGAAAGTTTAAATATTGCTTGGCAAGGCATTCTTGCGGTCTTTATCGGCATTGGCATCATCTATCTCACTATCTTAATCTTAATATCTTTTCAGAAAAAGAAAAAATAAGCTCAAATCGCAATGATTTGAGCTTTTCTTTATCCCTTTTTTAAACTTCAAAAAAGAAGTAAATTATAGGAAAAAGGTGAGTTTAGAATCCTAAATGCCCCACCTTTTTTATCATCTGGTTTTATCTTTAGAATAAGGAAATAAGCAGGAAGATTTCCGCAAGCAAGGTCGCAACTAAGCTGACGACCGTAATTTGCGTATTGATACTCGGTCCGGCTGTATCCTTGAAAGGATCGCCAACGGTATCGCCGACAACTCCGGCTCTATGAGCTTCGCTGCCTTTTCCGCCACAATTTCCGGCTTCGATAAATTTCTTTGCGTTATCCCAAAGTCCGCCACTATTACTCATAAATAGTGAAATAAGTAAGCCGCTGACAATATTACCGGCAAGGAAGCCGCCGATAGCTTTAACGCCGCCGATAAAGCCGACTATCACCGTAAGGATGATTGCGAAAAGGCCGGCAGGTACAAGTTCACGCAAAGCACCGGTTGTAGCAATTGTTATACATTTATCATATTCAGGCTCAACGCCTTCTTTTCCTTCTTTCAAGCCAGGAATTTCGTCAAATTGACGGTGAATTTCTTCAACCATTCTTTGGGCGTTTTTATCAACACCAAGCATCAAGAGTGCACTGAAAACGGCAGGAACAGCTGCACCGACAATCATTCCGAAGAATACTACCGGATCCATAATATCGAAGTTTTTGATTACTGTTTCTCCAGCAGCAGAGTTAACCTCAATTACAAATGCAAAAAGTAGCGCAATAACGGTTAAGCCTGCAGCTCCGATTGAGAAGCCTTTGGTAACAGCTTTAACGGTATTTCCGGCAGAGTCAAGTTTATCGGTCGCTTCGATAACTTCTTCGCCGAGTCCGCCCATTTCCGCCAGTCCCCTTGCATTATCGACAATCGGACCATAAGCATCGTTACTGACAATCATCCCGACAATCGAAAGCATACCGACAGCTGCCATTGAAACTCCGAACATTCCGAATTCGACTTCAAGGCCGGTAGATGTTCCAAGAGACTTAGTAAGCATAAATGCTGCCAATGCTGAAATCGCAATTCCGACCATTGCCGGAAGAACGCTTAAAAAGCCATAGCTGACACCGGAAAGAATTGTAAAGGCCGGTCCGGATTTACTGGCCTTTGAAACCAGCTGTACCGGTTTATGAGCGTCATTTGTAAAGTAGTCGGTAGTTAGACCGATAATGACACCAACCAATAAACCAACAATCGCTGCTCCCCAAATTCTCCATTCAAATTCGAGCAAGAAAGTTGCAACTCCAGTTAAGACTGCAAAAAGTCCGGTGGTTAGGTAAGTTCCGATATTTAAAGCCCGAGTCGGGTTTTCATCTTTACCCATGCGGGAGAACATAACTCCAAGCATTGAAGAAAGAAGCCCCAGTGCAACATATACAAAAACCATTTCTATATAAGCGCTAGAATTTACTTTATCACCGAGAAAAGCGGCCATTACTAACGCGGCAGCGATTGATGCGACATTGGAGTCGAAAAGGTCTGCTCCCATTCCGGCAACGTCACCGACATTGTCACCGACATTATCGGCGATAACGGCGGGGTTCCGCGGGTCATCTTCGGGTATTCCGAGTTCAACTTTTCCGACTAAGTCAGCACTGATATCCGCAGTTTTTGTAAAAATACCGCCTCCCGCTTTCGCAAACAAAGCCCAACCGGATGCTCCGAAACTAAAGCCAATAAGGGCTGAAAAATCACCGGTGAGTTTGCCAATTACGAGAGTGACAATAGCAACTCCAAAAAGACTTGAACCGACAACAGCCATACCCATGACTGCTCCGCCTCTAAATCCGCTCAAGAAACTTTTGCTGATACCTTTTTGAGCAGCTTCGGCTGTTTTTTGATTGGCGATGGTTGCAACCATAATTCCGATTTTACCGGCTAAAGCACTGAAGACTGTACCGGCAATAAAGGAAACCGTCATTACTACATGGTTGAGAATTTTTTCGCCTTCGATCCAAACTGGTTTTGGTAAAAAGACAAAAATTAAGACCGCTGCAACGCCGGCAAATTTAAGTAAAGAAAGATATTCCTTTTTTAAAAAGGCATTTGCTCCTTTCTTAATCAATGTCCCGATATGAGCAATTTTTTTGTTTTCAGAAGGTTGTTTTTTTACCCAACGGTAAAGCCAATAAGCAAAAACAAACGACAGAACAGCTACAAAAATTGTAGCGAGGATAATTATAAGCGTTTTCAGATCCATCTAACTCATCTCCTTCAAAATTTATGTAACCTTTTACATTTTAGCACAATTTTTTCTTTTTACAATCCAATTCTGATTAATTAACTTGATTTCTCTTTTCCGCTAAAAAAAGACAGACACTTCCTTCAAGATTTCTTTGGAGAATAATTCCGCTTTCCAAATGTTTATTGACATTTTGTCTGGTTGTATTATTCAAACTTTTCGCAATCCGACTATAAAAACCGCGTTTCCAAAAACAAGTTACTACATCGGCTTTCTCTTTTCCAAATAAAGTTTCTAAATCAATTAGTTCACAGTCTTCCAGTTTCGGAAGCTGAAACTTATCTGAATCCGGATAGATTCCCCTGATTGAATGGTCTTCTTCAGCCAAGAGGTTATAGAAGTTTTCTTTGGATTTCAAAGCCTTAAGAAGGTTCTTCTCTTTTGTAAACTCATAAAAATCCATTGCATTTTTTTTGTAAAGCGGAAAATAAAACTCCGCCATCAGCTTGATTAGATTACTGCTGATCGTATTCTTTTTCTCCAAGAATTCGATGGCCTGAAAGATAGAGTTTAGGTATTTGTCGAATTTATTGAAGGAGATATAGGCAATGCTGATTTTAAAATCTTGGGTTAAGCTTAAGGCCTTGTGCGCATTAAAATGCGCTGGCCCTTCAACAACATCGGTTTCCGTATTCTGATAGTACTTCCCTTCACCAAGGCCAGCTTTGATTTCAAGCGGATAAAGAAGCATTTTCATTTGCCTATAATATAAGTAAGCTGTTAAGGCATTATTAAAAACGCCCTGAAATTCTTCTTTTCGTAAAGCGACTTTTACTTTTAGGGATTTTTGGAAAACTCGATTCAGATAAGTAATCACATTCTGTAAAAAATTATTAAATTCTAAAACCCATTCTTTATCAATCTTTTCTGAATTTACTTCTCCCAACAAAATCGTACAATTCATAAGACACCTCGGCTTTATTTTCTCTCAACAACATAAAAATATACGAATTCAAAAACATGGATATTTTTAACCAAGACATGCATATGTATATTAAAGAAACAGATAGCCTTAATTTATAATTTACATTTTAGTAAAATAATGATACAATGCTATTGAAGAAAATGAAAGGAAGGAAAGTAAATGGCACTTTTTGATGTTATAAAATTTGATGGCTTTAGCGACCGAAAATGGATTGTCTATAAACATCCTTGTACTGAAATTACTACCAAGTCAAAATTGATTGTCGGACCGGGACAGGTCGCAGTCGCCGTTCATGCCGGTAAAGTAGAAAACATCTTTGAAAGCGGCATCTTTACAGTCACTACCGAAAATTTCCCTTTTATCGAAGATTTAATTAAAAGTGTCTACGGCGGAAAAGTTCCTTTTCCAATGGAATTTTATTTTGTAAATAAAACAATCAAATTAGATATGCTATGGGGAACGAAGGATCCGCTGCAAGTAATTGATCCCAATTTTAATGTAAAAGTAAGGGCGAGAGCGCGGGGGCAATTCGGGGTCCGCATCGCCAACTACCAATTTTTAATCACGACTTTACTCGGAGCAATCAATACAAATAATCTTTTGGAATTTGAGATCCTCAGTGATTTTTTCAGAGGTTTAATCAATACCAAAGTAAAAACCGTCCTCGGCGAATACATCATTCATAAAGATATTGGCCTCTTGGATATGTCGGTTTATCTCGAAGAGATTTCAAGTGTATGTAAAGAAAGACTCGCACCAGAGTTTGAAAGATTTGGTATTGAATTAATAAATTTCTATTTTGAATCAATTAACGTACCCGATGAAGATTTAGATAAGATTAATGAAATTCTTAATAAAAAAGCCGAATTTGATATCATGGGTGATTATCGTTATCGGACCGCCCGCGGTTTTGATGTTCTGGAAAAGGCAGCTGAAAACGAAGGCACAGGCGGAGCGATTGCCGGAGCAGGAATCGGACTTGGCCTTGGAGTTGGAGCCGGTCAAGCGGTCGGTGATATGTTGAATCGCGAAAATCCGATTATCCCACCTGCAACAAAAACTTGCGGGAATTGCGGAAATGTTGTCGGAAACGTTAATTTCTGCCCCCAATGCGGCGCAAGAGTAAAACAAAATTGTCCCTCATGCAATAAAGAACTCCCGGGAAATGTAAAATTCTGTCCCGAATGCGGAACAAATATAAAGCGGGGTGAATAATATGAGTAAAATCCGTTTTGGTTTATACTTTTTGATTATCGGCTTATTAACTCTTGCTTTTTCAATTGTAATGGGATTGCTTCTGGAAAGTTATCTTCCTTTAGAATTAGAAAATGCCCGCCTCCTTTATTATATTTCAAAAGGACTTGCAACATTTGCTTTACTTGCGATGTTGATTTATGCAGTTTTCTTTAAAAAAGAGCCCGCTAATCTAGCGATTCAATTAACGGCAACCCTAATTTATCAGTTCTTGCCTTTATTAATCAGATATCTAATGACCAGAAAAGAGCCTTTTTTAATCTTTTCGGTAACAATTATCTTCCTTACGACCATTATTTATCTTGCTTTAGTCTTGGCCCTGGATCTCCTTACCGCAAGAATAAAACAAGTAGAAACATTATTAGAAGGAAACAATATTCCCGTTGTAAACGAAGATGATTACTACGACGAAAATGGACGCTTTGTTTCCGCTGTCGGAAAAGCCAAGGAGAAATAAATGAAGTTGTGGACTTTAATAATTCTGGAAAAACCCAAAGAATATTATTTTTGTGAGAGGGTGAAAAGATGAGAGAATCATGTGAATGTCGTTCCTGTGGAAATATAATATACGTAACTGATAAAAAATGTCCTTATTGTGGTTCCGTCAAGCGACCGAGGCAACAAGAAAAAACAACCTATTCTTCTTCTCAAACCAGAAATAAACACCAAGATGGAACCTCCTATGCTTCCTATCAAACCAAAAATAAAAAAGATGAAGAAATCAATTGGGTAATCTTCATCGTCCTTTTGATTGCCTTCTGGCCGGCAGCAATTATTTACTTACTCGTTAAAGAGTCCAACAAAAAGAAAAATTAAGCAAATCTAAATTTTATTGCAAACTTCGGTTTGCATTTTTTTATTAATTAAGGCTAAAATAACTTACCGCTTAGAATAAATTGAGAGGTTACTAAAAAAAGCATTTTAGTAAAAATCTTGTTTTATTTTTGTCAAGTTTTATCTTCTTTGTTAATAAAAGTATTGCATTTTTTTGATTTTGTGATATAATATATAATGTCCAAATTGCGGCTATGGCGGAATTGGTAGACGCGCTACTTTGAGGGGGTAGTATCAGTACTGATGTGTGAGTTCAAATCTCACTAGCCGCACCAGATTAGAAAAACAGGTTTGATACTAATATCAAACTTTTTTTATTTCAATAGGGAAAAATAGTTATTAGATAATTTTTTAAAATGAAAACATTTTATTTATTGACAAATATAAGATTTAGGATTAAAATATACGAGTTACAACTATATATGAATGACGATGAATAGAAATAGTAACATATTGCTTCGGTTCAGCGAGCTGTGATTGGTGGAAGACAGTACCTTCAAGCAAATGTGAACGCATCTAGGAGTAGTAATCCTGAAATCATAGGGGTTACCGGGTTCTCCCGTTAGCAAGATAGAGTATTATTGTACTTATAGAGGTTATTATTGTGAAATAATAATAAATTAAGGTGGCACCACGTATGAAGATATACGTCCTTAGGCAAAAATATATTTGCCTAGGGACTTTTTTTATTGCTTCCTAGGCAGAAAGAAAGAGGTTATTTGTTATGAAAAAATTAATTAAATTAATAGTTGCAGTTTTCTGTTTATTAGGAACGACTTCATGTAAGACAAGCGATACGCTTATTGTTTATACTGAAGCCGGATTCGCTCCATTTGAATATATTTCTGATGGTAAGATTGTTGGGGTTGATATAGATATTATGAATAAAGTTGGCGTAAAATTAGGTAAAAAAATTAAATTTGAAAATGTAAACTTTGATGTAATTGTAGATACAGTAGCCGCAGGTAAACTTGCCAATATCGGTGCTGCAGGATTATCTGTTACGCCAGAAAGATTGAGTAAAGTAGATTTTTCTAAAGTTTACTATCAAGCTAACTTATATGTAATTTATGAAGTTAAAAATGAAAGCAATTTAAAACATTTGATGAGTGATGGTAATTTTGGCATTTATTGGTCAAGTTTAAAATCTGATAAAGGAATTGGTGTTCAAACAGGAACAACTGCCGATTTATTTTTGAGCGATGAAGTTAAAGAAGGCGGAATCCTTGAAGGGAATAAAGTTAATTACTTTTCTTCGCTTGATACTGCAGTTAGCGACATTGGTCTAAATAGCGATTATGTAATTATCGATGAATTGCCGGCAAAAAAATTAGTTCAAGGAAAGGCGAATTTAAATTGCTTGCCTTTATATTATAAAGGCGAGGAAGACCAATTGGCTTTTGATGAATATGCTATCTGTGTAACCAAAGGTCATACTGCTTTATTAAATGCGATAAATGAAGTTTTAGATGAATTATTAAATGAAGAAGAAAATGGTATTAACGGTATCCAAGCATTAATTAATAAACACTTAGGTTTATAATTGAGGCGTTTGAATGAAGCTTTTAAACGATATTATTGAAATAATCACAACCAGCGAATTAAGGAATTATCTTTTTGAAGGTTTTAAAAATACTCTAACAACCGCTTTTATTGCTGCTTTAATAGGACTAGTAATAGGTTCTGTAGTAGCTATTATTAAAATCTTTGCAATTGATAATCCTAAATTAAAGCCCCTAGCGCTTATCTGTAATCTTTATACTACAGTGATTCGCGGTACACCAATTACCCTACAATTATTTATTATGGTATTTGCAATCTTAGCTATCCCAGGTTTAAAAATTACAGCAGTAATTTTAACTTTTGGAATTAATTCGGGAGCTTATGTTTCAGAAAATATCCGAGCGGGAATTTTATCGGTAGATAAAGGACAAATGGAAGCTGGTAGAAGTTTAGGTCTATCTAAGGTTAAGACAATGTTTAAAATTGTTTTACCACAGGCGATAAAAAATGTGATTCCGGCGATTGGTAATGAATTGATTGCTTTAGTTAAGGAAACTGCTATTGTTTCAATGGTTGGTTCTACAGTTGGAACTTTAACTTTTGATTTAAATCAAGCTACTTCTACAATCAATAAAACAATTGCTAATTATTTAGCTCCTGCGATTTTAGCAGCCTTGTTATATTTAACAATTGTTTATACGATTACCTTAATTATTAAAATTACCGAAAGCAGGTTGCGTGTAAGTGATAAAAATTAATAACTTATATAAGAAATTTGGCAATAAAGATATATTAAATGGGATTAATTTAAAGATAAATCAAGGTGAAAAAGTAGTAATCATTGGTTCCTCAGGATCAGGAAAATCGACCTTACTTCGTTGTATTAACCAATTAGAAATTCCTTCTTCTGGTGAGGTCTGGTTTGGTAATTCCTTATTAACGGAAATTGATCCCTATCTGCATAACGAACTGATAAAAAGTTCAAACACTTTTAAGAAGATGCTATTAAACAGCAATTTAAACAAAGAGGATTTAATCGAGTTAATAAAAAAGGAAAAATTATTAAATCCTAGAAGAGAAGGCAAAGAATTTAAAAAAACAATACATACTTACCGTCAAAAATATAGTTTAAGTATTGATCAGGCACGCCAAAAAATAGGTATGTGTTTTCAACATTTCAATCTTTTTAATAATTTAACGGTGATGGAAAATTTGATCCTGGCACCAACAGAATTAAAGTTAATGACTAAAGAACAAGCCCTAAGCAAAGCTAGTGAATTATTAATGAGAATCGGCTTATTTGAAAAGAAAGATGAATATCCAAATAAGCTATCCGGTGGCGAGAAACAAAGAATCGCGATTATTCGCAGCTTATGTATGAATCCTGATGTCATGTTATTTGATGAACCAACAAGTGCTTTAGATCCGGAGATGGTTGGGGAAGTTTTAGAATTAATGAAGGAATTAGCAACCTTTGGTATGACGATGGTCGTTGTGACTCATGAAATGGGCTTTGCAAGGGAATTTGCTAATCGCATCATTTTTATGGATGATGGTAAAATTTTAGAAGAAGGTAATCCAAACGAAGTTTTTAATCATCCGAAAAATGAAAGGACAAAGGAGTTCTTATCAAAAATATTATGAACTATAAAAGTTTGATTTATGATGCCTTACAAGTTTGAATAACATTAAAATAATTAAGAATAAGATATCCCTTGACTATTTTTAATAGGTGGTATAATAAAGCTAATTTTACTAAGGGGAGAATGTAAATAATTAATTTTTAATCCGGAAATGGGTTAATTGATGAAGCCGTTGTTTGTTATGAAGAAGGCGCACTTGATGCTGAAAATATCATTTTAATGTGATAGAATTTCTATCAGTCAAATGCTAAACTAAAAACATTTCATGATCTAAACGATGATGAAATGTTTTTTTAAATACAAAAAGAAAGACAGTAGGTTTTTCCGATATTGTAATTGATAAAATTTAATAAAATTATTGATTTTGAGATTGTAAAAATATATAATGAATTTATGTAAATAATAACTTTTATTAACAGGCTAATTAAGAGATGGATTTTAGATTAATACCTGTAAATAACCGGAAAATATTTTTAAAAAATAATGAAGGGGGAGAGTTTATGCAAACTTTACCAGTCAATAGGGGCTTTTGGAAAGTATTACTCTTTACAATTATTACTCTTGGAATCTACCAACTTTATTTAATTCACGCTTTCGCAAAAGAAACAAATATAGCTTGTAGAGAAGATGGAAGACGTACCAGAGGTTTAATTGGATATATCCTATTGTCAATTATTACCTTGGGAATATATTCTGTCATTTGGCAGGCACTGCTTGTTGACAGACGCGGGAATTTTTGTGAAAAACATGGTGTTCCGAACCGTTTAACACTTTTGTTTTTCCTCTTAAGTTATTTTATTTTAGGTGCCCTGACCCTAGGTATTTGTGTTATCATAGCTTATGTAAAATATATCCATCAACAAAACGATGTCAATAGAATTTATAACAAATCGCTTATTCAAAAGAATTAATTCTGATTGAAAATAACTCGATTGGGTTTTTGTTAAAAAGATTGTTAGCCTGTGTGTTTCAATTACGACAAATCTGTTACAATATTTTCCGGTTAATTTTTTAGTTATTACTTATTCAAAGGTGGAATATGAAAGCAATTATCAAAGAAAGATTAATTAATAAAACTAGGGAATATCTCTATAAAAAGTGGACAACCAAGGAAGGGCTGAATTCATTTTTCAGTGCTGATAATGAGATTGAAATTACTCCAAAGGGAAAGTATGAAATCTATTTTAGTACCGACAAAAGTATTAAAGCTCGTGGCAGCGAAGGTTGTGTTGTTCTTTCTTTTCTTCCGAACTAAATGTTTTCTTTTACTTGGTATACACCCCCGAAATTTAAAGATAAAAGAGAATCCGGTTATCAGACTTGGGTAGTCTTAGAATTTATCCCTGAAGATAATAATACATTAGTCAGACTCACTAACCTAGGTTATCCCGATGATTGGGATGATGTCTATGAATATTTTAATAAGGCCTGGGACTATGTATTAGATAATCTTGTAAAAAGTTGTTTAAAAGATTGATTTTTTACTAAAAAATTATATATCGCTCTCGCGATATTTTTTATTTAACTTGGAAAATATTGTTTTAATATTCCTTAATTGATATAATATAAGTAAGCAAAAATCTTGTTTATTACCACAAAAACGCTTACATTGGTTAATTTTTTACTATAAATATCAAATTTAGTACGTTGTTCTGGCTATTTTTCCGTGCTATACTTAGGTTGGATAATATCCAGAGGGAGGTACATATGTATAAGAGAATCTTTTCTGTTTTGTTTTTTGTTCTCTTGGGATTTTTATTAGTCAGTTGTGAAAAGGATGATCGTGTTGAGTTGAAAACTATCAGCATGTTCGGCGGAACCGACCCGCATGCGGAAATTTATGAAGCTTTAATTGCAGAGTTTGAAGAAGAATATAATGTGAAAATCAACGACAGTTCCGCCACTTCCGATGAACTTTGGAAAACTTCTGTAATTTCAGCCTTTTATGCCGGAAACGATCCCGACGTCCTCTTCTACTTTACCGGGGCTACAGCAAAACCCCTGGTGGATAATAAGTTAGTCGTTTCTATCGCGGATATCAGAAAAGAATATCCCGATTATGCAAAGAACATTTCCGATAGTGTCATTGATCCTTACGCTGTGACTCTAAAAGGATTTGTTGAAGGGGTATTTGTGAATACGGAGCTCTTTACGGGCGATTTAGCAAGCTATCTGGAAAAAGATGTTTGGACATGGCAAGATTACCATGATATTGCGGAAAAACTGATTGCTAAGGACATTATTCCTTTTGCACTCGGCGCAACCGATGTTCCTCATTACTGGATTGAACATCTTGTCCTAGGTACATTGGGTCCTGATGCCTTTACAAATATCAAGGATTCAATTGAAGACCATGAAGATGCTTGGGTCAATGCTTTAAAGAAATTCAAACATTTCGCCGATTTAGGCTGGTTCGGCCCGACAAATGGGAATCAAGAACATCAGATGGCCGAAGCTACCTTTAAAGATGCAAAAGCAGCAATGATTCTTGACGGCTCTTGGTTTGCTGTCAACTTTGATGAAACAACCAAAGTAAAAGCCAGCAAATTAAAGATGGTTCCTTTCCCGGCTATTCCGACAAATGAAGGCGGCAAGAACAAAGTCTACATGCAAAGCGGATTTACTTCCGGCTTCTATATCTCGAAAAAGGCTTGGAACGATCCGAATAAACGCGAACTTTGCGTTAAATTAGTAGAAATGATGACAAAAACCGAATCAATAGCAAAATTCTGTGCCGGCGGTGGTATTCCTGCCGATCCTGCAGTTGTACTCGCTAATCAGACCAATCTGCAAATTTCGATGAACTCAATGCCGGCAAGAACTGCAGAAGCCACCTTGCCTTTATCCGACGCCGCAAAAGCCGGAACTTTCATTCACTTAGTATCTGCTGCTAATGACTATCTAACTGCTAATGAAACAGCCATCAAAGCTGCTCTAAAAATTTTTGCGGATGCACAATAAAGATTGAGGTATTGCAGGTGCTGCAATACCTCTTCTTTTTAAGGGAGGGACTATGTACAAGAAAAAATGGATTGCCTATCTCTTCATAACCCCGATGCTTGCATTTTTTATTATATTTCTTTTTTATCCTTTTATAGTTAATATCTATAATAGTTTCTTTGATTATGAAAGCATTTTGGATAAGAATCCTCGCTATGTCGGTTTTGATAATTATCTGACAATGTTTACCGATGTGAAATTTCAAAGATCGTTAATTAATACTTTAATATTAATCGGTCTTGTTTTAATCTTTCAGGTCGGAGTTGCTCTAATTCTTGCCCTATTGGTAAACTCGATTCGAAAACTAGCTGGATTTTATAAAGTTACTTTCTTTATGCCGATTGTCGTTTCCGCAACCGCACTCGGTTTAATGTTCAATCTTTTCTATGATTATCAGTACGGAATGTTTAATCAGATTCTCGAAATATTTGGAGGCGAAAAAGTCTTTTGGAAGGATCCAAGTATTCTGCCACGACTTTATTCATTAATTGTTATGCCAGTAATCTGGCAATACATCGGTTTTTATTTTGTAATCTTTCTGACGGGACTAGCCAGTATTCCAGAAGACTTACTGGAAGCTGCGGAAATCGATGGCGGGAATGCTTTCCAAAAGGTTTTCTATATTCAACTGCCAATGCTACAGAACGTCACAAGAAGCGTAGTTGTTCTAGCCATCACCGGAACTTTGAAAGTGTTCGACTTACCACATATCATTGATCCGATGGGATATCCAAGCGGAAAAATGCATTTTCTCGGGACTTATATGTACGAGGTTGCCTTCCAAAGCAATGCGGGCGGGTATGCTGCAGCTTTTGCGGTTTTTATCGCGCTAGCGGGTGTCATTTTAAGTTTCATCTCAAACTCCATTTTTAAACAAAACAAGGATTTATAAGGAGGGTGTATGAACAAAAAAAGAATTACTTTTGGAAAAGTCTTAATATATTTTGTCTTAAGTTTTTGGTCTTTATTTACACTCTATCCTTTCATTTGGGTATTGTTGAATAGTTTTAAAGAAAAAAACATAATCCTTGTCGATTCCTTCAGTATTCCGCTTACGACCTTCACGTTTGATAATTACAAAGCCGCTCTCTATGGGCGTTATAATATCCTTCGTGCTTATCTGAACAGTTTCTTAATTTCCGGTTCGGTAGTTATCTTAGTAATCTTCATAACAGCTTTTAGTTCCTTTGCCTTGGCGCGTTATGAATTTAAAGCTAAAAAAATTATTTACGGTATGATTGTTGCCTGCATGATGTTTCCAATCTTTTCAATAATTTTTCCCTTGCAAAAACTGCTTTATAATCTGGGGCTAAACGGAAAACATTTTGGCGTAATATTACCGCAAGTTGCAGGAAATCTTGCTTTTGCAACAATTCTGATTACCGGATTTATCCAAAATATTCCCGTTGAGGTGGAAGAGTCAGCCTATCTGGACGGCGCCAATGTTTTTCAGATTCTCTGGCATCTGATTCTGCCGATGTCGAAATCTGCTTTCTCTTCCGCAGCAATCTTTGTATTCCTTTGGTCTTATAATGACCTGTTCTTACAAATGTTGATTCTTACCGATGAAGAAAAGATGCCAGTCAGCGCGCTGCTGAAGGAAATCAGCTCCAAAGAAGGTGGGACCGATTACGGACTGATGGTTGCTTCCGTTGCCGTAATCGCAATTCCTGTTATCATTGTTTACTTTTTCCTCCAGAAGAATATAATCAAAGGCTTAACCGCTGGTGCTGTGAAAGGATGATCTTATGACACTAGAACAAAAAATCGGCCAGTTGCTGATGGTCGGATGGCAAAGCACACAAACAAAGGATATCATTGAGCTTATAAAAAAATACCATTACGGTAACATCATTCTCTTTTCTCGTAATATAAAATCCGCAGAACACCTCAAAAAACTAACTGCGGATATTCAGGAAGCGGCTTTAAAATATAACGGGGTGCCGGCAATAATTTCCGTTGACCAGGAGGGGGGTAGCATCAGACGCGTTTATAATGGCGTTACAAGCGTTCCCGGTCATATGGCAATCGGAGCTGCCTCATTCTCCCGTCCGAAAGTCGCTTCCGAAATCGGGAAAATTATCGGAAGAGAACTGAAAAACCTTGGTGTCAATTGTGTCCTTGCTCCGGTAGCGGATGTTAATACCAATCCGATGAACCCGATTATCGGGATTCGCTCATTTAGCGATGACCCCCATTTGGTAGGACAACTTGCCGGCCAAATGAGCAAAGCGATTCAGGAGGAAGGCGTTCTATCCTGTTATAAACACTTCATCGGGCACGGAGATGTCCATATCGACTCGCACCTCGACCTTCCCTGTATCGATGCATCGCTAAAAGATCTAAGAACGCTCGAACTCTTGCCTTACACAGGCTCATATTTACCGGATGCGATTATGACCGCTCATATTCTTTATCGCAAACTTGACGACCGTTTTCCGGCTTCAATTTCTAAAAAAATAATCTTTGATCTCCTTAGAAAAGAAATTGGGTTTAAGGGCTTAGTTATTTCTGATTGTTTGGAAATGGATGCCTTAACCCGAGCTTACTCCTTGGGTGGGGCAGTAATTTTTGCTGTTCAAGCAAGTTGTGACATCTTGACAATCAGTCATTCTTTCGGCCGCCAACTCATCGTTCGGAATTCTCTCCTCGAAGCCGCAAAATCCGATCCGGGATTCTTAAAACATGTCGATGAAGCAGTCGCAAGAATCTTAAAATACAAAGAAAAATATTGCATGGAAGCAACTGCCGAAATTGACTTTGAAAAGAATCGGGAGCTTGCGGAAGCGGCAAGCTTAGCAAGCATTACCATTGCTTCCGGAACTCCGTTTCCGATTGACGATGAAACAGTCATAGTCGGTGTCACCAATTATGTTAGTTCAATAGCGGAAGACAAAAATGTAGAAGATTTGGATATTGCGAAAATCTTAGGCAAAGAATTCAAGATTCCTTATCTTTCGATAGATAATAAAAACTTCAATGTCAATGAAGTTCAAGAGTTTGTCAAAGGAAAAAAAGTTGTTCTTGCTTTATCGGATTCGCATTTAACCTTAGTTCAAAAAGTACTTTATACCAATCTTATTCAAACCAAAGCAAAAGTGATGCTGATTTCACTAAGAACTCCTTATGACGTCCTCGGCCAAGGTTTACCGGAATGCCATATCTGCATTTACGAATACACACGCCTTTCGGTTAAATCTTTACTTGCTGTCTTAAAAGGTGAAAAAGCTGAAGGCAAACTACCCGTTAAACTCGGACGAAGCCAAAGTCAAAGTGAATTAAAAAATTATCTGATTGACAGAATCATCAGATATATTGAAGGAAATTATGCAAAACTGTTAACGCTTGAAAGCGTTGCGGATGAATTTTTAATTTCTTCGGGTTATCTTTGCCGGCTATTCAAACAAAAAATCGGAATCAATTTTGTAAATTACCTGAATATGGTAAGGGTTGCTAAAGCCAAACATTTATTGTTGACCACAAATCTTAGAATCTATGAAGTCGGAAATCTTTGTGGATTTGCAGATTTGAATTACTTTACAAAAGTTTTCAAAAAGGCAACCGGAATGACTCCTTCCTATTTTAGAAATAATTCCGAATATTATGATTAAAAGCCATTGTTAAAATGGCTTTTTGCTTTACACATTATTTTGTGGAATCCAATTTAATTTTCATTAATTTAGTTTCCAGTTCAAAAATAGTTTTTTTGTTCTCTTGGACTTTTTTAGAGTGGCCAAGCAAAGAATATGCATCACGTTTCAATTTCGAGATCTTAATCTTTTTGTTCAAATCTTTGATTTTTGCTTGTGTATTATTATTCATACGCCGCTCCTTTCTTATTATCCTTTTCTCACTAATATAACAAATAACTATTGTAATTTTTTGAGATTTTTTATATTTTTTTCCAAAATAGAAATAATATTATTAAATCAAAATCTGGAGGCAGAAAAATGGCTATTAGTTTTAAAGGAGCAATCAGTTTCGGGCTTATTTATATACCGGTTGCTTTGTATAATGTTGTAAAAGGTGGTGGGGTTAGTTTTCATCTTGTCGATAAAAAAACGATGAGCCGAGTTAAATATAAAAAAACCTGCGTCGATTGCGATAATCAAGAAGTTCCGCAGGAGGATATTGTAAAAGGATATGAGTATGAAAAGGGAAAATATGTAATCTTTACTCCCGCTGATTTTGAAAAATTGAAATCAAAGCGCGACAAAACCATTGTTATCAAACAATTTGTCAACTTAAGCGCAATTGATTCTTTATATTTTGATAAGGCTTATTATGTTGTTCCGGAAAAAGGTGCCGAACGCGCTTTTTCGCTTCTTAAAGCAGCAATGGAAAAAGAAAAGAAATGCGGGGTTGCGAAAACAGTATTAGGAACCAAGGAGAAATTAATCGCCTTAAGAGTAAAATCCGGAATCATGTACTTAAACACGCTCCACTTTCATGAAGATATGCTTGCTTATCCTTATCCGGATGTAAAAACCAAACTTGATAAACAAGAACTAAATCTCGCGATTACTCTTTTAAATACACTCACCAAACCTTTTGAAATCAGTGCTTTTAGAGACGAATATCGAGAAAAGATCGAACAGGCGATTCAAGCAAAAATTGCCGGAAAAACCGTCTATGTCAAAGAGGAAGGTGATTATCATCCAGCTCTTGATTTAATGACGGCTTTAGAGGAAAGCTTAAAAAATATTGAATCGGAAGCCAGAGCTTAAATGTACAGCTTTGAAAAAAGAAATCTTTCGCCGATGCTCTTTGAGGAAGCAAAAGATGTTTTCAACAGTCCCGACTATCTCTATGAATTAAAATTTGACGGCATCAGGTGTCTTGCTTATCTGGATGAAGCTACCGAACTAATAAATAAACGTGGGAAAATCTTAAATCAAACCTATCCAGAATTAAAGAATTTACATCAAAATGTAAAGGTGAAAATGCTTTTAGACGGCGAACTTCTTTTAATAAAAAACGGAAAACCGGACTTTTATGCACTCCAAAGAAGATCTTTAATGACCGATCCTTTTAAGATAAAAATCCAAACTAATATCAACCCGGTCATCTATGTTGCTTTTGATTTGCTTTATTTAAAGGACAAATTCTTAATTGATACTCCCCTACTAGAAAGGAAAAAGCTACTCCAAGAAAATGTTCAAGAAAGCAAGGACTTAATAATCTCTAAATATATCAAAGAAAATGGTCAAAAACTTTTTCAAGTTGTCAAAGAAATGAAATTAGAAGGTATCGTTGCTAAAAAAAAAGACAGCCATTATTATCCCGGAAAAAGGAGTTCCGTTTGGCTAAAAATCAAAATCTATGAAGAAGATGACTTGATTATCTGCGGTTATATCCCAAAAGAAAATGTCATTGACTTAATTTTAGGGCGTTACCTAGACGGAAAAATCATTCGAGCAGGATCTGTCGTCACCGGAAAATTTAAACAACAGATTATCAATTATGCAAAAAACAATCCTTCAATTCCTCTATTTCCAGAAAAAGAAAATGTTATCTGGATGGTTCCAAAGTTGGTCGGAAGGGTGCGGTATATGATGAAAACAAAAGAAGGCGGACTAAGACAACCGGTTTTTATGGGGGTAAGAGACGATAAGTTTGCGGAAGATTTACTAAACTAACAAAAGAGGCAAGGTAATTAACCTTGCCTGTATGCTAATTCTTCTTTTATTTTCTCCGGATGGCGCTCAATATAGCGGTGATCCAGAAAGTAAACAAGTAAAACCAAAATTATTGAAAGCGAAGATAATATCAGGAATTGGGGAACGCCCGGGATTGTAAAGGGCAGTGTTGATCTGAAGAAAAGATAATCAAAAGATTTATCAAATAACGCCTTTTGCAATATTTCCGAATTAAAAACACAAATTAAAAGCCCAACAAAGACTTGATAAATATTTTTTAAATGAAGCACATGACACCCGGTTAGTAAAAGCACCATCGGAATGACAATGATCACATAATGGGACATAATGCTGTCAAGAATAGAAAAGGTCAGATAGCGATCTACAAAGATGCCTTCGGGCATTAAAAAGGTAAAAATGCCGCCAATTAGGCCTGTTACTAAAAAGAAATCGCGACCTTTCTTGATATTAAAGATAATAGAAAGAGACAGAAAAATTGTATTAATATTACATAAATAGAACGGCCATAGAGCTTCGATTAAACTCGTGTTTCCATCATAATATAGAAGTCTTCTGCCAAAATAAATAAGCAAAGAAATTGCAGAAATGATTTTCATTTTTCCAAGAATATACTTTTCATCTTTGTTCCGCAAGAAAAAAGTAAATAAAACAATTGAGAGTATCACGAAAACAATTGAAAGGATATGAGTAAATCCAAACATAAATTCTCCGGATTCAAAACCTTCAAAAAAGAATTTTCTAAAAAAAGATTTCATTTTTATTCTTCCTTGTTTTACATTAAACTACAAATAATTATATCACTTTTATTTAAACGTGTAAAGGTAAAAAAAAAGGAGAGAGGAGTCTCCATTAATAATGTATAAAGTAATTGCTAAGTTGTGACCGTAATTTCGAATTCGGTTCCCTAAAGATTATGTTTTTGTTTAATTATGCAATATCGCCGGTAGTGTCGCCACCAATTAATGTAGCTTCCGTTCACGAGTTCTATGAAAATATTGGAATAACCGTTAATAACATGGTGGTTCGTGAGAAAATGATAGTATCGTAATAATCATTATAGATGATGACGTCACTACCGGCACCTTTGGAGGTTACAAAGATGCATTTTTATTCACAACTATGATTTTCACTCATAGCATCACTGTAATATTATAATACTAATCTTAAATGAAACTAAAAAGCCACCTAATGGTGGCAAAGTTTTAATACATTCCTTGGGGAATTGCTGGAGTTTCTTCTTTTTCTTTGATTTCAGCAACTGCAACTTCCGTAGTGATTAAGAGAGCAGAAATTGAGGCTGCATTCAGGATTGCACTTCTTGTGACTTTAGTGGGGTCTACTATTCCTGCTTCATACATATCGACCCATGTACCGGTTTTCGCATCAAAACCGATATTAGCTTCAGCCGCAAATTGTTTTTCAACAATCTCATCCGGATCAAAACCGGCATTTTCCGCAATTTGATATACTGGAGCCGTTAAACTCTCCATAACAACATTGATGCCTTTTTGAACATCGACAATGTCCGATTTAAGTTGCGATTTCAGTTCTTTATAGATTTCTACAAGCACAGCACCGCCACCTAAAACGATACCTTCTTCAACAGCAGCTTTGGTTGCGTTAAGGGCGTCTTCGATGCGTAATTTCTTTTCTTTGAGTTCAGCTTCAGTCATCGCCCCGACTTTCACAATCGCAATCCCGTTGGTCAGCTTTGCTAAGCGTTCGCTGAAACGTTTTTTATCATATTCGCCGGTAGCATTTTCAACATGCTTGCGAATTTCTTCAATTCTGGCTTTAATTGCATCCGGACTACCGTTACCGCCGATGATTGTCGTTGTGTCTTTCGCCACTACAACCTTCTTGGCAACGCCGAGATCTTCAATCGTCATTTCTTGAAGTTCCATATTCAGATCTTTTGCATAGAACTTCGCTCCGGTTAAAATCGCAATATCGTTTAAGATATCTTTTTGATTTTCACCAAAGCCCGGCGCTTTTGTTGCAACGACATTAAATGTGCCGCGCAGTTTATTAACGATTAAAGTACTAACTACTTCATTTTCCAAATCATCAGCAATAATCAATAACGGTTTGTTGGATTTCAGGACTTCTTCTAAAACCGGTAAAATATCCTTGACATTATTGATTTTTTGGTCTGTGACCATAATAAGGGCATTTTCAAGAACAACTTCCATCTTTTCACGGTCTGTGACCATATAAGGTGAAACATATCCCTTATCATATTGCATTCCTTCAACAACTTCAAGATAGGTGTCGAAACCTTTGGATTCATCAACGCTGATAACTCCTTCACGACCTACTTTATCCATTGCTTCCGCAATAATCTCACCGATTTCGGAGCTTCCGGAAGAAATTGTCGCGACACTTGCGATATCGGCATTGGTTTTGATTTTGCGTGATCTTTCAAGTAACCTTTTCGCAACTTCCTTGGCAGCTTTTTCGATACCTTCACGGAGTAGAACCGGGTTAGCGCCTTTTTCAACATTAGCCATACCCTTGTGAATCATTGACTGAGCCAATAAGGCAGCAGTTGTCGTTCCGTCTCCCGCATCATCGTTTGTTTTGTTCGCTACTTCATAAACCAAACGGGCACCCATATTTTCATAGGGATCCGCTAGTTCAATTTCCTTTGCGATGGTAACACCGTCATTGGTAATCAGGGGAGAACCGTAGCTTTTATCAAGAACAACATTTCTTCCTTTCGGTCCGAGCGTAATTTTGACTGCATTGCAGAGAGTGTCAACACCTTGTAAGACGGCAGTACGGGCGTCTTTAGAAAATTTTAATTCTTTTGCCATAATTAATTTCCTCCTTACTCAACAATAGCTAAGATATCCTTTTCAGCAATAATCAAATATTCTTCTTCATCAATTTTAATATCCGTAGTCGAGTACTTCTTGTAAACGACCTTATTACCGACTTCAACAGTCAGCGGTTGGAGTTTTCCGTCAACATAAACTCCGGTACCAACGGCAACAACCTCTGCAACATTCGGTTGCTCTTTCGCATCACCGGCTAGGATAATTCCGCTAGCGGTTTTGTTTTCTACTTTTTCTTTTTTTAGAACCACATTATCGTGCAATGGTTTCAACATCATAGCTTCCAATTCCTCCTATTATTCGATAGTGATATATTTTTTATTCTCAGTATTGCTTTCACAAGGAAGCAAGACTGTCAGAATCCCGTTATTGTATTTTGCTGTAATCTCGCTTTCGGAAATATTGCCGACATAGTAAGAACGGGCAAATTCACCGTAATAACGCTCAGAACGGATGATTTCATCTGCTTCTTTTTCCTCATGCGCATGCTCGCGTTTTGCGGAAATGGTTAGATATCCGTCCTCAAGATTAATTTTAAGATCTTCCTTATTAAAACCGGGAAGTTCTACATCGATTTGATAATTATCTCCGACCTTTTTTATCTCTGTTCTCATCAGATCTTTACGTGTTTTAGTCGGAAAATCAAAGAAATCATCAAAAATACTATCAAAGAAATTTTTTCTCCTTCTGATAATTTTCATATAATCTAATCCTCCTTTTTTGTTGTTTTTTTTACCGGATTCATTTCCGGTTTAAAATTTCATTTTATTATATGCGTTATTAGCACTTTTAATACCTAAGTGCTAATACTATTATATCATAAGAATTAGCAATGTCAAGTGATGATTGCTAATTTTTTATTTTTTTTTAATTTTATGACATTAAATCCTTGATTCATCATTCGGAATTTAGAAAATTTCCTCAACTAAATAATTATTTTATCATAATTTATTTTTTTCATGGTCAATTTTGCTTTAACCAGAAAAAACCATACTATTATCTTATTATCTTTTTTGCTTTTTATACAAAAAAGAGTTTAACAGTTCGATACAAAAATCTAAGGATTTTCCTGTTTTGTCTAACTTAATATTAATATTTCTTTTTTGTTATTAGGGTTTCAAATAAATTATTTAAACTTTTTTAAAAAAATTATTGATTTTCGATAATTAATAGCATATATATTATCGACAAACGATAATTGGAGGAAAACATGAAAAAAAGAATTATTTTATTTATTTATATTATTGCCCTGCTTGCACTTGCTATTATTTATGGGAAGAAAGGTTATGAACCTTTATTTTCTATTGTTGGTTCGCCTTTTAGTGCAATTGGAAATTTATTAAGATATTTATCTTTAAAATCTAGTGCTTTAAATTGTTTATCGATAATTTTATACATAATTATTTCATTAATTCCAATTTATTTTTTGCTTGTTTTACTATTAAAGAAAAAAGCCAAAAATATTGATTTGTTTTTTTTAGCACTGTTATCTGCATCTTTATTTCTTACAATCTACTATTACATTAATCCATTTCTTCTAAAGGATATCTTTATAAATTTTAAGGAAATAACCGATGAAACGATCGACTTCATCCTCTTAAGCGGTATTAGCAGTTCCTTTTACCTGATCTTATTCTTGTATATAGGAATAAAATTAATCACTTCCAAAACCCTACTCAATAATAAATCTTTTCTAAGATTTATTGATTTTATTACTTGGCTCTTATTATTCGGAGCATTTTATCTTGTTCCGTCTAAATTATTTCAAGAAATTAAGAGTGAGTATTCATCTTTAGAGAATTTAAAAATTGTTTTAAGTTCATTAAACTCTTTTATTACTATTGGTTTATATATTTATTCACTTCATATCTTTAAGAATATTTGTATTCGTAGTAGTGGTTTTGAAATTGAATTAATTAATGAAACCAAAAAGTTAAATCATTTATCAAAGGTAATCATTATTTATTTAATATCATCGTTATTGTTCTTTAATATTTACCAAATTGTCTTTGGAAAACACATCCAAAATTTGAGGTTTGCCTTATCGTTTCCTTTAACTGAAATATTGATATTTTTCTTAACCATTTTCCTAACAAATTCATTTATAAAATCAAATAAACTACAAGAAGAAAATAGATTAACAATTTAACATGCCTGTAAAAGTTGCTTTAGATGAATTATTAAGGGAAATGGGTATGACATCGAAAGAATTATGCGAATTGGTCGGGATAACAGAAGCTAATATGTCGATTCTTAGAAGCGGCAAAGCAAGGGCGATTCGTTTTGAAACGCTAGCTAAAATTTGCTATTACTTAAATTGTGAACCGGGGGATTTGTTAAAATATGAAAGGGACGAAGGTGATTCAATTGAAAAAAATGATTAGAATGTATATTTTATTTTATTTACTAATTTTGATATCCGGATGCAGTCTTGCCATGACTAATCCAAACGAAAATAATTATGATGACGAGCATCAAAGCCTCATTGGTGTCTGGGTCAATTTAATGGATGATGGTAGCACATTTGAAACCGCCACAAGTTTAAAACTATTTGAAAAAAGGTACTTTATTTACGACCATCTAGTTTCTGAAATACATGGTTTACCAGGTTTCTGCAATGTAAATATTAACAATAGCACAATTGATGATGACGGGAAAAAGATAACTTCCACAACCTATGAAGTAGATATTATTTTCAACAGAAGCTTTAAGAAAATCATCCTTATCCATGGTATTTATGAAAAAGATGAGGAAATCTATTATAATCTTGAGCAGATAACAACAATAGATGGATTGGATTTAATTTATAAATTTAGTCAGAAAAGAACAGTTAATGGAAATTCTGAAGAAAGATCTGTGACTGTAAATGTAAATTATGTTGATACCCTTAAGTTTTTAAGTATTGATAAATATGATCAAGATTCTAATTTAATTGCCAGCGAAACAATCACTACTGATGAAGATAAAACAATAGAGATAAATAACGAGGTTGAATATATCATTATCAGTGAATATTTTACAGATAAAAATGGAGATTATATAAAAAGAAGTATAATAAATCATAATGAATTCGAAAAACCATTTTTATTAAAGTTTACTAATGATAAAGGGTTTGTAAATGGGAATACGTTAAATTTTAAAAGGTTGGATAGTCTATGAAAAAATTTCTAAGTTTTATAGTTTTACTATTTTCACTTGCTTTAACCGGTTGTACTTTAGCAATTGAAAACAGTGATAGTGACGATAACGGTAATATTATTAAAAATCCTAATCTGCTAGTAGGACTATTTATAGACTACAATAATAATTTTTCTGATTATGAAAGTTCTGATTATTTGGTTTTGCTTAAAGAAACTAAGACTGAAAATAGTTCGAGTTATACAATAATTCACAGTAAAAAAGGGTTTATAAACAATAAAAACGAATTAGGTACACACCGCGATGGAGATCAAGAGATTAATACTTATTCAATAGAAACTAAAATCTATTTTATTGATTCTGACATCAAACTAAAAATTTACGGTTTATATGAAGATAAGGACCATAATATAAAACAAGAGTTACTTGATCAAAGAAGCTATAATATCCAAGCAACCGTACCATATATAAAGCTAAGTTATGAAGATAAACTCAAAATTAACAACAAGGAAACCATTAATAGTATTGAGATAAATTTAATTCCGATTGATAAATTAATTAAGTTTAGTATCGAAGAATACGATTCAAATAAGACATTAATTAAGGAAACATTTATTACTGAGGATAAGATACAAGAAATGACTTTGAATAAAGATACAGAATATTATATTATAAAAGAGCATTTTCAAAAAAAGGACGGTACAACTTATAATTATCGGTCTCTTTACGATGTTAGAGATATATATAATTCAGAATTTTTCATATTGAAATTTGCGAATAAATACGGTTTTGTAGACGGAAATTATATCTTAATTTATAAAAGTAAATAATTTTAAAAAATAATAAATAAAATTGCCATAATAAAAGGTGAAGCATTTAAGAGAATTCTTCTTTGCTTCACCTTTTTTTGTTTTTTTAAAAAACTAAACCTAATCAATTCTGGATTTTTGTAGTTCTAATGTTAGAAATTTTGTTTAAAGCCACTTTCATTCTATACGGTCATTTCCTAAGAAAAAGACGGCTAAAGTACCGGGACCGGAATGGCTTCCGACAACGGGACCAATATAATTAATCAATATTTCTTTAACTGGAAGCGCGGCTATTATTTTATTCTTTAAATACTCCGCATCTTCGATACAATCTCCGTGCGAAATATAAATAGTTTGTTCCTCAGAATTTTCAATAGTATTAACCATTCTTTCAAAGAGCCGATCAATCGCGCTTTGTCTACCCCGAGCTTTACCTTCTACAGTTAGTTTCCCTTCAGGAGAAACGTGAAGGAGCGGTTTTACTCTTAGAATCGTTCCGAGCAAAGCCGGAATTAATGCAAGTCTACCC
>DUTX01000062.1 GCA_012841865.1 Acholeplasmataceae bacterium | reverse complement strand
GCGTTGTTGTTTTCGTTTAGTCCGTCGTTGTCGTCGTCGACGCCACTGTTTTCATGAGGACAGAAAAAAAGAACGCTTCCGTCAACATGTGCATGAATTCCAAGGCAGCACTCGGATAGCGGAAGAGGAAGAAGAAGCCCATAACCATCGTTTTGCCGGGGTAACCGGGCCAGCAATTCCAGCCGGGAACAGCCATGTCCATCGTATCGTAACATTAACCGATAGTATCGATCATACCCATCGAATTGAAGATACCACTGGTGAAGCCATTGATGTCGGAGGCGGTCGTCATGTTCACTTCGTGCGTGGAGAGACTACATTTGATGATGGTCATCGACATGAATATATTTTTGCAACATTGATTGAAAATCCAATCGGAAACGAACAATAAAAATGAAGGCAGGTTCATTTAAGATCTAGGTGAACTTGCTTTTTATTTTGTCTTTTAAACTTGTGAGAAGAGTAATTTAGTTGTATAATATAGATAATTTCCTTTTGGTAAACTATTATTTTCAACTGAGGTGATTTAAATGACAGAAAACAAATGGGAAGGAAAAAAAGCAGCTTTTTTAGGTGATAGTATTACCTTTGGAAGTGGTTCGGAAGTAAGATTTTCCGATATTGTCGGAGAACAGCTCGGTTTTTCAAAAGTCTATAATTATGGTCACAGTGGTTCAAAAATAACAATGGTTACTCCTGATGACTTTAGTTTTGTAAACAGGTATAAAGATATGACTGAGGACGTTGATATTGTCTTTGTGATGGGGGGCACCAATGATTATGGTCATGCCTTTGATTCAATTGGCGTTCCATTCGGAAGTTTTTCCGATCGGTCGGAAACAACTTTTTATGGCGCACTTCATGTTTTATTCCAAGGTTTAATAAAAAAATATTTAGGAAAAAAGATTGTTATTCTGATTCCTCCGCACCGAAGTGGTTTTAACAGTTTGGATGATTTGACTCCGAATCCAGAAACCGGCAAGAATTTTCCTGAGTATCTTGATGCGATACGCAAAACTGCGGAGTATTATGGTCTTCCTATCCTTGATTTGTATCGAAATCTGCCTTTAAATCCTGTTGTTTCGGAAGTCAGGGCTAAATATATACCCGATGCTTTGCATCCAAATACGGATGGACATCGGTTGATTGCGGAAGCGATAATTAATTTTTTGAAGAATTTTTAAGCTAATATTGTTTAATATGAAAACAAAATATAAGATAGAATCAAAGATTACAGTTAATATCTTTGATTTTTTTATTTTTTAGGATATTTTCTGAGGACTTATATTTTTCTCTCTTTTTTTACATATTCTTTTTGTATAATATGCTACGAGGGGATTTGTTATGGGGAAAGAAAAAAAGAGAAGTGTTGATGAACAAGAAAAAGAAGAAACGACTTTTTACTATGAACTGATTGGCATAGTCTTTATAATTTTCTCGATCACAGTTTTAGGTGAACTGGGTAAGATCGGTTCCTTTATGCTGATCCTCTTTAAGGTCGCTTTTGGCGATTGGTATTGGTTAATTATTCTTTTCCTTTTGTTTTACGGTTTTCAATCTTTATTGCGACATAAAAGTTTTAATTTTAAAAATCAAAGATTTATCGGTTTTGTTTTTATCACTTTTTCATTATTGCTTTTTGCTCATTTTCCCCTTCATAATTACGTGAATCGGAAAAGCACAAATTATTTTTCGGAGACTTGGAGTGTTTATAAATCCTTTATCAATACCAATGTAGATTCCTATCTTGGCGGTGGCATTATTGGCGCCATCATGTTTTATGCAATCTATTATCTTTTTGGTTCTGTTGGTGTTGTTTTAATCGGCGTTATTATAATTTTGTTTGGTTTTTCCTTGATAATTAATAAACCACTAATTGATATTTTTAAAAGTTTTGGTAAAGGGACGAAAAACATCGGTAAATATGCTAAAAGTTTTAATAATTTTTTTAAATATCAACTTGGATCCGGACGTAAAGAAAAAACCGTTCAGAGAAGAGATATCTTTTCTCGTTCACAACAAATTCCTTTAAAGATTTTTGAGGAATTCCAGAATGTGATGAATTATAATTTTCAAGAAAAACATTGCTATGAAATGCGGAGTTTAATACATTCGGTTTTTAATAATTTACATATCGAATATAAAGATGTAGATCTGACAATATCCTATAAAGTCTCAAGTTTTCGTTTTACAATCTTCTCCGAATATAATTTAAAAGCTGTAATGGACAGGCTTAATAATGTAATTGAAGAAGATATTCTTTTTGCACAAGATGGAACGAGTTTGATGATTCAGGTTACCAATAAATTTCCCCAAATCCTAACTATTAGAGAATTATTGATGAAACAAGCGAGTTTACAGAATAATTACTTGTTGCCGCTTGGTTTAACTTATGAAAATAAGCTTTGTGAGATTGATATTACTCGTTCCGGAAATCTGCTTTTAATCGGCAGCAAAAATTCTGGAATTAAGAATTTCATTAATTATTATATCTGTGCTTTGTTTGTTAAGGAGAATTTAATTAATTATCAAATCGAAATCTATGATAAGCAGAATGAGTTTTTCCATCTTCAACCGCTTTTAGATATTGAAAGCGAACAGGATATTAATGATTATTTAAACAAAGTTATCGAAGAAATTGATTCAAGATTAGAAACTATTAATAATTATGGCACAACTACAATTGATGAATATAATAAGAAACTGGATATTGAGGGTTCAAAAGAGCCGAAAATGCAAAGGAAGTTTATCATCATTAATCATTTTCAAGCTGACAGGGAAACCTATTCTTATTTTGAAAATAAACTGATGTATGTCACCCAACTTGGTGAAAAGGCCGGTATTTCAACGGTCTATGTCGTCAGAGAAGAATTTTATATCACCAGCATCATAATGAGTCTATACGCACATAAACTGGTGTTTAAACTTGACAGTATTCCGTTTTCGGTAAAGGTCATGAATAATGAAAATGCTACATATTTACAAAGTCACGGTGATTCGTTTTATTTAAGCCAGATAAAAGCACGCAGGATTCAAACTGCACTTGTTTCCAAAAAGGATATTGAGGCTGTAATTGAATACTTGAAATAATAAAACACTCCCGAATTAAAGGAGTGTTTTATAAGATTTCTTTGCTTTTTGAATCGCTTCATATCTTTCTTTCAAAGCGATTTCGTATTTACTTGATTCTTTCGGGTGATAATAAGATGCATCTTTAATCGGATCTGGTAGATATTGCTGTTTCACCCAAGAGCCTGGATAATCATGAGGATAAAGATATGGTTTTTGTCTGGGGTCGAAAGAATATGTGTTTTTTAAATTGAGTGGTATGTTTCCACTTCGACCTTCTTTGATATCTTTGATTGCTGCATCAATTGCCAGCAGCGAAGAATTGGATTTGGGTGAGAGCGCCATATCAATGACGATGCTGGAAAGCGGAAGTCTTGCTTCGGGCATTCCGAGTTCTAAAGCCGCTTCACAAGCAGCTCTCACTTTCGGTCCCATAGCCGGGTTTGCAAGTGAGATATCTTCATAGCAAATGCAGTAGAGTCTTCGCACCAGCGGCAAAAAATCTTCTGCCATCAATAGTTTTGCAAGATAATGCAAACTTGCATCGACATCGCTTCCACGAATAGATTTGTGGAGACCGCTTAAGGTATCGTAATAATTGTCTTCGTTTTTATCGATATTAATTGAAGGTTTTTGGATTATTTCTTTCGCAAACTCCAAAGTAATTTCTTTTTCATCCTTGACAGCAAAGCTGATTGCTTCAACCATATTGATTAAGCTTCTGGCTTCACCGTTTGCCATTTTAACAAGATAATCTCTGGCTTCATTTGTTAAGATAAATTTTAAATTCAAGAAATTTAAAGCACGGTCTAAGAGAATATTTAAATCAGCGTCCGTTAAACTATCGAGTTTAAAAACTAGACAACGGCTTCTAACCGCAGGATTGACGGAATGATAGGGATTAACCGTTGTAATTCCAAGCATGGTAATCCGGCCTTTTTCTACATGCGGAAGCAGGTAATCTTGGATATCTTTTTTCATCCGGTGGATTTCGTCAATAATAACGAGTGTTTGCGGATTTGCTTCTGCGCTTGCAATGATATCTTTTAAAGCCGCTT
>DUTX01000007.1 GCA_012841865.1 Acholeplasmataceae bacterium | reverse complement strand
GTAAAACAAATTTTCTTAAGTTTATTCATAATTATCCTTTTATTCCTCCCACCGTAAGATTTCCGATCAATTTTTTCCGTGTGCTTAAGAAGATCAGAAAAACTGGGATTGTAACCAGCATGCACCCGGCAATTCTCACGGTTACGAAATTGCTTTCATTGGTGGTCGTTTGATTGAAATAGTAAAGACCATAGGCTATGGTTGGTCTTGTCGGAAGATAAACCATCGGCGTTGTATAGTCATTCCAAAAAGAAATAAACGAAAGCAGCGCGATGGCACTGATTGTTGTCTTGATTAAGGGAAGTTGCACTTTCGTCAAAACTTTCAGCTCGGATGCCCCATCAATATAAGCGGCTTCAGAATAATCCTTGGCGATCGATTTAAAGGACGCATGAAATATCAAGAAATTTGTTCCCAAGAAATGTCCTTTCATGATTGCCAATCCGAACATGTTATCAAAGAATCCCAATGCTTTTGATACTTGGATTTCAGAGGCTAAATTGCCGATTATCGGCAGGATCATCGTGATGATTACAATGGAATATATTACTTTCCCGAATTTCACCTCCATTTTCGCAACCGCATAAGCGGTGAGGCACGGAACCAATGTATGCGTGAATGTACATAGGACTGTATAAACTAATGAATTGTAAAGCATTTCGATGCTGTTGATTTGATAGGGAATGCCGTTTTCGACAATCGGCACTTTTATATTTTTAAAAGCGGTAAAATAATTTTGAAAATCAATCGATTTGGGGAAAGAAATCTTGTTATTCATAAAATCAATTTCTTCCTTGAACGATGTCAAGAGCGACCAAAGCAGGGGCGTTAAAAACGATATGGAATAGATCACCAACAATATAAATCCGACTACCAAAAAGCCGTCAACTTTACTTTTTCTTCTGTATTCTTTTTCCATTTAGTCCACCTTCGGTCCGAATCTTTCTAAAAGATATTTTGCGAGAAAAGTAATCGGTACAACTATCGAAGTAAACAGCAATCCGGCTGCGGCGGCATATGGATATTGGGAGAAACTCGCTTCCGTATTTCTGAACACCTTTACAAAGAAAATATACCCTATCGTCTGCAGATCGACTCTGGCTGTCGCTCCGTAGAAATTAAACAGACTTGCCTGCGAGGTGAATAACCCCGCCACTCCGACAATTAAAAATATCGTTATCGTCGGATAGATTAAAGGGAGGGTAATTCTAAAGAATTCCTGAAAATAATTCATTCCGTCCAATTTGCCCGCTTCTACCAAAGACTCATCAATTTTGCTCATGGCACTGGTGTATATCAGTATTTGCGTTCCGAAACTCGCCCATATGCAGTAAAATATGATCGTGCTGAAACCGGTGTCCTTGCTTTGCAGCAAATTGTAACCGATGATCCCTTCCAAAAACTCTTCCACAAAATACCTAAACATTAGCGATACGACCAAAGAAGATATGATTTGGGGAAGGAAAAGGACAACTCTGAAGGATCCGTGACCAGGCGTTTTTTTATAAATGAAGAACGAAAACACAAGGTTTAATGGCAACCCGAAGATGAGAGTGGCTAAATATAATCTTAAGGAATTTTTCGCGGCCATGACCATCGTCGGATCTTTGGTAATATCATTGATGAATTTGCTGAAGTTTTGGAATCCGGAAAAATAGAAGGTTGCCGTTTCGCTGTCGAATGTTTTAAAAGCCAATAAAATGGAGTTGATATTTACGACAACATAAAAGATGATAAACTGCAGAAGCGGAAGAGCGACTAAACACCAAAAGAAAACTTTCTTTTGGCGTTTTGCGGCGCTGATTTTTGCTTTTTTATTTTTATTTCTATGAAAAAAATTATGAATTCTTACCGAAAGATTATAAATTGACCAACTGATGCCGCTTTTGATTTTTCGGATAATTCGCTTGATAAATACTTTAGCTTGTTTTAAAACATTATTTTCATTCATTGTTGTGCCTTTATTATCAAATTTAACCGCCGAAATATTTGCTTAGTCTGTTATCCCAATTTGATTTCGAATAAGTGGTTTCCAGCCCTTGCGCGTATTTGCTTGCCGTGAGCGTGGAATCCTGCGAAAATTCGTAAAACGGTTCATTATATATTAGTTTATTGATCGTCGAACGCCATAACCAAGCCGTTCCGAAAAAGCTTGCCTCTTCAAAAAAAGCGTCATGATAATATAAAGATATGTATGATATTTTTGTATTTTCATCGGTATATAGTTGATACATGTTCTTTGCATAATAAGTCATCTCGGCGAGATCTTCTTCCGTCAATGTATATTGATAAGGCCTTACCGATCCGGTGTATCTCGAAAATGTTCTTAGTGATTCTTCGCTGTGGGCAAATTTCAAGAAATCTTTAGCTATGTCCAGCACAGTCGTTTTTGCGTTGATGCAGACCACCGAATTTCCTGTCGAGGAAATCAGGGTCGTAGCGGGGTCTGAGGTGCCGCCGTCAGCTTTCGGCGTCGGCATGAATCCGAATCTTCTATTACCAAATCCGTAATCTTCGCCATATTTTTTCTCCATTGCATTGAAGAACGGTTTGGCTTCATTCTCCCACCAACCCCCTTCAAGAATCATCGCGATCCGATTGTTGGTGACCGCGCTTAATAGGAATTCTTGTTGCGCCATTGTATGAGTATTGGTCGTATTGAACGACGAATTCGAATAAAGCCTATTTTTGATTATGAATTCAGCATAATCCAGCGCGTATTCTTTTCCGTATTGCTTTTGTAAGAGATAAGCATTTTCGATGGTGATTTTTGTCGGACTGGAATCGCCCTTAAAAGTGTAATCTCCGCTCAGTTTGAAATTGATGTCAAAATTTTCTTTGCCCTCATAATCTGCCCAAATAGAAGTAATATATCTCAGGCGATAATATTCATATTGGCCGGTCCAAATAAACGGCGTAATTCCGCTGTTGGAAAGTTCGGTCACCAGATGTTTCCACTCACTGAATGTCGCAGGAAGTCCGTCGTCATAATCCCCGCTGATGCCGTTGGGTCCGGAAGACAAAGTTGTGTTGTTGCTGTCGAAAGCGATTAGGTTTCCGTCCGTGTTATAATAAAACCCTTCGGATTCAAACAAATCGACATCGTAAACTACGCCAAACAAACTGTCAAAGAACGGAACTGCGTAAAATTTATTATCATCCGTTTCGTAATATGCGGCCAAAGTATCGTTCATCTTCTCTTTAATCGTCAGTTCCTCGCCGTCTACTTTAGAATTTACGATATCCGTAATGTCCGCCAACCGGTTTTGAGCCACAAAATTCCTATAAGTAATTGCATTAATAAAGTAAATGTCATTGCTATAATTGGGCATGTTTGTCAATAAGTTCGCGTCGCTGAATAAATCCTTCTCATTTACGATGATGATTTGAATATCTTCATTTTCTTCTTCGTACTTATCTGCCACAGCCCTTAACCATTCATCACCTAAACCGCCGTCATAATTCCCGACATATAATTGAGTTTTCGAAGGATCGATATCATCTATCTGTCCGCGGTCAAACTTGCATCCCGACACAGCCAATGATAATGCCGTCACTAAAAATACAAAAATAGGTTTTAAGGATCTCTTAAGACCCCTTTCTTGTGAATTAATCATACTTCCTCCCAAAGAATTAATTAAATAAGTTAATCGATTACTTAAAACAAAAGCGCTCATGGTTTCAATTAAATAAGTTAATTAATTACCTAAAAATAAAAGCGTTTTCAAATTCGATTAAATAAGTTAATTAATTAGTTAAAAAAAGATAATTTCAATTAATTAATTAAGTTAAGGTATTTTCATTATATCGCGAAATAAGGGGATTGTCAAATGTTTTTTTGGGGATGGAAATATTTTTCTTTCGGAAATAAGATATTTTTGACGAATCGGAAGTTAATTTAGAATATGCTCTTAATGGGAACACCCCAAAGAAAAAAACCGTTAAAAAAAGAGCATGCTTTGCGTTTTGCTGACATACTCTCAAAATCATACGGACAACCAAACTCTGAAAAGCATAGAGCATGGGCCCAGGAAATAGTTGCTCTTTTAAATGCTACATATCCTGAAGATGCAATGATTAAAACATATGCCACTTCTGTTTTGGCAAATATTGGCAACTATCGTGGATTACAACTAATTAAAACTAGATATAAAAATACATCATTTTTAGATGAGTTATATCAGAG
>DUTX01000061.1 GCA_012841865.1 Acholeplasmataceae bacterium | reverse complement strand
GGAAGTCAAGAAAAGCAACAAGAGGAAAGTAATAGAGGATTTACAAAACTAATTGATATTTTATATAAACGTGGTTTAGAAATAGGGTTAAAATATGATGAAATGTACGATATGACTTTAAAAGAATTATCGGAAACATTGGAGCATCGTAAAAAAGGTTTGGCATACGAATTATGGAAACAAGCAGATTTAATAACAATGGGAGTTGCTGATTTATTAAAAGATAATAAAAGTAAAGCAACATTCCCTAACAGCCCACAAGAAGCTTGTCCTGAATTATACCCTCCTAGACCAAGCTTAAAAATAAAAACTCCATTAAACAAAAAGTATAAAGAAAGGAGTTGATAACACATGGAAGAAAAATTTAGTGTATCGCTCGAGTTGATGATACAAAAATTTAAAGATAATGCAAAAAGGGTTCAAAATATTACTAAAAATGTTAGTAACAAGATAAAAGAAAATATGTCAGTAAAACCAATTTTTGATATAGATATAACAAATGTCAAATTAGTTGAATCAAGAATGCAAGAATTAAACCAAATAGTTGAAGAATCACAAGAAATAATACGATACGGAATTAAAAATCCTGCTTGGGCTTCTTGGAATACAGAAACAATACAAAAAGCAGAAAAAGATTTAAAAAATGCTAATGCTGAAATTGAATATATAAATAGTTCATTATCAACAATGAATACTAATTTAGATAAAAATAGTAAGTCAAGTACATTCTTTAGTAATTCATTTAAAAAAGTACAAGACGGAATGAATAAATCATTAAAAAGCGCTAAAAGATTTACTTTATCGTTATTCGGTATTCAAAGTGGTATAAGGATTGTTAGTAGAGCGATGTCAGCTTATTCTTCTATTGACCAAGAGAGCGCAAAAAAAACTCAGGCAGCTTGGATAGGTTTAGGTTCTATGTTTTCTTGGCTAAAAGATATGATTGCAGATTTCGCTATTAAAGCAGTATCTTATATTAATGTGTTTATTAAAGCACTAACTGGCACTGATTTTCTAGCGAATGCTATGGCTAAATCAATGAATAAAGCGAGTAAAAGTGCAGGCAAATTATCTAATGCATTAGCCAAATTTGATGAAATAACTAACTTAGGTGATAGTGCCAGCGGTGCAGATGTTGATACAAGTTGGATAGACGCTTTTAAAAATGTTAAATTAGATCAAAATGTAGTTGCATGGCTTGAAAATATAGCAACATTTATGAAACCTATTGTAGAGTGGATTAAAGAAGCATTTACTTGGATTATAGAAAACAAAGAAATGGCTATTGGATTTATTTTAGGTCTTGGAATAGCATTTGGTATATTAAGTGGTCAATGGAAAACAAAAATATTAGCGCTAGGAATAGGACTAGCAATAGCAGGAGTAATAAAATTTGTTGTTGAATTAATAGAATGGATTAAGAATCCATCTTGGGAACAATTTACAAAAGTTTTAGATGGACTAGCATTAGCAGTTGCAGGAGTAGGATTAGCAATGATAGCTTTTAATGCAACTAATCCAGTTGGTTGGATTATATTAGCTATATCAGCAATAATAGTTCTAGCTTCAACTGTTATTAAAAATTGGGATTGGATCAAAGAAAAAACAGGGCAAGTTGTAAATTGGATTTTAGATAAATTAAAAGAATTTTGGAATTGGATACAAAACATTCCGAACTGGTTAAGAGAAAAGTTTGGTGTAGTTGGAGATATAATTGCGCAACCATTTGAAATAGGCATTAAAATGATAAAAAATATATGGAACGGGGCAAAACAATTTTTCAGCGGAATCAAAGATTTCTTTGTCGGCATATTTACATTAGATGGCGATAAAGTTAAAAACGGGATGAGACAAATGTTGCAAGGTATGGGTAACATAATAATTGGTTTTATTGAGGGAGCTATAAATGCTTTTTTAATACCAATAAATGCGGCAATAAAATTAATAAACAAGATACCTGGTGTAAACATACCAATTTTAAAAGTGTCAATACCAAAAATACCAAAATTAGCAGTTGGAACGCCTAATGTTGAAAAAAGTGGTTACGCTATGATTCACGAAGGTGAAGCAGTAGTACCTAAAAAGTTCAATAGTGACGAATATTTTAGTAGATTGGGAACAAATAACAGTGAAGAGACAAATAGATTGTTAGAGGAATTGATTGATAAAGTAGAAAAAATAGAAATCAATCCATATACAACAATTTTAGATGTAGGACAAGCAGCACAGAAATATAGAACACAACAATCAAGAATAATGGGAGAGGAGTTGACATAGTATGTTATTATGGCAAGTAAAAATAAGTGGTGCATATACTGATATGAAAACTCCTTCTACCTATAAAATTGACTGGGAAGATTTAGATAACAACTCATATCGTTCAATAACTAGTGGGAATTTAATTGACACAGTAGTGTCTAAAAGTTGGACTAAATTACAATTTAATTATAATTGCTTAACTGAAAGCGAATTACAAACAATACTTCCGATATTAGCAAACAATCCTTTATATGTTAAAGCAAAAAATCCTATCTTCGGAACTGAATATGTAGAAATGGAAATGAGATGTAGCAAGAAATCGGCAGAAATGTTAGAGACAGGAGATTATACACTGTCTTTTAATTTGGTGCAAAAAAAGAAAGTTAGTGGTCAATAATGCTAAAAGTATATTTTGATGGGGTATTAATTGATGAAGATAATTATACCGCTTTAACAAACGATTACAAACTTTTTACTGATAGTTTTAAATTAGGAAGTGTTGCTTGTAATAGTTTTAAATTAAGTGTAAATAAAGCAATGGTAGAAAACCACCCAAATGAAGTTAAGATTGAAGATGATAATACTACTTTTTATTTAGTAGTAGATAGTTTCACAGAAGATAGATATGTATATAACTATACTTTAGCAGATAAATTAGTAAACCTTAACTTTAATTATGATGCAAGTGGAATAATAAACGAAAAGGCAGAACTCGAAGAAGATTGTTATACAAGTGATATATTAGCTGATATATGCAACCAAGCTGGAATTGAACTTGATGACAGTATTAATTGGTTAAACGATATAGTCGTTAGTTGGTATGATAATACCATACAAGCACGTGAATATGTGTCTTATATAGCTGAATTACAAGCGGGATATGCTTGCATTAACGAAGATGGAAAACTAACGATTAAACCACATAAAAAAGCTTCTAGTAAGACAATAGATATAGATGAGTGTAGTGATTTTATATTAGGAGAGTACAAAAAGATTACTAGAGTTGTATACGATAATGGCATTCAATTTTTTCAATCTCAAGATGAAGAGACAGAAGGAGTTACTTTATACCTAAATCCTAATAATGTTTATATTATCAACGAAGAAGTAGTTGAAAATATTTTTAATGCAATAAATGGATTTGAATTTTATTTAGTAGATGTGCCACAATGCCCAATAGACAGCTCAGTAAGAGCAGGAGATATAATAACATTTACTGATGGAATAAACGAATACCCAACAATAGCACAATACTCAATGAGCTATGGTGGAAGTTGGGTTGGAGGTTATTCACTGCAACTTAATACCGAAAAGCAAGAAGAAACCAAAGTAACAGGTGTGGAAGCTAAAATTTTAAAAATAAGTACCGAAATCAATAGAGCTAATGCTGAATTAACTATTGTAGCTGAAAAAACAGAGGGTAATTCTCAATCAATATCTGCTTTAGAGCAAACAGTTGATGGTTTTATAGAAACAGTTCAAAAAGTTGATGATTTAGAAGATAGAACTACTACTATTGAAACTAACATCGATGGCATGAAACAAACTATGAAATACAGTGGAGGATATAATTTATTACCTAACTGTGTTAAGCAATTTGGACAAGCAGGTTGGCCTGGAACATTTGATAATTTTACAAATACTGAAATAAAACAAAATTCATTAACTGGCTCAGCCTTAAGATTTAAAAATGATATTGAAGAAAGAACAATTCAAGTACCTAATGGCATTTATAATTTTTCAGCTAAATATAAAAAATTAGTAGCATTAGCTGAATGCAAAATAACAATCAACGGTCAAGAAATAGTTTTTGACAGTACTGATTGGGATGAAAAAGAACTAACTTTTGAAGTAACTTCGAATACGATAGACATCGTGTTTTTTAGTGATACAAACGATTCTCTTTGGTTAGTAGATTTGCTATTTATTCCGGGTGATATAAAACAAACATGGACACCTAATCCTAATGAAGTAGACACTGGTGTGATTCAGCTTGGTGGAGATAAATTAAAAATTGAAAGTGATACATCTAATACAAAGTTTGAAGCTGGTACAGATGGAACGAGAGTTTTAAATAAGTCTACTAATGAAGTTATTGCTGAATATACTGACAAAGGTACAAAAACGAAAGAATTTGAGGCTGAAAAGTCACAAGTGGCAAAACTTTTAACAGTTGATATGGGCAATCAAACTTGGATTAGTAGATTGTAGGAGGTGACAAATAATGGCAACTCATTTACGAACTTGGTCTACATACTATCGTGTATCAGGGACAGGTAGTCCAGGTAATTATGTATTTGATGTTCATGGTCAAATAGCAGTATATCTTGAAGGGCAAAATTATGAAGCAAATACTTCTAATATACGAATAGATCATAGAACAATAATATGGAGACAAGAAGGTGCAAGTCCAAATTATTATGCTGCTGTTACTAATACATCATCTTATAGAGCAAATAATGGTTCTTTTGGTGGTAGTTATAAAAGCAAGAGTGGTAGTTATACACAACGTGGAGATGGTACAACTGCATCTGTAACTAAATCAATGGGGAGTACATATCATACTGTTTATCATAATCCCGATGGTAGTGCGACATTGTATGTTAATGGTAGTGCGACTATATCCCTAAAGATAAATCATATAGATATTGAGATCTATTCATTCCCTGCAAAGGCAATGACCTCATCATTTAGTGGTGTACAATTACCAACAATACCAAGATATGCAACAATTAATTCCTATAATTTAACTACTGCTTCTATGACTTCTTTGAATGTTAGTTGGAGTGCT
>DUTX01000186.1 GCA_012841865.1 Acholeplasmataceae bacterium | reverse complement strand
AGCCCGTGAGCGAGACTCCCGGATGTGCCTATTTCGACAGCGCCGACTCTTTTGCCATCATCCGCGGCGGACATATGGATGTAACCGTTATAGGCGCCTTCGAGGTGGATAGTGCCGGCCGCATAGCCAACTGGTCAATCCCCGGCGGAGACAAACTTGGTGTGGGCGGAGCGATGGATCTTATCAGCGGTGCCAAGACGGTGGTGGTCGCCATGTCTCACAGAACCAGAGATGGCGGCTCAAAACTGGTGAAAAAATGCAGTCTGCCTCTAACGGGAAACAGACCTGCTGACTATGTAGTCACAGAGTTCGGTGTTTTCCGCTTTGCAGATGGCAAATTCACACTCATATCAACCGGCGATGATGTTGATATAGAAAAACTGCAGAAAATAACAGATGTAGATTTTGAGGTCAGCGAAGAGCTCAAAAGGCTTCAGCTGAATGTTTAAACTACATTAGTTTTAAGGAGATTATTTATGTTCTATGAAATGGAAGGCCTGCGCCCCAAAATTGCGGAAAGCGCCTTTGTGTCTCCCGGGGCCACGATAATAGGCAATGTGACTATCGGTGAAGAATGCTATGTAGGTCCCGGCGCCATTTTGCGTTGTGAAAGCAAAATAAACGGCATTATTATGGATGATTACAGTGTTGTGGAAGATGGGGTTCTTGTCCATGTTGATGCCAGAGTCGGACAGTGTTACATCGGCAAACATGCAACTGTTGGTCATGGCGCCATAGTCCACTGCAAACATCTAGGCAATTATGCCAGTGTCGGCATGGGTGCGATTCTCAGTCTTTTTTCAGAGATTGGCGAATATTCCGTAGTAGCAGAGGGCGCTGTCGTAAAAAAATTTCAAATAATTCCTCCTCGTGTTGTTGTGGGCGGCGCCCCGGCAAAAATACTCAGAAAACTGGAAGATCGCGACATTGCTTCTTGGAAATATGCGAATGGATTCTATGTGGAGCTTGGCGCAAGATGCCGTGCTCCCGGTGCGCTACGCGCTGTAAGCCGCGAAGAGTGTAAATAAAACGCAATATCAGCTTTGTTTTCTGCCCCTCAGAAAAATCCAAAAGAATATTCAAGACCGACGCTTATAAAAAGTGTCGGTCTTTTCATACGATATTAATTTTTTCAGCTCTCGAGCCTCAGCCTTCTTCACCAACGGCCGATTTAATTGTCCCGTCGGCGTTCACTGTAGCTGTCACAACATATTTTAAGCCCTCACCCGAGCCGTCCCAGCTGCAGGGGGTAGTCAGGAAAATTTTTGCCGTTCCCTCGCTCTTTCCCTCAAATCCGATTGCGGAATACCCTATCGCCAAGCCCTGCATGTTGTCGACAAGGTGGAAAACTCTGTTTATTGAGTATCCGATAATCGAATCGTCTTCGAATTCAACATTCCACACACAGCCCGAAGATCTGTTTGCTCCGAGACTTACGGTGAGTTCCTTGCCCTCCCAAGATATCTCTCTGAATGTTGGAAGATCCGCAGCCTTCGGCCCTTTGCCGCAGCCGCTTACGAGCGCAAGCATCAAAATCGATAGCGCGAGCGCAACTATTCTTAAATTTCTTTTTTTCAAAACAATACCTCCTTCAATAATTCGCTGAAGACATAAATATCTAAGGTTTAATTACTTTTCTTCTTGTTTATAATTTTATAATATAGTAAAAAACTGCGGAAAAATCAAGAAGCTTTAGTTTGCCTGTTGATTT
>DUTX01000060.1 GCA_012841865.1 Acholeplasmataceae bacterium | reverse complement strand
TTGATTAGCTGCCTTAATTGTTCTCTTGGTAGCAATCCCATAAAAAACTCCTCCTTGGCTTGGTTATTTGATTCTTGCCAAGAAGGAGCTTAATTTTTCATCAAACACAAAATTTGTTACAGTCTCTTGTCTTTCAAATACCTATATATATTATACCACATTTTACGCTTAATTTTCATATCTGTTTATAAATTCCCATAACATACTTTAAGTTTCCGTAATGCACATGAAATGCCCTCAAATGGGGATAAGTTTTGAGGATTAAGGATTTTGGATAACAATGTTGTTATATTCCATAGTGAATTAAATACTTGTTTCCCGTTATAGCCTCAGTTATTTTTTTAATGAGAAGTTGAAGTTCTTTTGACTTCAAGCGATTATTTGCCTTTATAATAACATCTCTAAATTGTTTGAGGGATTCTGGAGGTATAAGCGTTACGCCGCAATAATCTAATCCCTTTCCTACCTGGGTTGAAACTATAAAATATGTTTTTATTACCATTAATTCTTCATCATACCTTATAGTTAATTCTCCTATTAAATCATCATCAACTGAAATACAATTGTATTTTTCAGGTTCATAATCACTATACCATTTGTTTTCTTCAAAGTAATCTATTATTCCAAACTCATGCTTTGCCACAGTATCACCCCATGCAAATGTGTATAACCTCTCTTAATACACATTACATTATATAAGGAATGCAAAATAAATCTAATAAAGTTTTCTTTAGATACCTTATTTAATCTTTTTTAATTGAACTGCCCATGAAGACAATTTTTCATCATTTCTTAAAGCAAATCCTCTATTTTCATATGTTAAATCGTCAATTTTCTTAAGATACTCAAAGCCAGTATACTGTCCATCTACGGAAGCGTATTTTGACATTATTGAATCTTGTACAATCATAAATTTACCTTTTAGTTCTCCAAGGGCGGGGTTAAATGATTTCCAATTCGTCATTTCACTACCATACACAAATGGTATTATCTCATATTTGTTAAAGAATTCAACAGGTGTATTTGTTAATACTTTCATTGAACCCTCATTAATCCAGACTTCATCTTTATGAATTATTATGGTTTGTCCCTCTACCTGAACAATTTCACCTTTCTCATCAGAATAAACTCCTGTTGCAATCCATCTTCCTTCTTCAAACAGATAAGTATGCTTCAATTTTTAACACTCCCTTACACAATACTTCTTCTATAATTCTTCACAATATCCTACTGTTATTAACCTAATATAACATAACTTTTCCATTTATGAAAGTAATTTTCTATTTTTAATATTATCGCTCTATCATTTATAGAAACAGAAAAAAGATAATAGGACCTTTTAATTTTTAACTATAATTATGCATTAAACTATCTAACACAACTTTATTGTCTATTTAACACGACTTTATTATTTCTAACACAAGTTTTTATCTCTGACACAACTTTATTATTTTTCACCTTATCCCTTATAACCCTTTTTAGAATAAACCTTAGTCCTAACTATGTATATAGATAAAAAACTCATGTCAAACCCCCACACCCCTCAAACCCTTATCCCTTCTCACCTTAACCCTATTCCCCCAATTCTTTCCATATAAAAAAGTCATGTCAAAAATCACCCATTTCCCTTGTTACTTTCCCCTAATATTTTCCTATTTTCCCTCTCATTTTAGATAAAAAAGTCGTGTCATAAATAGGGATAAGTATCAAGGGAAAAGGGGAAAGTTTTAATCAATATCTTTCTTCAATACTCCCTTCAAATCCTTTAAAATCAATATGTTCACCCTTATCCCTTACTCCTTAACCCTAAAAATCCTAACAAAAAATCATGGTTCCAATAAGGCTTTCTGCCCTATTTTCGCCATGATTCTTAACACAACTTTTTTATTTTTAACATGACTTTTTTATTCGTGACACGAGTTTTTTTGAGGTATACATTTGGAACGAACTTTATTTTTATAGAGCGAACTTTATTTTCCTGGAATCAACTTTATTTGATTTATACATAAGCTATTCCCCCATCTTTGCCGCCTATTCCAC
>DUTX01000059.1 GCA_012841865.1 Acholeplasmataceae bacterium | reverse complement strand
GAGGCTATTATTAAAGTTAATTCAGAAATAGATGCCGGACAAAGAAATTACTTCAAGGAAACAGAAAGACTTCTGTATTCATTGCCGGCGCTTAAACTAAAAGTAGCCCAGGACGAAGAAGATCTGGAGTTCGGGATAATAAGACCGCAGCGGTCAAAGGATGTGGTTTTTGTTTCGGGGGCCGGCGGGAACCATATCGACTATGAAGAGGATTATGTCCGGAGAAGAATAGCCAGTATGGAGCGGACAAAAAAAGAAATTCAGCGAATTGAGAGAGCTTTGGAAACAATAGAGGATGATGAGTATTATGATATTATACCTTTGAAATACTGGGACAACCTTCCGCCGGCGGAGATTGCGGAGAGGCTGAATTGTGATGAGAGGACGTTTTACAGACATAAGAACCGGTTGATTAATAAACTTAAAGTGGTGTTATTTGGGGCGGATGCGCTATAAATTGATAAGGAGAGAAGAAAAATGAAGCTAGAAATTGAAATTAACGAAAGCTATATTGCAGAAATTGTATCACAGGAAATTGCCAAACGCATAGTAACAAATGGTTATTATGAAAATAGAGAAGCAAAATATGGGATAAGAGAAGGGGTAGACAAAGCAATTAAGCAATACATCTATTCAAAGAAAGATGAAATCATTGAGAGAGTTATTGAAAGAGCATCGGCTGAGATTGTAAGGAAAGGTTTACCCAAATTAATAGAAAAATTAGGGTAAGTGTAATCAATTTGTCAGTTTCCTGTCAGTTTTCTGTCAGTTTTCTGTCAGTTTTCTGTCAGTGACGTGTCAGTTTAGGTGTGTTATAATAATTATAATAGGATTTTTATACTAATTGGCAACCTCTTTAATTTTTAAAGTTCCGGCCGGTTTCTGGTTGGGGCTTTAGTTATGTGCAGAAGTTCAGGAATGATTATCCGCATTAACAGGGAGAGGGAGAAATGAATAATAACTTAGATGAAACGGGGCGCTGGGTTCAATCGTTAATTGATGAGAACAACCTAGACGCTTTTTATTTTTCGTGGAGCTGGAAGAAATTAAGAAAAGAGGTTATGGAAGAACATAAGTTTGAATGTCAGGAGTGTAAAAAGAAGGGAAGATATAAACGGGCTAATCTTGTTCATCATGTTATGCACGTTGATAAACATCCGAGGTTCGCACTATCAAAAACCTACAAGTTTCAAGGTGTAGAACATAAGAATTTAATTCCGGTTTGCAAGACTTGTCATGAAACAGTTTGTCATCCGGAAAGATTGAGATGGAATAAGAGGGAGCCTTTGACGGAGGAGAGATGGTAGACCCCCGGGTCAAAAAAATGGGAAATTAACGCAAACCCGCACCAGTCGGGTGCTAGGTAGACATTTTAAATTTTTACGCGCGCAGGAGGAATTTTTATGGGCAGAAAAATAAGCATACCAAAGAAAAGATACATCTTTCATATAATGCGCGAAAAAATGTTGATAGAAAACATCATGCCCGAGTTGCCGGATGACAATACGGTTTATAAACTCGTAACTCATGGCGGTTTTAGCTCCATCGGATTTGTTAAGGTTGTAGCTGACAAGACCCGAATTAATAATTTGACAATAAGTAGCTTGAGAGTTGGGAGAAAACATTTAATGGTACTTGATGAACTTTACAGGCGAAACAAGCTAAAGCACGTACGTTTTATTGTTGGAAGTGTGGTAAAAAATAAATGTGAGCAAAAATATGGGTATTACGATACGCTTGTTGAGATATGCAAAGCCAATAACTGGGAACAGGTAATACGAAAAAATCATTCTAAGCTCTTGTTATTTGATACGGATGCCGGGAAATATGTTTTAGAAACTTCATCAAACTTGAATGAAAATCCGAGTATAGAACAATTTAGTTTTGAGAAAAGTAATGAACTTTATAATTTTTATAATAAATTTTTAAGCGAAATATTTGGAGGTGGGGAGATATGAGTAAAAAAGAAATAAAAAATTCACTGATCGAACAGCTCGCCATGTTGGGAGCAACTGCAGAACATTATATTGATTTAATCAATGACTATATGGGATTGTGGGATGTAAAAACTGCTTTAATGGCAGACATAAAAAAAAGAGGAGTAACTTATAAAGATTTTTCCTCTGTTGGAATTGAAATGCAAAAAAACAACCCTTCCGTCAAAGAGCTTGTAATGGTTAACCGCCAAATGTTATCCATATTAAAAGAATTAGGATTAAGCACCGCTAATTTAGGTGGTGTAGATGATGGCGAAGAAATGTAGAAAAAAAGATTATCACCCGTACATTGATAAATACATGGATGATTGCCGGAGCGGAGTTAACATTGTTGGAAACGACATCTTGTTAGCAATGGATTATATTGAACTTAAATTAAACGATCCTGATGTATTTATAGACGCTGAAAAAATTGATAAAGCTGTTGAACTGATGGAACGATATTTTGAAATCAAGTTATTTGACTGGGAATTATTTGTTACTGCTTTAATCCATTGTTATTATAAATCAGACGATACAGTTGTTTTTACAACTATATTTATCATGATGGGCAGAGGAAACGGGAAGAATGGTTTCATTTCGCCTATTAGCTGGTACCTTACAACCCATTATCACGGCATTAAAGGATATAATATTGATATTGTCGCAAATGCAGAAGATCAAGCAAAAACTTCTTTTAAAGATATTTACGAAACGCTTGAAAGGACTTGGGCAAAGTCAAAAAAGTTTTTCTACAAGACAAAAGAAATTATTGTTAACCTTAAAACAAAGTCTTATATAAAGTTTAACACCAGCAACGCAAAAACAAAAGACAGTAAAAGAACCGGCTGTCTGGTGTTTGATGAAGTGCATCAATATGAGACATATGACAACATAAAAGTTTTTACAAGCGGCTTTGGGAAGCGAAAACATTCCAGGGCTTTTTATATTACAACGCAAGGGAACGTCCGGGATGGCGTGCTGGATGATATGCTTAGAATTTCGGCGGACATTTTAAACGGCGTAATCAAGGATCTTAGATGGTTGCCGCTTATATACCGCATTGACGAAGAAAAAGAAGCGTTAGATCCTAGGATGTGGAACAAAGCAAATCCATCTTTGAAATATTTAGAAACCT
>DUTX01000058.1 GCA_012841865.1 Acholeplasmataceae bacterium | reverse complement strand
TGGCGAATATCCTAAAATGCTAATATTTAATATGTTTAGACATCAAATAGAAGTGCCTATATTTTTCAATGAAAAAGATTTAGAAGAAGCTATTGGATGGGCACATGACATAGTAAGCAGGATTAAGGTATGCGATACATTTGAAGTAAGCAATGATAGGTTCTTTAGAAGTTTTTTATGTGATTTTAGACACGAAGAAGAGCATCAGGAAGGGAATTTTAAGACGTTGGAGGATTGGAATATATAAAAAGGATGATGAAGATTAAAAAAACAAACGATTTACATAAAAATGACTCAAGGTTTAAGGCAATTTATCAGGATTACGACTGGTGTTATCAAAAATTTATGATCGAAGGACTAAATCATGATGAAATGGCAAAAGAAGCTGATTGTACTAAAAGAGTAATTCAAAAATGGTGTGTCGAAAGGCATCGATTAACTCAAAAATACAGACAACAACACAAGCAATTAAACAATATGCAAGAAGATCTAATTATTGGTTCGTTATTAGGGGATGGCCATATCGACAAGCGCGACACTCAGCCTGTGTTTATAGTTGAACATGCTGCAAATCAAAAAGATTATTTATATTTTAAATATGACTTAATGAAAGACTTTTGTAATATTTCACCATCTCATATTAAAGGGACGGTTAAATATTTTCCAGATAATTCAAAGGGTTATTTAGTGCAAGATGCATATAGATTTTGTACAAGAATTCACGATTGCTTCTTGGAATATCGAAACATGACCATTAAAAACTTATTGGATAAATTAAATAGCTTTTCGCTTTCTATATGGATATTAGACGATGGCTATAGAGGACGTAGCAATTGGCAAGTGTGTGTGGCTAATTTTGCAGACTGTGAAAAAGAATATGCAATGAAGATGTTGCGACAGAAGTTTAATTTAGATTGTTACATTCCAAATTTAGATAATCGGTACATACATTTTAAAGCCAATAGTACGCGGGTCATAGACGATATAATTCTGAAAGAAATTCCAAACAACTTAGATATTATAAAATACAAGATAACTGAAAACAATCAAATAGCAAGTCCTCAAAAAAGGGCATATATTAATATTGATGGCGAAGATATTCTTTTAACAGAATATTGTGAGAAAAATAATTTACCATACAAATCGACATGGGCTAAGTTTAAAGATGAAATTAAGTTGGTGATTTGAGTGAACAACTACACATTGTTGCACTGTCATACAGAAATGAGTAACGCTTTTACTACGCTTGATTCTGTTAATTCTTACAAACAGTATATAGATAAGGCAAAAGAATTGAATATGAAAGCCATTGCCTTTTCGGAACACGGTAATATTATGGAATGGTTTCATAAGAAAGAATATGCAGAGAAAAATGGACTGAAGTATATTCACGGGGTAGAGGCTTATGTGACAGAAACCCTAGATGAAAAAATATATGATAATTATCACGTTGTTTTATTAGCAAGAAATAAATCAGGTTTTTATGAGATTAATCGCCTTATGTCAAAGGCGACCATTAGAGAAAATAAATTTATTTATGATGATTTAGGAAATAAAGTTCATTATTATTATGAACCCAGAATAACATATGATGATTTAAAAAAAACTAGTGATAATATTATTATATTAACCGCTTGTTTAGGGGGCATTTTGCATTCAGCACCACAAAAAATGCAAGAAGATTTCATTCAGTTTTTATCCGCCAATAAGAACAGATGTTTTTTAGAAATTCAACACCACAATGTAAAAGATCAGATTGATTATAATAATAAGTTGATTTATTTATCAAAAAAATATGGTATTGAACTGGTGGCGGGGACTGACACGCACGCACTAAACGAGGATTATATAGAGGGAAGGAAAATATTACAAAAAAGTAAAAACATTCATTTTAAAAACGAAGATAATTGGGATTTGATGTTTAAGTCTTATGATGAGTTAATTTTAGCGTATCAAAAACAAGCTACAATTGAAGATGCTATCTATTTGCGAGCAATAGAAAATACAAACAAAATAGCTGATATGGTAGAAGAATTTGAATTAGATTTTTCTTTTAAATACCCGAAACTACATCAGAATCCAAAACAAACGCTCTATGGTGTTATTAAGGATGGAGTTGAATGGCGTAATTATGAACTAACGGATGAGGTTAAAAAGAGAATTAGATATGAAATTGCAGTTTATGAAAAGAATCATGCTATAGATTTTATATTATTAGATTATGAAGTAAAAAAATGGTGTAGAGAGAACGGCATTGAGTATGGCGAATCAAGAGGTAGCGTATCGGGGAGTTTGATTGCATATCTAATAGGTATTACACATGTTGACCCTCTTAAATACAACCTTGTTTTTGAGCGTTTTATAAATGATAGCCGGGTTACTTTGGCCGATATAGACAGTGATTACAGCCCTAATGATATTGATAAAATCAAAGAGTATTTATTTAACAAGCAAGGATTATGCTGTGCTGAAATAATTACATATAATACTATTGCGTTAAAAGGTGCTATTCGAGATGTTGGCAGGGCGTTAGATATGCCACTGAAGGAAGTAGATGAAATTAGCAAAAATATCGAATACAAAGAAAATGAGTATCGAGAAAAATATCCAGAACTTTTTAAATACGTTGATATACTTAATGGGGTAGTGGTTTCTATAGGTTCGCATCCTGCAGCCATATGTGTTGCGGATACTCAGTTGTCTAAAGACGTCGGCATTTTTTATACCAAAGATAACCCGTATCCGATAACTCAAATAAATATGAAGGAAATTGAAAGTTTAAATTTTTTAAAGTTGGATGTATTAAAATTAGATACTGTTGGTATTATTAATGATACGTGTAAATTGGCTAGCATTCCAAGAATCCGAGATAATGTTTTGGATTATAATGATAAAAATGTATGGAATAGCATACATGAAAGTTCTGCTATGATTTTTCAATGGGAGTCTGACCTAGGTCTTTCGTATTATCGAAAATTATTTAGCGAAGAAAATCTAAGAAGACTTCAAGATCGGTTTGGGAGTGTTGATTATTTAAATTTATTATCAATTGGAAATGCGGCTATTAGACCAGCAGGAGAATCCTATCGGGATGATTTGGCGAAAGGCATAGAGTTAGACTATGGACATGAAGCATTAAACGACTTTCTCAAACCAACTTTTTCTCGCCTTGTATATCAAGAACAGATTATTGAATTCTTAAATAGATTTTGTGGATTTACTATGGGCGAGGCAGATATGGTGCGTAGGGGGCTTGCTAAAAAGGTTGGGACGGAACAGTTTCTACCTAAAATAGAAAGTGGCTTTATTAAAACAATGAAGGAACACTATAGTGTTGACGAAAGCACGTCTAAAGAATTAATTAAGTCTTTTCTCGAAGTTATAAAGTCTGCATCTGATTATGGTTTTAGCTTAAATCATTCAATTGCCTATAGTATTATAGGGTTTCAGACAGCGTATTTGCGATATTATTACCCATTAGAGTTTATTACTACCGCTTTAAACTATGCGACTGGCAAAGAGGAAAAGACTGCTGAGATTATAAAATATGCAAACTTGAAAGGCATAGAAATTAAGCCAATTAAGTTTCGTCATTCAAAAAGTAAATATATGTTTGATAGGTCTAGCAAGACAATATATAAAGGTATTGGTTCTATAAAATATCTATCATCCCAACTTGGTGATGAATTATGGCAACTTAGAGATAACCACTATCCAACTTTCACAGATTTACTCCATGACATTAAAGCTAAAACTTCATGCAATACTCGTCAGCTAGAAATACTAATCCGACTGGACT
>DUTX01000182.1 GCA_012841865.1 Acholeplasmataceae bacterium | reverse complement strand
TAGGTTGCGCCAAAAGGCAAAAGCGACATTGAAGCCAATTTGAAGCATTGCTTGCCGAACGGGATTCCGATAATCGTTATATACAGTAATACTCCGGCAATCACGTACCCCAAGGCAATTTCCCAACCGAAAACGATTAACCAGATAATATTGGCAATCGGATGGGAATCAAAATCGGTTTTGATTTTCATTCCGAACGGAAAGACCATAAATCCCGCAATTTTCAAGCATTGAACCCCAAACGGAATTCCGAAAATGGTTATGCACCAAAATATTCCCAAAAAAGCCCAAATCAAGCAGGACCAAAAACCGACAAGTATAAACCAAATAATATTTCCCAAAGTTTTCATTGTTTACTCCTTTTTTAAAATTACTACCATAATGTTATCACACGAAAAAACCATTTGTCATAGATTCAATAAAATTCCTGTATTTTTTTATCTATCGGTCCTGCGGTTACCGTCCTTATCAAAGTTTTTCTTTAAAGCGATTTCGGTCGGAATAATCAGGATAATGAGAAAAACAATTTGCCCGGTCATGAGTAAAGTTCCCATTATTCCTACTGTTTCAACATCCGTGTTTCTAAAGGTCAGCGCGGCAATAATTGTCAAAGGCATCAAAACAAGTCCGAAAACGAGCGAAAGCCTGCCGAAATAACGGTGGGCGAAATCCCATGTTTCTTTGTTTTGCATGGATCTTCTGGTTCGGTATCCCGAAAAGTAATTGATTTTTTTAGGAGCCCTTTGGGAATAAACATAACCATAAATAATCATCAAAAGCGGTATCAGCAAATCCATTAAAAACATCAATCTCCAAAAACCCATTTCCTACCTCTTTTTCTTTGTTCACTTAATCTTAACATATCTATAGCAAAAAAGCAAGGATTATTTGTTTTTGGTTTAGCCGATTGCTTTTTTCCTGAAAAAAGTTTATAATTGAGACAAAGGAGAAATAAGCAATGGAAAAAGAACTGAAGAAACAATTTTACTTAAGCCTAGTCATCAAATCGCTGATTATCCTCTTTGGTATTACCGGCATTTTCGCAACCATATACCAAGGTCAGTTCATGATTAGTTTTAAGTCGTTTTTATATTATACTATTCAAAGCAATCTTTTGGTGATATTTATTACTGCGGTCTTTTTGTACTTTCATTATCTTGAATACATTAAGGGAAGGATAGTAATCAACAACAACTGGCTTCTTGCCAAGTTTGCGATAGCTGTTGCGATAACGATTACTTTTTTGGTGTTTTTCACTTTGCTAGCCCCGACACTTCCTGCAAGCTATCTTTTATCTTTTGACAATTTCTCGGTTCACTTGATTGTGCCTGTTCTTGCGATTATCGATTTCTTTATATTTGATTACAAAATCGAATTTGTAAAACTCAAACAACTAATCGCTCTTGCCATGCCGCTATACTATTTGATCTTTGTCCTCACCCTCTCTGCATTCTCTGTCGACTTCAACGGTGAAATAGTCCCTTACTTCTTTTTGAATTACGAAAAAAACGGATGGCTGTGGGAAAAAAATGAAATGGGTGTAATCTTTTGGATCATCATCTTATCTTTATGCATGGTTATGTTGGCGTATCTCTTTTCATTTGCAATCAAATCCAGGAAAAAGCAAAGAGAAAACAAAAAATAAATAAACAATAAAAAAAGCAGGCTGTTTTGTACTGAACCCCATTTATTGGACATAAATATTAAAACTAAATAAAACTACTTTTTAAGGATTGATTTCTGTACTGTATGGGAGTC
>DUTX01000006.1 GCA_012841865.1 Acholeplasmataceae bacterium | reverse complement strand
TGATATTAACTATTTATCTTCTTTGCGTTTGTGAATATCATGTTCACGTAAATAGTTTTCTTTATTGACTTGATATGCCCTTGCAATTGCTAAAGAATGTTTTGGAACATTCTTATTTAAGGTTGAACCTGCAGCAATAAATGCATTATCCTCAATTCTGATTGGTGCAATAAGGTTAACATTACAACCGATAAAAACATCGTCGCCGATGAAGGTTTGAAATTTTTGTTTCCCGTCATAGTTTACAGTAATCGAACCGCAACCAAAATTGACATTCGAACCACAAGTCGTATCGCCGATATATGCAAGATGTGCTGCTTTCGTATTTGAACCAGTTGTAGTTTTTTTCACCTCTACAAAGTTTCCGATTCTGTTTCTAGGGCCGATATGAGCTCCATCTCTTAAATGAGCAAAAGGACCGATGGTTGTTTCTTCATGGATGATTGAATTATAAACCAGGGAATGGCGACATCTGACGCGCTCACCGATAATGCTTTGGTGGATTTCTGTATTCGGCCCGATGATTGCACCTTTTTTGATGATAGAATTTCCAGTAATATATGTGTTCGGATGGATTACCACATTTTCTTCGATGATGACATTATGACCGATGGTGATAGTCTCCGGGTTAATCATCGCAACTCCGTTCAACATATGTTCGCGGTTAATATCATGCCTTAGTTTTGCTTCCACTATACTTAAAGTATATAAATCATTAATGCTTGTTGCTTTGATAGATTCTTTAATACTGAAAGATCCGATTACTCGGTTTTCCTTTTGTAAGATTTTAACAATATCAGTCAGATAATATTCTTTACGGGCATTATCATTGGTTATTTGTTTTAAAGCCGGAAACAAGAATTCATTTTTTACAATATACACACCGGTGTTAACTTCATTAATCCCCTTCTGCAAAACCGTCGCTTCCTCTTCTTCTACTATCTCTTCCAAGTAAAAACCTGATTCGTTTCTGATAATCCGGCCGTAACCTTGCGGGTTTTCAATCATTGTTGTAAGCACAGTCAAGTCATGGCGACGGTTGATATGGTCCTGAAATGCTTTGGAAATAATCTCTGCATCTAAAAGCGGCATATTCCCGGACAAGATTAAAGAATCCCCTGCAAGATCTTGAACCAGTTCTTCTGCAGCTAGGACAGCATGACCGGTTCCGAGTTGTTCCTCTTGGATTGCATAACGGGCATTTTCACCAAGGATATCCATGATGACATTTCTTTTATAACCGACAACAGCGATGACCTCATCGAAATAATCCAACACATTTTCAACAACATAAGCAACCATCGGCTTACGGATTAAAGGATAGGCGCATTGGGGCATCTCCGTTTTCATTCGCGTTCCCTTGCCGGCAGCAAGGATGATTGCATAATTCATATTTCCTCCACAGCTTTATTTTTTAAGTAAAGTATGATTTCTTCCAAAATTCGATCTACTTCTTCATGAGTAGGTGCACTCACAGAAATTCGAATTACAGGTTCAGTTCCGGAAGGCCTGACCACAATCTTTCCATTTTTTCCTATTTGCTTTTGGAGCTCAGAAATTCTATTTTCGACTTCGGAAAGTTTTAAAACTTCCTTTTTAACTCCTTTTAGGTTAAATGATTTTTCCGGATACATCACAAGGTCTCTAAGGGCATCTTCCAATTTCAGTTTCTTTTCCGTTAAAATTTTTAAAAGATAAACCGCATTTAATAAACCATCGCCGGTTTCAAGCAAATTTAAATTAATAATGTGGCCGGAGTTTTCGCCGCCAAGCACATAACCCGTTTTTTCTAAAGCTTCAAATACATATTTATCCCCAACATCAGTCACTTCAATATTGATTCCTTTTGCTTCTAAAGCTTTAAACAAACCCAAATTACTCATTTGGGTGAGCACAACACCTCTGCCCTTTAAATCGCCCTTTTCCAGCAAATAATTAGCATAAAGATATATTAAATAATCACCGTTAAATATCTGACCGTCATGGTTTATTGCTAAAAGGCGATCGGCATCCCCATCAAAAGAAAAACCGAGATCTAAATCATTATCCTTGACTAGCTTCATTAAGTTTTCCGGATGCATCGCACCACAATCTTTGTTAATATTTGTTCCGTCGGGATTATCACCAGTGGTTAAAAAGTAACAACCGAGATTTTGGAAAATCCTTTTTCCGATTTCAAACGCGGAACCGTTCGCAAAATCTAAACCGATTTTTAGGTTTGGATAAAAGATAAGATTTTCATAGAGTTCTTTGTAGATCTCAAAGCCATCGCTTAAAAGGATTGTTTCCCCTTTTTCCTGAAACTTAACCGCACCAATACCGTTCAAAAACAGTTCGATAATCTCTTCTTCTTTCGGTGCTAACTTTTTCCCGGCTTTAAAAATTTTAATTCCATTATCATAATATGGATTGTGACTCCCTGTAATCATCACTCCGAAAGAGTTTTTCCTCTTTGTGAGATATGCTAGCATCGGTGTTGTAACAACACCGGCTTGATAAAGATTAATCCCGGCAGCAAGTGCACCTTTTTCAATTTCCGCAGCTAAAACTACGCCCGATTCTCTAGTATCCCTTCCTAAAATAATTTCTTTGCATCCTAAAAGTTGCATACTGAGCCCGACTTGATAGGCAAGAGTTGGTGTAAGCAAATCATAAGCTTTACCTCTGATACCGTCAGTTCCGAAATATTTTCTCATCAACTTCACCAATACTATATATGCAGATTTTAAAAAACTTATTTATCAAAAATAAATAAGCTGCCGTTTGTTTAAATCAGGCAGCTTTTCTATTACTATTCTGCTTCGGTAAGAGGATGGATTCCTTTATTAACAAAATCAGGATAGTCTTGTTTATTTATGTGCTTATCAAAAATGCTATGACTATATAGCGTCCAGATAACGGCGGTATTGATTGATCCAAAATAAAGCCACAGGTATTTTCAGTGTATATGTTGCATCCTCATTTATAAACCCTTTTCTCCAAAATGAGAATAAATTGTAGTTTCGGTGGTAACTTGATTTTCTGTCACCTGATATTTATAAGTTTCGATCCATTCTTCTTCGGTTAAATTTCCGTCAATATTCATATACTCGTCCCTGGCTCTTACAACCTTGTGAAGCTCTTTGTGGTTTTCGACTTTTTCATTGCTGACAACCAACCAAGAATAGGGAAACTGGGTTTTACAATTCGGATAACCGGTCCAGGTTCTTTCGCCTTCTGAACTCATCGACTCAACATGATTGAAAGCAGGAAAATATTGAATACAATCGCATTCTTCAGTTATGTTTAAAGTTTCATAAGGAATAAATAACTCTATGGTATAACCTTCACATGAACTTGTATTAATAATTCCTTGAACGGTAGAAGCAGCTAAATGCCGGGCAATCCAGATTGAAGTTTCGCCGTTCCGGTCATAGATATAGGTTTCAGTATAAATTTCCCCGTCTTTTCCGGTAGGAACCAAGCGGAAACTGAAAGTGTAAATATCATTAAGGTATTTTCCATATTCATTGACATAGATTTCCGCTCCGGAATTTCGAGATGCCCTCCGGTCCGGGCTGTAATAAACACCCGAATCCTTCACGACTATTCCAAAATATACACCTTTTTCGCCTAAATAAGTAACCGTGCTCATCTGAATATCTTCGGATACTTTTGAGGAAAAAACTACTTCATTTCCCTGCACTTGCTTCCAGATTTCTTCATCCATCATACCGTCAATTGTTATTTCCGGGTCGGTTTCAGGGTTGTTCCATTCATTTTCAGCGTTATACTCCGGAAGAATATAAGAGGTTAAACTGCTTAAGTCATCTTCGCCACAACCTGACATTAACAATGAAATGAAAGCTAATATAATCAAGATATATTTTTTCATTTTTTTCCTCCTACTTACCCAACACAATGATATCAGATATTGCAGCGACTTCAATTCCTTCGGGTGCTTTAATGGTTATCGAAATTTTATTAACCAAAAGTTCGTTGAATTCCGCAATCACCGCACCCCCGGGTCGCATGAATTCTTCGTAAACATTTGCATAAAGATCCCAATCAAAAGCAAGTTTCTCAATATAAGCAGTGCCCTTGGTTTTATTGACTTTAAATGAAAGCTCAATTTTTTCAATCCGAACAAATGCTTTTTGATAATCATAACTATTGTAGATCATTAATGCGGTGATTTTTTGATAATCGGAAAATTTCAAAGTAATTGTGGAAGTTTTTTCAAACTCAAATTCTTTAACAATCCCAAATTCATGGAGTTGTAATAAACCGTCATTTAAATACTCAACCTTAGAGGTAGGAAGCATATTTGTTGCGTTAATTTCCGCCATGCTGGCAATATTGTAATATCCGTTTGCAATTTTCGGTTTTGGTTGTAAGGAATATGTGGGGCCGTTAGCATATAGAACCGGAAAAGCGTTTTCATTTTTCACCCAGTATACTCTATCTGATGCTAAACCGCGCTCCATTGTATTTCCATAATTACGGTCCAAATGTTGATGGTAAACCACCCAAAGTTCATCCCCTGCCTGAACAAACCCGTGGTGGCCGCTTCCGGAGGCATGATCCCAACCGAGTTCCGCTCCCAACACAAGTCCGCCTTCTTCAAGTGTTAATTTCCTAAATTCACCCAAGGGGGAATCGGAAACAGCTTGATAAACTGAATAGGTTTTGGAGGAAGCACTATCAATCGAATAGGTTAAATAATAATATCCTTCATGATAAAGCATTTGTGGAGCTTCGTTAATGATTCCCTCTTCAACATCCGTAAAGCCACCTTCCGGTGTAGCTTTATTAACTTCGGTCAGAACCTTTACGGTCGAATAATCCGGTGTTGCCCAATCTTTCATCCTCATTCCCCAAATTCGGTTAGTTTTATCCACATTCCTGTTTTGGGTAAAATAAAGATATTTCTCCTTCGTTAGAGGATCAACAAAAGGACTGGCATCAATGAAACCTCTTCCTTCTTTGTATAAATCATGGTCTAAACCGATGTTTTCTAAAACAAAAATCGGATCGCCGATTTTGATTGTATTTCCGTCCGAATTTATTCCCGTCCACTGAATAAAAGGGCCGGCAGGACTTTTGGATGTTGCCAGACCCAAGTACTTTGTGTTGTGGTATCCAGCTCTCGTATTATTGTTAGTTGCGCTGTAAAACATATAATAAAGTTCATCATCTTCATCATATATTACTTCTGGTGCCCAGATATTTGCAACAGACCAGGAATCATCTTCGGGAGCAAAAACAACACCAACAGTTTCCCAATTGGCAAGATCTTTTGATTTCCAAGCCATAATCCCTTCGCAACCAAGCAAATCACTGGTGGCATACATATAAAACCAACCTTTTTCTTCCCCGTGTTCAACAAAAATACAATGGGGATCGGCAGATTTAATTTCTAAATCATTACGATAGAAGAGATTTTTATTATATAATCCTTCCGCAGTAATTCCTTTAAAGTAGGCTAGTTCTACTTCTACTTTCTTGCAGGATGTTAGTAAAATCAACGCTAATATTGTCAGAAACAGAAAGGATAATTTCTTAAAATTGTTTTTCCAACAAGCCATTTCTTCTCCTTTATTAAATTTTAAAATATTTCGCTGCTTAAATGTATTATATAAGCAAAATAGGTGCCTGTAAACGTAAACAATTATTAAAAAGGTGGATAATATTCCCATCCGCCTTGGAAAGCGTTTAGTCCCCCTAAAAAATATTTCCACCTTCTGTTTTTAAGTTATCATTATTGTTTGTTTAATTGTTAAAAAATGGGGAGGGTTAAATTACCCTTCCCTCATATTACTATTCATTTTAATTTTATATATCCTAGGTCATTAATAAAGCGAAGTTAAGGAAATGTCCTAATTACTTCACTTTTCTTTATAAAATTTTATCTGAATAAAGTTTACTCATTGTCAGAAGTGATTGCTAACAACTCCGCAACCGAAGTAATCCCCATTAAAACTTTTTTCTTTCCAACTTCCACAAGTTCAACCATACCGTTTTTAATTGCTTGTTTCCGGATTTGTTCGGTTGTGGCACGGCGTTGAATCATTTCTTTAATGTTTTTATTCATATAAAATATCTCAGAGACCGCAGTCCGCCCTTTATAACCGGTGTATTTGCAGGCAGGACAGCCAACGGGATGAAAAATTTTTTGGGGTTTTGTTAAACCTAAAATCTTCATCTCAGTTTCATTTGTTGTTTCTTCTTTCTTACAATTATCACATAGCACTCTGACCAGTCTTTGAGCAATAACACCGACAATCGCATCTGCAACAAAATAGGGCTGAACACGCATGTCAATCAAACGATTAATAGCGCCAACTGCATCATTGGTATGGAGGGTGGATAAAACCAAGTGACCGGTGATGGCAGAACGGATGCCAATTTCCGCAGTTTCTTCGTCCCGGATTTCACCAATCATAATAATGTTCGGGTCCTGACGTAAGATGCTTCTGAGGGCGTTTGCGAAAGTGACATTGGCTTTGGGATTAACCTGAACTTGATTGACACCTTCGATTGTATATTCGACCGGATCTTCAACAGTAATAATATTGGTACTATTTTGGTTTAACTCTTTAATAAATGAATATAGCGTCGTTGTTTTTCCGCACCCAGTGGGGCCTGTAAGCAAAATTA
>DUTX01000185.1 GCA_012841865.1 Acholeplasmataceae bacterium | reverse complement strand
TGGAATACTATTTGCCACTATACCGCTTTCCTTGTGTGTTGATAAAAACACTTTATCACCGAACCCTTAAATCTATTTTACTACATGAAATTGTTTTTGTCCAGAGGTTTCGCTGTAGTGCTAGAATAAATGTAACAAATGAGTATTTTTTAAAGTTCAGGCAGAGGAGGGATGAGTATAAGTTGATGCCGAGATTGTAGGGAAGTTTCAATAAAATTTTCAAAAATATTTCCAAGGAGGCAGGAAAATGGCTATAACTAACACTATGTTGGAATACGGGACCGAATCTTTTGATAAAGATTGGGGAACCGGAAAATCAGGAATGGGTGACGGAAACTTTTCTCCTTATCCAAGGATCAACAAGCTAAGAAAGCAATTTTTAGATACTCCGCACACGATCGATGAAAAACGGGCCGTTATCTGGACCGAAACCATGAAAAATAACATTGAGAAGCCGTACATCGTAAGATGTGCTGAAGCATTCAGAGAAGTTTTGCGCAAAGTTCCGCTTTACATTAACGAAAATCTGATCCTCGGAGATATGGCAGCACCATCCAGGTCTGCGCCTGTTTTTCCGGAATATTCTTATGATTGGTTTGTTGAGGAATTCGATAACGCCCCTTTTAACAAAAGAGATGGTGACCGTTTCGAGTACACAAAAGAAACAGAGGAAATCCTCAAATCTTTACATCCCTACTGGAAAGGCAACACTGTTCACGATCTAGCCAAGAGTCTGATGACGGATGAAGAGCTTAAAGGTGAAGCAGCATACGGCAAGGCCTTATTCTTCCCAGGCAACTATTTCTTTGGCGGTGTCGGCCACTGTTCGCCGCGTTTTGAAGTGCTTTTTGAAAAAGGCTGGAAGGGCATGCGCGAAAAAGTCGAAAAGGCGCAGGCTGCATTGGACCTGAGCACACCCGAAGGCGTGCAAAAAAATAACTTCTACCGCGCCGAGCTGATCGCCCTTGATGCAATTTCTACTTATACCCAGAGGTATGTTGATGAAGCAAGAAGATTGGCTGCTGAAGCAAAAGACGAACAAAGAAAAGAAGACCTGCTCAGATGTGCAGCTGTTTGTGAACGCATTGTAGAAGATCCCCCAACTGATTTCTGGGAAGCCCTGCAGATGGCCTGGTTTATTACTGTTACCATTCTCATCGAGAGCAACGGACACTCTATTGCTTACGGGCGCTTTGACCAGTACATGTATCCTTACTACAAAAAGGCTATCGCAGAAGGCACTTACACCAAGGATTTCATGCAGGAACTGATCGAATGCTTCTGGATCAAGGTCTGCGAATTAACCAAGATCAGGGATGCCGGCTCAACTCAGGCCTTCGGCGGCGTGGAAATCGGTGGACCGTCTTTGACATTAGGCGGCGTGACTCCCAGCGGCGAGGATGCTGTCAATGAGCTGAGCTTCATGGGCATCGATGCTTTGGCACATCTCAGACTGCAGGCTCCCTGGGTAACTACCAGGCACCATCCCAACCAGCCTTACGAATGGTGGGTAAAATGTACTAAGGTTGCCAAAATGGGCTTTGGCTTACCGTCATTCTTCAATGATGAAGTCATTATTCCCTCAATGACTAACAGAGGCAGAGCCATTGAAGATGCACGCGATTATAACGCTCTTGGCTGCGTAGAACCCGATGCCGGCGGACGTGAATACGGCTGGCATGACATGTGCTTCTTCAATATGAACAAGGTCCTTGAATTGGCTATAAATAACGGAAAGTGCTTGAACTGCAGCGATAAGTGCCCGCGCTATGAGTTTTGCGCAGGCGCAGGGAAGCAGCTCGGTATTCCTACAGGCTCACTGGCTGATTTTAAAACCTTTGAAGAAGTTAAGGAAGCCTACGACAAGCAGATGAAGCACTGGGTGGATTGCCTTGTCGGATTCTGCAACTGCTGTGATATCGCCCACCAGACCAGAAAGCCGTTGCCTTATCTCTCGCTCTTGATCGAAGACTGCATAGATAAAGGCATTGACGTAACCGCCGGCGGAGCCAGATATAACTTTATTGGCCCGCAGGGTCTGGCGGCAGCTAATGTTGGTGATGGCTTAGCAGCCATTAAACAGTTGATATTTGAGGAGAAAAAGGTCACAGGAGCAGAAATGCTGGATGCCCTTAAGAAAAACTGGGAGGGCTATGAAGCACTATACGCCCTTGTCAACAGCAGCAAGGTTCCCCATTACGGCAACGATAATCTTTATGCTGATGAATTGGCAAGATTCGCTGCTCTCTCTTACTGCAAGCACCTGGAAAAACGGCCTACAGCTCATGGCGGCATCTTCCAGCCCGGACTCTACCCGGTATCAGGAAATATCCCTGCCGGTGCCAATAACTGGGCGACTCCAGATGGAAGGAAAGCCGGAGAACCGACAGCAGACGGTGTATCTCCTGTTCATACCTCCAGGGGATCCCATGACGTTTCCGGTCCGACTGCAGTAGTCAAATCAGTATCTACTCTGGACCATTGCATAGCTTCTAACGGAACCCTCCTCAACATGAAGTTTACACCCTCGACACTTTCGGGAGAAGTAGGGGATGAAAACTTCATCAATATGATGAAGGTTTACTTCCAGCGCAAGGGCATGCACAACCAAATTAACGTAATCAGCAGAGAAGTTCTTGAAGATGCAGTTAAAAATCCTGAGCAATATAAAGGCCTCATCGTTAGGGTTGCCGGCTACAGTGCATTCTTTACTGAACTCGACCCCAGTCTGCAGCAGGATCTTATTG
>DUTX01000057.1 GCA_012841865.1 Acholeplasmataceae bacterium | reverse complement strand
TGGCTTATGTTTTATCAACACCAACAAAGCGCAGGAAAGTTACAATCACGCAAATGGTGTTTTTAATCGGTTCACTAATCTTAATGTTTTTGATTATCGGAGCGGTAGGTATTATTACAACAGCAATAGTTGGTGCAGAAAACACAATATCCTTTGGTGAAATGTTGAAACTAAACATCGGTGCTTTAGTCACGATGATTGCCATCAGCGGCATTTGTTTCTTTTCTTCTGCTTGGTTTAACAGAAGCAAATATGCAGTCGGTGTCGGCGGCGGGCTTTCGATGTTTTTCTTAGTATCAACCATTTTAGGTTTATTTGGTTCAAGTAGTATTCCTGAAGCGCTCAGAATTAATGCAATGAATTTCTTTAACTATACATCAATAATCTCCTTATTTGATGTTACCGCAATTTTTGAAGGCGGAACCTATATTTATGGTTTTATTATCTTGCTGGGAATTGCCATCCTCACATATGCGATTGGTATTATAAAGTTTGATAAGAAAGATTTGCCTTTATAATTTATAAAATCAGGTTGCTAGCTAACCTGGTTTTATTTTTAAATGTCTTTATATTTTTATAAGAAAATGATATATTATAGATAGTTTAGAGGAAAATGAAAGGAAATAAAGATGAAATACGAATGGCGAAAACAAGAAAAGCATCTCTACTTACCAAGCGAGGATCCTGAACTTTTAGAAGTTCCGAAAGCAAAATTTATCTGCATAAAAGGAATGGGTAACCCCAATAATGATGATTTTAAAAAGCGGGTTGAAGCGCTTTACTCCATCGCTTATACAATCAGAATGATGCCGAGAAACGGTTTTACTCCGGAAGGATATTTTGAATATACAGTTTATCCTTTAGAGGGTTTATGGGATTTGACCGAAAAGGGAAGAAAAACAAAAAGCTTAAATAAAGACGAATTGCTTTATAAAATTATGATCAAACAACCGGAATTTGTAACCACTGAAGTCTTTATGAAAGCATTTAATATCGCTAGTAAGAAAAAAGCTAATCCTTTATTAAGAGAATTGTCTTTTGAGGAAATAGAGGACGGTTTATCAGTCCAAATATTGCATATTGGTTCCTACGATGATGAACCGAGAAGTTTTAATAAAATGAAAGATTTTATTGAAAACAACAATCTTGCAATTAAAACCCTAGTTCATCGGGAGATATATTTATCGGATCCAAGAAAAGTTGAAGAGGATAAATTAAAAACAGTATTGCGTTATCAGGTTTTGAAGAAATAGGTGAAAAATGTCTACAATTGTTACAAAGGCTCATGAATTAATCTTAGGTAGCTTAAACAAAGATATTGCTGTGGATGCGACTTGTGGAAACGGGTATGATACTTTGTTTTTGCTTGAACATTTCAAAATAGTATATGCTTTTGATATTCAAGAACTTGCAATAAAAAGAACCCGAGCGAAAACGGAAGGCTTTGAAAATCTTTACTTGATTAATGATGATTTTAAAAGGATCAATCAATATGTGAAGGAAGCGGATGCGATTATGTTTAATCTCGGGTATTTACCGGGAAGTGACAGAAAAGTCCGCACCTTCGCTCATAATTCCTTTGAAGCAATTTTAAAAGCATATGAGATATTAAATTCCGGTGGGATAATGACCACTGCCTGTTACACTGGTCATGAAGGCGGGTTAGAGGAATTTAAGAAAATTAAGGAAGCTCTTAATTCAAAAGGGATTACCTACAATATCTATGATGAATTTCAGAATCGTGATTTTTTAATCGAAATCAGAAAATGAAAATAGTCCTCATGAAGAGGACTATTTTAACTTAGTTCAAACATTCCGGTATAAAGTTGATAATATCTTCCCTGTTCTTGGATTAAGTCTTCATGGCTACCGCGCTCGATTATGCTACCATTTTCTAAGACCATAATTGCATTTGAATCGCGGACTGTGGAAAGCCTGTGGGCGATTACAAAGACTGTTCTTCCTTCCATAAGTTTATCCATTCCCTTTTCGATTAGTTTTTCGGTTCTGGTGTCAATGGAAGATGTTGCTTCGTCAAGAATTAGTACCGGAGGATCCGCAACGGCAGCCCGGGCAATTGCAAGGAGTTGCCTTTGTCCTTGGGAGAGATTTTCGCCGTCATTAGTTAGAAGTGTATCATACCCTTGAGGAAGATGGGAGATAAAGTAATGCGCATTCGCAAGCTTTGCTGCTTTATATACTTCTTCATCGGTTGCATCTAAACGGCCGTAACGGATATTTTCTTTGACTGTTCCGGTAAATAGATGAGTATCTTGTAAGACCATAGAGAGTGAACGCCGTAAATCGGCTTTTTTAATTTTTTTAATATCAATTCCGTCATAAATGATCTCACCTTCTGTTATATCATAAAAGCGATTGATCAGGTTTGTAATTGTTGTTTTACCGGCCCCGGTCGCACCAACAAAAGCAATTTTTTGGCCGGGATTGGCATATAAACTCACATTATGAAGAACTGTTCTTTCGGGTTCATATCCGAAATTTACATTTTTAAAGACAACATTACCTTTGACTTGAGTAAGTTTGAAACTACCGTCCG